>CAMDRF010000009.1 GCA_945906765.1 Nitrosovibrio sp. Nv4 | reverse complement strand
GACGGCGGCCAAAAACCCGCGGACGCCGACGTCAACGCGCAGGCGGGCCTGCTGGTGCGCTACATCATCGGCTGCCTGCATCACTACGCGAAATCCGGCTTTACCAAGAAACCCACCGAGAGCTACGCCGCGCAGCGAAGTTTCCTCGCGGCTTAGCAGCGAAGCATTCATCAATCGGCAGATATCTGCCGGTACATGCCAGCATTCATTTGTAGATGCTTGCATCCATACATAGATGCTACTAGCATCGTTTTCGTGTCGTTCATCAATCGTTAGCCGCAGGGCGGGTAGCGAAAACGGAGGGTACGATGTCGCTGTGGGTCGTCCGCGCGGGCAGGCATGGCGAGCAACAGGAGACAGCCGTCAAGGAGTGCCTTGTCTGTCATGCCTGGAACGAGCTTCCGGACTACTCTGCCTTCCGCACAAAGGACGAGATGCGTCAACTCTACAAGGAGACGTATCCCGGAGAAAATGAAAAGCAGGTCAACGCCGGACTGGGCCAAGTTTGGAGATTCGCACGAGATATCCAAAAGGGCGATCTGGTTGCGCTGCCTCTCAAGACCGAATCTGCATTCGCATTCGGTCGAGTTGCGGGCGAATACCAGTACAAGAAGGTTGCCCCGAACGTAATGCACATCCGCAGCGTGGAATGGCTCAAAACGGTACCACGTTCTGTCTTCCCGAAAGACATACTCTTCTCAATGAACTCGGCGCTCACCGTGTTCAAGGTTTATCGCAACGATGCGGAAAACCGCGTAAACAAGATTCTCACTTTGGCTCCATTGGAACTACCCGAAGTCGCTACAGAGAATTCCGAAGCTGAGATCGAAGGTCTTGCCGTTGATGACACGGTCAATCTAGAGGAGACCGCGCGAGATGAGATCCTCAAGTTCATTCAGGCCAATTTCAAAGGCCATGATCTTGCCCACCTGGTCGATGCAGTCCTGCGGGCACAGGGATACAAGACAGAGGTTTCGCCCCCCGGGCCCGATGGAGGAGTAGACATCCTGGCCGGTTCAGGCTCGCTCGGGTTCGATCAACCCCGCCTTTGTGTGCAGGTCAAGTCCGGTAGTGGGGCCGAGGGGCAGTCGACCTACAACGAACTCCTCGGCGTCGTGTCAAAGTTCGCTTCTCAGCAAGGCCTTCTGGTGTCGTGGGGTGGATTCACGAATCAAGTGAAGCTGGACGCGCGAAAGGATTTCTTCAGGGTTCGATTGTGGAATCAGGGCGACGTAGTGGATGCTATTCTGCAGAATTATGAACGGCTCGACGATGAGATCAAAGCGGAATTGCGGCTGAAAAGAATCTGGGTCATGGTAAACGATGACGCCGAATGAAAACTGAGCGCGGCAGCCGCGCCGGTGAGCGTGGACGGCTGGCCGATGGCCGGGTGCGCTGAGCGGAACTACATTGGTAGGAGGCGCATGGTATCGGCAAGCGCAAAATCAAAGTGAAGAGGTTTCTGGAGTAATCGTTATGCCGAATACGCGTTCTAAAACCAGGTTCGCGCTATGTGTTGAGAACAAGGACTGCGACGATCTCGAAAAGGGAAAGATTTATCGAGTTCTTCCCGACGCGCGCGCGAAGCGCGACGATTTTCTCCGCGTCGTTGACGAATCGGGGGAAGACTATCTGTATCCGGAATCGCATTTCGTATTTGTGGACCTGCCGGCCAAGGCAAAAAAAGCCCTGCTCGCGGAAGCGTGATCAGCTCACACTGCAGACTGCGCAAACAGGATCGCGCTTGACGCGCGGGGGCGCTGTGATCCGTCATGAAAACAAGAGGGACAAGAACGACAACCCGCCCGCCTCGGCGGTGCTAGACTTGCCCTATGAGCACGACCGACCAGCTTGAGGCCGAATTGATGCGCTTGCCGCCTCGCGATCGTGAGCGTCTTGCGCTCGCCGCCTGGGCAAGCCTGGAGGAAGCCACCGCGTGGCTTGCGGATCCGCAGACCGACCGCGAGGGCATCGCCGTGGCCCGTGAGCGCGATGCTGCGATTGAATCCGGGCAGGTCACCCCTCTCACCCTCGAGGAGTTTCGCCGGCGCACCCGCGGCACGGCTGAATGAGGGTCGAGTTCCACCCCTCCACCGCCGATGACGTGAACGCTGCTGCGTCCTACTAAGGGCGCGCCCGGCCAGGGCTGGCCTCCGATTTCCGCGGCGAAATCGACGCCGTCGTGGAGCGGATTTCCAGGAACCCCGCGCAATTTCCGGTCGTCGAAGCGCAGATCCGGCGCAGCATAGTGCATCGATTTCCCTACTCGGTTTTGTTTCGCGTGGTCGATTCCGATTGCGTCTGGATACTGGCCATTCGGCACCACAGACGCCATCCCCGATTCGGCCTGGACCGGGCGTGAGGCAGTGAAGGCGAAAAAACACACTCGCGCAAGCGTGATTAGCTGACGCCACAAACTGCGCAATCGGGATCGCGCTTGACGCGTACCGTGCGCCACTCGGATCGTTTCGCGTCGAGCAGTAGCAATCTTCCGTTCAAAGTCTCGCCCGCTGCAGTAAGCAGCTTCGCCGCTTCCATCGCCTGCAGCGCGCCGACCACGCCGGTGAGCGGCGCGAAGACGCCCATGGTGGAGCACTGCACTTCTTCGATTGCGCCGTCCTCGGGAAACAGGCAGGCGTAGCAGGGCGCATCGGGTTTTCGCAGGTCGAACACCGCGACTTGCGCGTCGAAGCGGATCGCGGCGCCGGAGACGAGGGGCTTCTTGAACTTCACGCAGGCGCGATTGAGCGCGTGGCGCGTGGCGAAGTTGTCGGAGCAGTCGAGGACGACATCGACATCGGCGAGCAGGGATTGCAGTTCGTTCGCTTCGATTCTTTTCTGCAAGGGAAAAATCTTTACATCGGGATTCAAGGCGGACAGGGCAGCGCGTGCCGCTGCCACTTTTGGCGTGCCCACCGAATCGGTGCGATAGAGGATCTGGCGCTGCAGATTTGTGAGATCGACCTTGTCCGGGTCGGCCAGCGTCAGCTTGCCGATGCCGCTGGCGGCGAGGTAGAGCGCCGCGGGGCAACCCAGGCCGCCGGCGCCGATGATCAGTGCATGCGAATTGCGCAGCTTCTCCTGGCCCTCGATCCCTATTTCATCGAGCAGGATGTGGCGGCTATAACGAAGAAGCTGCTGGTCGTTCAGTTCGCTTTCGCAGCCGGCTTTGTCTGCGCGACCGAAGGCGTCTGGCCCTTGACCGGCTCGCCCTTGAGGAACGCGATCGACTGCATCAACTGGAAGTCGTCCTTGGAGCCCAGTTCGATCGGCTTCGGCGGCTCGGAGGTCGCGGCTTGCGACGGCGTCATCGCCGCCGGTTTCGCCTGCGGCGATGCGGCTTTGGCGGCCTCCTTTTCGCCGTTACCGAGGTGCCGGTTCAGGTCCGCCTCGCGCACGCGCGCGGCGAGCGTCGCGCCGGGTTCCTCGATGATCACGTCGGGCGTGATGCCTTTGGCCTGGATCGAGCGGCCGCTCGGCGTGAAGTAGCGCGCGGTGGTGAGCTTGATCGCGGTGTTGTTGCCGAGCGGCATGATGGTCTGCACTGAGCCCTTGCCGAAGGTCTGCGTACCGACCACGGTGGCGCGCTTGTGATCCTGTAACGCGCCGGCGACGATCTCGGAGGCCGAGGCCGAGCCGCCGTTCACCAGCACCACCATCGGCACGGTCTTCACCGCGGCGGGCAGGTTCTTCATCATGTCGTCCTTGGCGCCGCGCAGGTAGTCGTCGTTGGTGGCGTAGAACTTCTTGCGCGCGTCTTCCGTGCGGCCATCGGTCGACACCACCAGCAGCTTGGGCTGCAGGAAGGCCGCCGAGATCGCGACCGCGCCGTAGAGCAGGCCGCCGGGATCGTTGCGCAGATCCAGCACCAGGCCCTTGAGCGGTCCCTGCTTGAACATCGTCTCGAGATGGCGCGCGAGGCTCTCCGGCGTCGCTTCCTGGAATTGCGACACGCGTATCCAGCCGTAACCCGGCTCGATGACCCTGGATTTAACGCTCTGCACCCGGATCACCGCGCGCGTGAGCGTGACGATGATCGGTTGCGGCTCGCCCTTGCGCGCGATCGTCAGCGTGATCTGCGTGCCCGCCTTGCCGCGCATGCGTTTCACCGCGTCGTTCAGCGTCATGCCTTTGACCTGCGCATCGTCCAGCTTGACGATCAGGTCGCCGGGCTTGACCCCGGCGCGATACGCCGGCGTATCCTCGATCGGCGAAATCACTTTCACGAGGCCGTCTTCCATGCCGACCTCGATGCCGAGGCCGCCGAACTGGCCTTGCGTGCCGACCTGGAGTTCCTTGAACGCTTCCGCATCGAGGTAGGCCGAATGCGGATCGAGCCCCGCGAGCATGCCGTTGATGGCTTCGGTGATCAGCTTCTTGTCTTCGACCGGTTCGACGTAGTTCTGCTTGATCGCGCCGAACACTTCGGTGAAGGTGCGCAGCTCTTCGATGGGCAGGGGCGAACGGGTGGCGAGCTGCCCGATCGCCTGGAAGTTCAGGCTGACCAGTATCCCCGCCACCACGCCCAGTGTGATCAATCCAAAGCTCTTGAATTTGCCGTTCATTTCAGTTTTACCCACCGTAGGGGATCGAAGGCCCTGCCCAGATGCCGCAATTCAAAGTATAGACCTGTTTGCTCGTTGCCCCCGCTGTGTCCGACCGTCGCAAGAGGCTCGCCCAGAGTAACCGTATCGCCGGTTTGCTTGAGTAAAGATTCGTTATTGCCGTAGATCGACAGGAAAGCCTTGCCGTGGTCGACGATCAGCAGGTTGCCGAAACCCCGCATCCAGTCGGAATACACCACCCGGCCGGCGCCGACCGCACGTACCTGCTCGCCTTCCGGGGCGCGGATGAAGACGCCTTTGGCGGAAATGCCTCCCTGTGCGTTTGGAGTGCCAAAGCGCCCGGCAAGTTCCCCGCGCACCGGCAGGCGGAGGCTTCCTTTCAAGGCGGAAAACAGGCCGGTCACCGCACCCGTACCTGCCTCCGGCACGGCTGTCACGCGGGCATAGCCCGCGCCGGGCCGCGCTGCGAGTACCTTGCCGATTTCCTGGACCAGGCGCGCCAGGCGCGATTCGTCGGCGACCAGCACCTGGATCCGGTTCTTCGCGTTGCGGATCTCGCCGGCAATGCGCTCCAGCAGGCGGCGGTGTTCGCGCCGCTCCTTCAGGAGCAGCTCCCGGTCGCTGCGGCCGCGCGCCTCGATCGCCGCCAGTTCGCGCGCCTTGCCCTCGGAGTCGGCTTTCAGGTGGGCGGCTTCGACGAGGCTGTTACGGTGGCCTTCGATCATTTGCGCCGCCGCGCGGGACACGTATGTCAGGTAGTGAAGTTTGCGCGCGGCGTCGGCCAGATCCTCCCCCGAGAGCGCCAGACGCAGGAAATCGGGCGACCCGCCCGAAATGCCCGCCACCGCGCGCGCGGCGAGCAGGCGCCCGAGCGCGGCCTGGCCGGCTTCCAGCGAGCGCTCCTGAATAGCCCTTCGCGTGGCAAGGTCGGAGATCGCCGCGCGCGCGGCGCGGGCCTCCGTCTCCACGGCCTGCAGCGCCCGGTTGGCGTCCGATATCGCGACCTCGGACGCGCGCAGCGCGTCGCGCGCCTCGTGCCGGTCGGATTCCCGGCCCCCCAGCTCGGAGCGCAGGGAATCGATCCTCGAGCGCAGCGCGGCAAGGTCCTCCTCCCTCGTTGCCCCCGGCGCCGCCCCGAGGGCCGCCGTGTTGAGCAAGCCGGCGACGAGGGCAAGGCGGAGAAGGAAATTCGCCGTCAGGGTTGTGCCTTGCCCTGCGCTGAAACTGCGGCGACGCGCTTTGCCACTGCCGCCGCATCGCCGAGGTAGTAGTGCTTTAGCGGGCGCAGCCGGTCATCCAGCTCGTAGACCAGCGGCACGCCGGTGGGCACGTTCAAGCCGACGATGTCCGCGTCCGATACGCCGTCCAGGTGCTTGATCAGGGCGCGCAGCGAGTTGCCATGCGCGGCCACGAGGAGCCGACAGCCACCGCGCACGGCCGGGGCGAGGACGCTTTCCCAGCAGGGAATCACCCGCGCCACCGTGTCCTTCAGGCATTCGGTCGTGGGCACCGCTACGTCCGCATAGCGCGGGTCGCTCGCCTCATGGCGCGGGTCGCCGGGCGCCAGCGCCGGCGGCGGCGTGTCGTAGCTGCGGCGCCAGATCAGCACCTGCGCCTCGCCGAATTTCGCCGCCGTCTCCGCCTTGTTCAGCCCCTGCAGCGCGCCGTAATGGCGCTCGTTCAGGCGCCAGTCCTTGGTGACCGGGAGCCAGAGCTGGTCGAGCTCCTCCAGCGCGAGGTTCAGCGTGCGGATGGCGCGCTTCAACATCGAGGTGTAGGCCAAATCGAAGGCGTGGCCCTCGGCGCGCAGCAGGCGGCCCGCGCTGCGCGCTTCCTCGACGCCCTGCGGCGAGAGATCGACGTCGGTCCAGCCGGTAAAGCGGTTCTCGCGGTTCCAGCCGGATTCGCCGTGCCGCAGAAGCACGAGCTTGTGCATGCGCTGAATTATAATGTGATGCTCCCCATGGAATTCATCATCAAGAACTGGGCTCTCATCGCGGTCGCCGCGGTCTCCGGCGGCATGCTGCTCTGGCCGCTGCTGCGCCGCGGCGCGGGCGGGCCCTGGGTGAATACGCTCGAGGCGACGCAGCTGATCAATCGCAGCGATGCGCTGGTGGTCGATCTGCGCAGCGCCGAGGACTACGCCAGGGGGCACATCCTCGGCGCGAGAAACATCCCGCTTGCCGATCTGGAGCGGCGCGCCGGCGAGCTCGACAAGCTCAAGACCAAGCCGTTGATCCTGCATTGCGGCGACGGCAATCGCGCCGGCGGCGGGGTGGCGGTGTTGCGCGGCAAAGGCTTCGACAAGGTACACAATCTTGCCGGCGGTTACGCCGCCTGGCTGCAGGCCGGCCTGCCGGTGGAGAAATGAACGGCAACCCCGATCGATGGCGCGCGTACTGATCTATGCCACCGCCGCGTGCCCGTATTGCCAGGCCGCCGACCGGTTGCTCGAGCGCAAGGGTGTGAGCGACATCGAGCGCGTGCGCGTCGACCTGGAACCCGCACGGCGCGCCGAAATGCAGCAAAAGAGCGGCCGCTCCACGGTGCCGCAGATCTGGATCGACGGCCGGCACATCGGCGGCAGCGACGAACTGCACCGTCTGGACGATTCCGGACAACTCGACAAACTACTGGCAAAGGCCCCATGAGCGATCAGATGCGCGACCCGACACAAGCCGCAGGCGCCGATCCAGGCCCCGCGCAAGCCTCGTTCCAGATCGAAAAGATCTACATCAAGGATCTGTCGCTCGAGGTGCCCAACGCGCCGCAGGTATTCATGCAGGCGGAGAACCCGCAGCTCGAAATCCAGGTGCGCAACGAGGGATCGCAGTTCGCCGAAGCGCTGTTCGAGGTCGTGGTCACGGTCACGGTGACCGCGCGTTCCGGCGACAAGACCGTGTTCCTCGCCGAAGCGGCGCAGGCCGGGATATTCACGGTGCGCGGCGTCCCGCCCGAGGACCTCGAGCCGCTGCTCGGCATCGGCTGCCCGACGATCCTCTACCCGTACGTGCGCGAAGCGATCTCCGACCTGGTGACGCGCGCGGGTTTCCCCGCGGTGGTGCTGGCGCCGGTCTCGTTCGAGCAGATCTACCTGGAACGCCGGCAGCAGGCGGCGGCGGGCGGGCCGAAAATCGAACTGGCGAACTGAGCATGAAGGCGATTTGCGTTCCGTTCCTGTTGGTTGCCTGCGGTGCCAGCGCGGCTGATTTCCGTTCCGTGCAGGAGAACGCCGCGGTGCTCTACGACGCGCCCTCGCGCCAGGCGACGCCGCTGTTCGTGGTCTCGCGCAGCTATCCGCTCGAGGTGATCGTCAACCTCGAAGCCTGGGTCAAGGTGCGCGACCATGCGGGAGCGCTCACCTGGATCGAGAAGAAGGCGCTGAGCGACAAGCGCACCGTGCTGGTAACCGCGCCGTCGGTGGAAGCGCGCCAGCGCGCCGAAGACGGCGCCCCGGCCGTATTCAGCGCCGCGCAGAACGTGGCGCTGGAGCTGGTCGAGATCGCGCCCAACGGCTGGCTGCGTGTACGCCATAACGACGGCGCGACCGGCTTCGTGCGCGCCGCTTCGGTCTGGGGCGACTGAGCAGCGGAAGATGACTGCGCTCGCGGTACTGGGTGCAGGCGCATGGGGCACAGCCCTTGCAGTTGCAGTTGCCAGCCGTCATAAAGTGACGTTGTGGGCGCGTGACGCCACGCAAGCGCTCTCTCTCGCCTCCGGACGTCGCAACGCGCGCTACCTGCCCGAAATTGCTCTGCCGGAAGCGTTGCGCGTCGAATCGAGCCTCGACCAGGCCCTGTCGGGAGCGGAACTGCTCATCGTCGCCACACCGGTGGCGGGACTGCGCGAACTGCTCGGCAAACTGAAGGGCGGGACTGTGCCGCTGCTGTGGCTGTGCAAGGGCTTCGAGCAGGACAGCGCCGCGTTGCCGCACGAAATTGTCGCCGCCTCGGGTATCCGCGCACCCAGCGGAGCGCTTTCCGGCCCTTCATTTGCGCTGGAAGTCGCGCAGGGATTGCCCTGCGCCCTGACGCTCGCTTCGGCCGACGCCGCGTTCGCGACCGCGACCGCCGCCCAGTTGCATGGCGGCAGGCTGCGCGTCTATCACTCGGAGGACGTGGTGGGCGTCGAAATCGGCGGCGCGGTGAAAAACGTGCTGGCGATCGCGGTCGGCATCTGTGACGGCCTGGGTCTCGGGCAGAACGCGCGCGCGGCGTTGGTCACCCGCGGCCTGGCCGAACTCGCGCGCCTGGGCGTCGCGCTCGGCGGGCGCGCCGAAACCGTGATGGGACTCACCGGCGCGGGTGACCTGATCCTCACCGCCACCGGCGATCTGTCGCGCAACCGGCGCGTCGGCCTCGAACTCGCGCGCGGCAAGCCGCTGCAGGCAATCGTCGCCGGCCTCGGCCACGTTGCCGAAGGCGTGCGCTCGGCGCAAGCGACGCTGGTGCGCGCAAAGAGCTGCTCCGTGGAAATGCCGATCGCCTCCGCGGTGGACGCGGTGCTGCAGGGACGCCTCACGCCGCCGCAGGCGGTGGAGCTGTTGCTCGCGCGGGATCCGAAAGCCGAGGGTTAGCGAAAACCGGCCTGTCTCCAGGCTTCGAAGACGGTGACAGCGACCGCGTTGGAAAGATTCAAACTGCGATTCCCCGGCCGCATCGGCAGCCGCAGCCGCATTTCGGTCTTGAACGAATCCAGGATTTCCTGCGGCAAGCCTGCGGTTTCCGAACCGAACACGAAGGCGTCGTTCTCCAGGAAGCGCGCGTCGAACACGCTTTGCTCCGCCTTTGTCGTCAGGGCGAACAAACGTTTTTCATTCAGGACTAAAACACAGGCCTGCCAATCGGCGTGCACGCGCACGCTGGCGTATTCGTGGTAATCGAGCCCGGCGCGTTTCAGCTGCTTGTCGTGCATGGAAAAGCCGAGGGGTTCCACCAGGTGCAGGCGCGCGCCGGTGTTGGCGGCGAGGCGGATCACGTTGCCGGCGTTGGGCGGAATTTCCGGATGGACGAGAACGATGTCGAACATCAGGGTGCCGGCCCGGGCGGCAAGGTCCGGGCGATGACCCAATTTTCCACGCGCGCCGCGCCGGCGCGTTTCAAAGTTGCGGCGATCTCGTCGAGCGTGGCGCCGGTGGTCATGACATCGTCCAGCACCGCGACCCTGGCGCCCGCGATCAGCCGAGGGCAGTGGAATGCGCCGCGAACGTTTTTAGCGCGCTCGGTCAGCGGCAGTTCCATCTGCGCCGGAGTGTCGCGCCGGCGCTCGCAGAGTTCCGCCGCCAGCCGCGTTCCGGTGGCGCGCACTACGTGCCGCGCGATCTCGAGCGACTGGTTGTAGCCGCGCTCGCGCAGCCGTTCACGGGAGAGCGGCACGGGAAGCACGTAGTCCGTGTTCTTGGTCGAAATGCATCCCGCAAGAAGTTCCGCCAGATAGGGCGCAAGCGCCAATTGGCCGCGGAATTTGAGCGCGTGCACCAGCACGTCGGCGGGGAAACGGTAGGTGAGCGCGGCGAGCGTCGCGTCGTACTGCGGTGCCTGCGTCAGGCAGCGGCCGCACACGGCGCCCCCGGGCGAGGCGAGCGCGCAGCGCGGGCACAGTGCTCCCTGCAGCCGGGGCAAGTCCGCATCGCAATCGGCGCACAGGATGTCCGGCGCCTCGCCGCGGCACAGAAAGCAGCTGCCGCTGAACAGCAGTTTGCCGATGCGCCGCCCCAGGTTCGCCAGCATGAGGAATATTGTGCGCTAGACTGCCCGCATGTGGACTGTTGACGCGCTCTCAGGCGATCTGGCCGCGGGCCGCACCACCAGCCGCGCGCTGGTGGAAACGGCCCTGGCGCGGATCGCCGATCCGGCGGGCGAGGGCGCGCGCGCTTTCATGAAGGTATACGGCGAATCGGCGCGCGCCGACGCCGACCAGGCGGACCGGCTGCGCAAGGCTGGAATCGTCCGCTCGACGGTGGACGGGCTGCCGGTCTCGGTGAAGGACCTGTTCGATGTGGGCGGCGACGTTACCCGCGCCGGTTCGAAACTGCTTGCCGACGCGCCGGCGGCGCGTGCGGATGCGCCGGCAGTAGCCAGGCTTCGCGCCGCGGGCGCGGTGATCATCGGGCGCACCAACATGGTCGAGTTCGCCTTCGGCGCTGTCGGTATCAACCCGCATTACGGCACTCCGAAAAACCCCTGGGATCGCAAGACAGGCCGCGTGCCTGGCGGTTCGTCCTCGGGCGCCGCGGTCGCGGTGGCCGACGGCATGGGCGTAATGGGCCTGGGGTCCGACACGCGCGGCTCGATCCGGCAGCCGGCGGCGCTGTGCGGTGTCGCCGGGTTCAAGCCGACGGCGCGGCGCGTTCCGCGGCAAGGCGCGTTTCCGCTGTCCTACACGCTCGATTCCATCGGCCCGCTCGCCAACACGGTGGAGTGCTGCGCGGCCTATGATGCGGTCCTCGCCGGCGAGCCCGATGCGCGGCTGAAGGAACTGCCCGCACGTGGCCTGCGCCTGCTGCTGCCGCGCTCGAGCGCGATCGAAGAGCTCGATGCGGCGGTGGCGAAGGCTTTCGAAGCGTCCCTTGCGGCGCTGTCGCGCGCCGGCGCGGTGATCGAGGAGCGCAAAGTGCCGTCGTTCGACCGGCAGGCGGAATTTTTCCGCAACGGCGGCTTCGCGGCAGCGGAGGCGTATGCGATTCACAAACGCTGGGCCGCGCGTTTCGCCGAGTACGATCCGCGCGTCGCCAAGCGCATGACTCTGGGCAAGGACATCGCGGCCTGGGAACTCGTCGAACTCGGGCTGATGCGCGAGGCGTACATGAAGGAGCTCGGCGAGCTGATGGCGCCCTATGACGCCTTCCTGATGCCTACCGCGCCCTGCATCGCGCCGACGATTGCCGAAGCAAGTGCGAGCGACGAGGCCTACTTCCGCTGGAATTCGCGCATCCTGCGCAACACCGGTCTCGCGAACTTTCTCGACGGCTGCGCCGCGACGCTGCCCTGCCACGCACCGGGCGAGGCACCGGTCGGCCTGATGGTCTGCGGCGTGGCGATGTCCGACCGGCATGTGCTCGCCGCCGCACGCGCCGTGGAAGGCGTGCTTGCCGGCGGAAATTGAGCCGGGGCGGCCGCGCCCCCCTGGTTTTGCGATAGACGCGCGCACTGCGCGGCGCAGGTTCGAGCGCGCTGCAAACAGCTATGCGCATGCCTCCAGGCTGGAAACCGAAGTCGGCGCGCGCATGCTCGAGCGCCTCGATTACGTGAAGCTCGCGCCGCGCCGGGTGCTCGATGCCGGCAGCGGCCCGGCGCGCGATGCGCGCGCGCTGGCCAAGCGCTACCGTAAAGCGGACGTGCTCGCCGTCGATTTCTCGCGGGCGATGCTGCATGCGGGCCGGCCGCGCCTGCGCTTTTTCCAGCGGCGGCCGCCCAAGCCGGTGTGCGCCGATCTGGCCCGGCTGCCCTTTGCGAGCGCGACGATCGGCTTGGTGTGGTCGAACATGGCCCTGCATTGGGCGGCGGATCCCCTCGCCGCCTTGCATGAGTTCCATCGTGTGCTCGCGGTCGAGGGACTGCTGATGTTCAGCACGCTCGGCCCCGATACGCTCGCCGAACTGCGCTCGGCGGCGGGCGCGGCGAGGGTTCATTCGTTCGCCGACATGCACGACCTGGGCGACATGCTGGTCGCGGCGGGCTTCGCCGAGCCGGTGATGGACATGGAGCGCATCACCATGGTGTACGCGGATGGCGAGGCGCTGCTCGCGGATCTGCGCGCGAGCGGCCAGACCTGCGCGCTCAGCGGCCCGATCGGCGAACCGCGGCGCGGCCTCGCCGGGCGGCGGTTCCGCGCTGTTCTCATGGAGAAGCTCGCGGCGCAGCGCGGCGCGGGCGGGCTTTCCGTCAGCTATGAAGTGGTGTACGGCCACGCCTGGAAGGCGGCGCCGCGCCGGGCCGCGGACGGGCGCGCCATAGTGCAGTTCGAACGCCGGCGCTGATTGAGCGGGGGGCGGCTGTGGTAATATTGCGCGGCATTTTTCACGCTTGCGAGACGCTCATTTACGACCTGCACGAGTACGTGATGATCCTGTGCGCCGTGATTTTCATCGGCGTGTTCTCCTTCATGTTCTGGTCGGTGGTTGCGCACCGCAAGTCGGTTGGCCGCAAGGCGGCGAATTTTCACCAGAATATCGGCGTCGAGATTGCCTGGACGGTGATCCCGCTGATCATCCTCGCGATCATCGCCTGGCCCGTCACCAAGACGGCGATCGCGCAGGCATTAATTTGATATCATTGTTCCTTGGCAAGCTACGGGTGGTGCTTCACCCGTGCTTTTTAACCGAGTTGCGCTTGGGAGTTGAATCCGCGCATGGCTATGGCGATCGTATTGATATTGTTGGTCCTGGGCTCCGTCCTTTTTCAATTCCTGAGCCCGTGGTATTTCACGCCGATCGCCTCCAACTGGGGCGCGATCGACGACACCATCAAGCTCACGTTCTGGATCACGGGGTCTGTCTTCGTCGCCGTCAATTTGTTCATGGCTTATTGCGTGGTCCGCTTCCGCTACCGGAAGGAAAAACGGGCCGCGTACGAACCCGAGAACAAGAAGCTGGAGGCGTGGCTGGTCGGATTGACCGCGGTGGGCATCGCCGCCATGTTGGCCCCCGGCTTGTTTGTCTGGGCGAAATTCGTCGAGGTCCCGAACGATGCGGCGGTGGTCGAGGTGGTGGGCAAGCAATGGTTTTTTAGCTTTCGCTTCCCGGGCAATGACGGCAAGTTGGGTACCGTCGATGCCAAGTACATCAGCGATAAAAACCCGTTTGGCATGAATCCCGACGATCCCAACGGACAGGATGACGTCTTGATACCGGCCTCGGAGCTGCATCTCCCCATCGGCAAGCCGGTCAAGCTGCTGCTGCGCTCCGTAGACGTCCTGCACAACTTCGCGGTACCGCAGTTCCGGGCCAAGATGGATCTGGTGCCGGGCATGGTCACCTATTTCTGGCTCACCCCCACCCGAACCGGGAAATTCGACATCCTCTGCAACGAATTGTGCGGCGTCGGGCACTACGTCATGCGCGGCAAAGTGGTGGTGGAAGAAGAGCCCGCGTTTCAGGCGTGGTTAAGCGGCCATCCGACGTTCGCGCAAACCTCGGCGCGGGCAACCGGCGATGCTGCCGCGGGCAAACAACTCTATGCGGTGTGTGCTGCCTGTCATGGCGTGCAAGCGGAGGGCAATCCCGCGCTGCATGCGCCGAAATTGAGCGGGCTGGGAGACTGGTACCTGCAACGGCAATTGAAAAATTACAAGCAAGGTACCCGGGGGACACACGACAAGGATGTGTTCGGTAAAATGATGGCGCCGATAGCGGCGACGCTGGCCGATGACGCCGCCATCGATAACGTCAGCGCTTATATCAAGACGCTGCCGGATAATCCTGCCCCGGCCACGGTGAAGGGCAATGCGAACGACGGTAAAAGGCTTTATGTATCGACCTGTGGAACCTGTCACGGTCCTGGTGGGCAGGGCGTACAGGCGATGAATGCCCCCGCGCTGAAGGGGATGAGCGATTGGTATCTGGTCACTCAATTGAAAAATTTCAAACAGGGTGTTCGCGGCGCCCATCCGCAAGACATGTACGGACCCCAGATGACATTGATGTCCAAAACTCTGACCGACGAGCGGGCAATCAATGACCTCGTTGCCTACATCAATGCCCTGAAATGACGGGCCGGCTCGATTAGCGAAGAGGAGATTTTGATGGCTTACGTTGCGCATGACGCATCGGTTTTCGCCCCACCCGCCGAAGTCGGGGAGATGGAGCTTTACCATCCGAAAACTTGGCTGGGGAAGTACGTCTGGAGCCAGGACGCCAAAGTCATCGGCATCCAGTACGCGATCACCGCGATCGGCATCGGCTTGGTGGCGTTGGTGATGTCGTGGTTGATCCGGCTGCAACTGGGTTTTCCGGACAGCTTCTCCTTTATCGACCCGAGCAACTACCTGCAGTTCGTCACCCTGCACGGCATGATCATGGTTGTCTACCTGCTGACCGCGTTGTTTCTGGGGGGGTTTGGCAACTACCTGATCCCGCTGATGGTCGGCTCCCGCGATATGGTTTTCCCCTATGTCAACATGGTGAGTTACTGGGTCTATCTGTTCGCCGTATTGTTGCTGGTCGCGAGTTTCTTCGTGCCAGGCGGGCCTACGGGCGCCGGCTGGACCCTGTACCCGCCCCAGGCAATCCTCCAGGGCACGCCGGGGGCGACTTGGGGAATCATCTTGATGCTCGTTTCCCTGGTCTTCTTCATCATCGGCTTCACCATGGGCGGTTTGAACTATGTGGTGACCGTATTACAGGCGCGCACACGCGGCATGACGCTGATGCGGATGCCCCTGACGATATGGGGCATTTTCATGGCCACGGTTCTGGCGCTGTTGGCCTTTCCCGCCTTGTTGGTCAGCGCCATCATGATGTTGTTCGACCTGCTTCTCGGCACGAGTTTCTTCATGCCCGCCCTCGTTTCGATGGGACAACAGAGTGAACACGCGGGAGGCAGTCCGTTGTTGTTTCAACACCTGTTCTGGTTTTTCGGTCATCCCGAGGTCTACATCGTCGCCCTGCCGGCCTTCGGCATTGTCTCCGACCTGCTCAGCGTCCATGCGCGAAAAAACATCTTCGGCTATCGGATGATGGTGTGGGCGATCGTGGCCATCGGGGGCTTGAGTTTCGTGGTGTGGGCCCACCACATGTACGTCAGCGGCATGAACCCGTACTTCGGCTTCTTTTTCGCCACCACCACCCTGATCATCGCCGTTCCCACGGCCCTCAAGGTCTACAACTGGGTCCTGACGCTGTGGCACGGCAACATCCAGCTCACCGTCCCGATGCTGTTCGCCATTGGCTTCATCTTCGCGTTCATCCATGGCGGGTTGACGGGCCTGTTCCTCGGTAACGTGACCGTGAGCGTACCGCTTTCGGACACCATGTTCGTGGTCGCCCACTTCCATTTGGTGATGGCCGTGGCGCCGATCATGGTGGTGTTCGGGGCGATCTACCACTGGTATCCCAAGATCACCGGCCGCATGCTGAACGAGGGCATGGGCAAATTCCACTTCTGGGCCACCTTCCTCGGCACCTATGCCATCTACCTGCCGATGCATTACCTGGGCTTTTTGGGCGTGCCGCGCCGGTATTATGCAGTGGGAGGCACGGACTTTATCCCCGCATCGGCGCAGTCCTTGAACGCCGGCATCACCATCGCGTCCTTGCTCGTGGGCGCCGTCCAACTGGTGTTTTTGTACAACCTGGTCTGGAGTTATTTCAAAGGCAAACCATCGGGGGGCAACCCCTGGAACGCCACCACGCTGGAGTGGCAAACCGCCGATACGCCGCCGAAACACGGCAACTTTGGCGCCACGTTACCGGTGGTTTATCGCTGGGCGTACGACTACAGCGTGCCGGGCGCCGACCAGGACTTCATACCGCAAAACGTCCCGGCGCGAGAGGTCGCCCGCACGTGAGTATGTTCCAACAGTTGATGGCCAAGCCCTGGGCGGCCGACCAGGGCAAGCTCGATGACCTTTACGCTGGAGGCGCATCTTCCCGGCTTGCGAAGAAACTCGCTCTGAGGGTATTTCTGGCGGTGGTCACGGTCCTGTTCACGCTTTTGGTCACCGCCTACGGCGGCCGGATGGTGTATGAGGACTGGCGTCCGGCACCCCAGGTAAACCTGTTATGGGCGAATACCTTGGTGCTGATCTTGAGCAGTGCCGCCTTGCAGTGGGCGCAGTATTCGGTGCGTCGCGGGCAGATGGACGCCATGCGAGTGGGGCTGCTCGCCGGCGGGGCGTTCACCGTGGTTTTTCTGTTCGGGCAGGTCCTGGCCTGGCGGCAGCTGGCGATGATGGTTTATTTCGACGTCACGAATCCGGCAATCGCGTTTTTCTATCTGATCACGGGAGTGCACGGGGTGCACCTGTTGGGCGGTTTGGTGGCCTGGGGCAGGACCGTCGCCAAAGTGTGGGGCGATTTCGAGGTGGCGAAGGTCAGGCAGAGCGTGGAGCTGTGCACCGTTTACTGGCACTTCCTGCTGCTGGTCTGGTTGGTCCTTTTTGGTCTGCTGTTCACCGGGAATAATCTGGACCTTTTATTGAAGCTCTGCGGGATCAGGTAGGAAGGCCCGAAGCACATGACACCAGCGACTCCGACGACTATCGCACAACCCCTGCCGCTGGCTGACGGCGTGCAAGGCATCGTCGCCGACTGGTCCTCCGACCAGCGGGCGTTCAAGAATGTCCCCTGGGGCAAGGCCATGATGTGGATCTTCCTCCTCAGCGATACCTTCATCTTCAGCGCTTTTTTGATCTCGTACATGACGGTGCGCATGTCCACCGTGGAGCCCTGGCCCAATCCCAGCGAGGTCTTCGCTTTAACGCTCTTCGGCAAGCAAGTCCCCCTCCTCCTGATCGCCATCATGACCTTCATCCTGATCAGCAGCAGCGGCACGATGGCGATGGCGGTCAGATTCGGTTATCAGAAAAACAAGCAGATGACCTTCATCCTGTTGCTGATCACCGCGGCATTGGGCGCCACCTTCGTCGGCATGCAGGCCTTTGAGTGGATCACGCTGATCAAGGATGGGGTACGTCCCTGGGGCAACCCCATGGGCGCGGCCCAGTTTGGCTCGGCCTTTTTCATGATCACGGGTTTCCATGGCACCCACGTGACGATCGGCGTGATCTTCCTGATCGTCGTGGCGATAAAAGTGTTGCGGGGGGATCTGGATCACCAGAGGCCGGGCTTTCTGACCGGCAGGAAGGGCAACTACGAGATGGTCGAAACCATGGGCCTGTATTGGCACTTCGTCGATCTGGTGTGGGTATTCATCTTCGCACTCTTCTATCTTTGGTAAGGGCTATCGTGGAACACGCACAGGGGCGACAACCGGCTATCGGGGCACACGTAGAGGGCCAGCAACATCCGATCGGCATTTATCTCAAAATCTGGGGATTGCTGTTCGTTCTCAGCGCCGCGTCTTATGCGGTCGACTACTACCAATTTCAGGGTTACCTCAGGTGGTTTCTGATCATCGTGTTCATGTTGCTGAAGGCCGGGCTGATCGTCGCCGTCTTCATGCACATGATGTGGGAGCGCCTGGCCCTGATGTATGCGATCTTGGTCCCGACGCTGTTGCTGATGGTGCTTCTGGGCATCGGCGCGCTTGAAGCGGACTACACCTTCTTTACGCGGGGCGTCTTTTTCGTGAAGGGATTGTTGGTGCAATGACCAAAAAAAGCTACGCGATGCACGTTGCGATGATTCTTGGGGCCAGTGCGGTGTTGCTGCTGTTCATATTCGTTCTGGTGGCCCATCACCGCGGCATCCCCGAGCGGGTCCGGCTGGACCGCGGCGCGCTGCTGTCCACCGCTTCGAGCGTGGCCGAGCGGATCAAACCCGTCGGCCAGGTCAGCATCCTTTCGGCGGAAACTCGGCCGGAGCCGGTAAAAATCGCGGCGGCCGCGGCGTCGCCCGGCCGCGACGGCCAACAAGTCTACCAGGCGAGCTGCGTCGTCTGCCACGGCGCCGGCATCGCCGGCGCGCCGAAGCTGGGTGACAAAGGCCAGTGGGCCAAGCCCATCGCCAAGGGCCTCAATACTCTCTACGCCAGCGCCGTCAATGGGATGCAGGGGAGCGCTGGAGTGATGCCGGCCAAAGGCGGCAACCCGGCGTTGAGCGACGCCGAGGTCAAGGCCGCCGTCGACTACATGGTGGCGCAGTCGAAATAGACCGTTTGCCGGTTCTCATTTGCGGACCTCGAAGGCGACGGGTAACACAAGGCCGCCGCGGAATTCCAGATTGATGTCGACCCGGTCGCCAGCGCGCAGTGACCGTTTCGGCTTCATCAGCATCAGATGATAGCCTCCCGGCGCGAAGATCAAACTCGCGTTGGCTGCAAGCTCGAGCCGCGACGCGTGCGCCATACCCGCCATGCCGTCCTTGACGATAGTGCGGTGAATCATCACGCTGCCGAACCCGGAACTGCTTGCGGCCACGAGTACTTGCGGCCGTGAGGTGTTGTTCCGCAACTCCATGTATCCCGCCATCATCGTCATGCCGGGCGGCGCTTCCCGGATCCAGGCATCGCGTACCGAAACCGCATCGCCTGCTTCAAGCTCCCGCACCACTTTGAAACGCTTGCCGATGGCCTCCGCATCATGCGGCGGCGTGAACACGGCATGATAGCGGGCGCGCGGATCCAGCAGAAATACCGCCGTGCTGTGAGTGACGGGATAGTTTTCCAACTCTGGTGCGTTCGCAACCTGATACACGGCGCCCAGTTGACCGGCCAGGTTGCCGATCTGCGCGTCGTTTCCCGTCACACCGAGAAAGGCCGCATCGAAGTAGCCCACGTATTGCCCGAGCTTGCCGGCGGTATCGCGATTCGGATCCACCGAGACAAAGACGAACTGGACATCTTCGGCGCCGGCCGTATGCCTGGCGATGTCGTCGCGCGCGCGGGCCAGTTCCGCCAGGGTCGTCGGACAAACGTCCGGGCAATGGGTGAAGCCGAAAAAGAGAAACGACCATTTACCCTTCAAGCTCGCAACATCGAATACCCGATTCTTATGATCGGTAAGCGCAAAGGCCGTCAACGGCTTGGGCTCGGGAAACAAGGTGATCACCTGACTCGGCAGCAACATGGCCCGCGCATCGTGTTCCCGATATACGTCAGCGAGCCACACCCCGGCAAGCACCGCCGCCAGCGCGACGCTGGTTATCATGAGGCTGAATTTGAGAGATATTTTGTTCATGACTGCTCAATGAGGAAATCCTGACCCCGTTCCTGCCAGCTCCGCTTGCGGGTGGGATTTTAGCGTCTTCTCCAATACCGCTTCCTCTTGGGGGGGGCTCGAGATCCACGAAAAAGATACGTTTGCCGTCGCTTAAGGCTTGTTCGAAACGGGCAAAGCTATGGTTGGGTCCCCGGTGGCCACGGGTGGAGGAATTTGAAGTGGCCATCGGGGAGCGAACCCGCTTTCAGGAAATCACGACGGCCGATATTGATACGGTTTTAATAGGGAGGTGTTATCGAAGGTGGATCTTGATCCTCTCCACGTGTCACTGAAGGCGAGCGCGGATCGCCTCAATCCACTCGCGGACTTCGTGGTGCTGTGTGCCGGCGCCGTCCTGATACAGCGCCCGTTGTCCAATTTCGGCGGCTGTCATGTGCCGCATGAGTTGAAGATCGCCTTGCTCCTGGGCAGTCGCCGCCGGATCTTCAACGATGCCGAACTGATTGCGCGCGAAGATAACGGCCGCGGCCGACTGGCCATTGCGAACAGCCCCCGGGCCATCGATCAGATGAAGAAGAAAAGGGCCAGGACCGAGAGTACAAATGTCCCCAGCAGCATCCCTACGGTGAAGTCCATCCGATCCTCTCCCAGCGATGCAATGAGCGGCAGGTCCGCCATTTTACCCGTGCTAAAATTTTCCGCCTTGTCCTCCGAATTCCTTTCCGAATCCTCCGCCAGGACGCTGGGCCGCCGCGCCCGGGCTTTTCTCGCGCTCACCAAGCCGCGCGTCGTCTCGTTGATCGTCTTCACCGCGGTGATCGGGATGTTGCTCGCCACGCCCGGGATGGTGCCGCTGCAGGTCCTGCTTGCCGCGACCCTCGGCATCGCGCTGGTGGCCGGCGCCGCGGCCGCGGTCAACTGCCTGGTCGAGCAGAAGATCGACGCGCGCATGCAGCGCACCAGCTGGCGCCCGCTGCCGCGCGGCGAGCTGACGCCGCTGCAGGCCGTGGTGTTTGCCGGCGCGGTCGGCGGCTTCGGCCTGTGGATCCTAGTGCATTACGTGAACGCGCTGACGATGTGGCTGACGCTGGGCACCTTCGTCGGCTACGCGGTCGTCTACACGGTGATCCTCAAACCCCTCACGCCGCAGAACATCGTCATCGGCGGCGCTTCCGGGGCGATGCCGCCGGTGCTGGGCTGGGCCGCGGTGACCGGGCAGGTTACCACCGAGGCAATGCTCCTGTTCCTGATCATCTTCGCCTGGACGCCGCCGCACTTCTGGTCGCTCGCGCTGTACCGCACCGAGGATTACGCGAGAGCCGGTGTGCCGATGCTGCCGGTGACGCACGGCAAGGACTACACGCGGTTGCAGGTGCTGCTCTACACCCTGATCCTGTTCGGCGTCTCGCTCCTGCCGTTCGCCGTGCGCATGAGCGGCTGGCTCTATCTGGCGGCGGCAACCGTGCTCGGCCTGGTCTACATCGGCTACGCGGTGCGCATCTACGTCGCCTACAGCGATCGCCTCGCGCGCAGCTGTTTCCGCTACTCCATCGTGTACCTGTCGGCGCTGTTCGCGGCGCTGCTTGCCGATCATTACCTGGCGTAAGTTTCTGGCGTTCGCCGCAGCCGTTCTGCTGGCGGCGTGCGGGGCCGATGCGCCGAAATTCAAGAGCACCGACATCACGGGCGCGGACTTCGGCAAGGAGCTCGCGCTCACCGGGCACGACGGCAAGCCGAGGACGCTGGCGGACTTCCGCGGCAAGGCGGTGGTTGTGTTCTTCGGTTTTACCCATTGCCCCGACATCTGTCCCACGACGCTGGTCGATGCGGCCGCCGTCATGAAGGCGCTCGGCAAGGATGCCGAGCGCGTGCAGGTGCTGATGGTGACGGTGGATCCGGAGCGGGACACGGCCGAAGTGCTCTCCAAGTATGTTCCCGCTTTCGACCCGCGCTTCCTCGGCCTTTACGGCGACGCCGCCGCGACGCAACGCGTGGCGAAGGAATTCAAGATTTTCTACGAGAAGCGGCCCGGCAGCGTGCCAGGCGCCTATACCGTCGATCACAGCGGGCAGAGCTACATCATCGACCCGCAGGGCCGGCTGCGCCTGTTCGTAAGGCACGACCGTATCGCGCAGGACCTTGCCGAGGACTTGCGGGCATTGCTGCATGCGCCGGCCTGATCTGCCGCTCGCGCGACGGCCGGGATAGCCGCCCGGCCCCGTTTTGCGGGGGGCATAATGAACGCCGGAATGAAACCTGATCCGCTCCTGCTGGAGCAGGATGCCAAGCTCTCTGGTTGGCTCAACCCTGTCGCGCGCATGCAGGAGGCGCTCGATCGCGACGAGTTGGTGCTGTATTGCCAGCCGATCGCGGCGTTCTCCGGCGAGGACCGGTTTCCGATGGCGGAGGTGCTGGTGCGGTTCCGCGCAGAGGAGAGCTCCCTCATGCCGCCGGGAGAGTTCCTGCCCGTCTTCGAGCACTACCGCATGATGCCGGCACTTGATCGGTGGGTGGTGCGCAGCGTGGTACGTCATCTGGCGACGGGTTCCCGGATTGCGCGCTTTTCGATCAATCTTTCGAGCCAGACGATCGTGCGCAAGCTTCTGAGCAGTTTGTCCGCGGAAAGGAAACTGCGGGCCATACTGCGCGTGGCCGAGGCATTCGGATTCGGCGTGATCGCCGAGATGGTCGAGGATCGGGACATCCTCGCGCGCCTCAAGGCGCTGGGCGTCAGCCACGCCCAGGGATTCGGCATTCAGCGGCCGCGTCCGCTCGCCGACTTCGCCGTGGCCTGAGGCATGAAATTTCCCACGCTGCGCGTGGCGCTGGCCGCGGCCCTGTGTCGCTCGCCGCGGCCGCGATCTCGGCTGCCGCGGAGTTGGGATATTCCCGCAGCCTGACGCCGGGTCTGATCGCCCACCGGGAGCGCCAGTCCGGCAGGGGCGTGCGCATTGAAAATGCTCTGGATAACAACCAGTTCGCGCTCTTCGCGCAGAACGCGTTCGGCCTTCCCGCGAAGACGCCGGTGCACAGCGAAGTTACGGCGCGCATGCTGGCCGGGCATGGCGAACCGGTTCCTGCGGCGCAGTTTCTGCCGATGGCGGCGCGCCCCGGACTCATTCCGCGGCTCGACTGCGTCATGGTCGAGAAACTGCTCGATTGCCTCTCCAGGGGAGCGGTGGCTCTGCCGGTGATGGCGCTGAACATCTCGGCGCGGGAGTTCAGCGGCTATCTCGACGCGATTATTGATCTTACGCGTCATTCCGATTCGCAGAAACTTCTGGGATCCCTGCTCGAGGTCATGAGCGCCAGCGTCCAGGCCCGCAGGGTGCGCCTGTTCGCTCTTTCCAATCCGGACCACGACACCGAGTTCAACGAGAGCAACATCCAGCACGCGGTGATCTACGATCAGTTCGATGCCGATTTCGGCGAGTCGCGCTCCCTGGAAAAGGATCCGGATCTAGTCGCCTGCGTCTGCAGCCGAAAAATCATCAGCCGGGAGACGCCCGAGGGGCGTCGCGCGGTGTTCCCCGTAGACTGCAGCACTTTGCGCATTTTCTCCATCGCCTTGACTTCGAGCTGGCGAATGCGCTCCGCCGACACCTTGAACTCGGCCGCCAGATCATGCAACGTGGCGCCGTCCTTCTCCTTCAGCCAGCGCGCCTCGACAATGCGGCGGCTGCGCGGGTCGAGCGCCGCAAGCGCGCTGCGCAAGCCCGCCGCGCCGATGTTGCCGTCTTCCTCGGCTTCCAGCACGCGCGAAGGCTCGGACTCGGGGTCGGCGGCGAGATATTGCGCCGGCGCGTAGGTCGCTTCGTCATCGTTGTCGTCGGCTTCGAAGGCGACGTCGCGCCCGGCAAGACGGGTTTCCATCTCGACCACTTCCTCGGGCTTGACCTTGAGCGTCGCGGCAACGTGCTTGATTTCATCGGCCGTGAGCGGCGCGAGCCCGCGCTTCATCGAGCGCAGGTTGAAGAAGAGCTTGCGTTGCGCCTTGGTGGTGGCGACCTTCACCAGCCGCCAGTTGCGCAGGATGTACTCGTGCATCTCGGCCTTGATCCAGTGGATCGCGAACGACACCAGGCGTACGCCGCGCTCCGCGTCGAAGCGCTTCACCGCCTTCATCAGGCCGATGTTGCCTTCCTGGATCAGATCGGCGTGCGGCAGGCCGTAGCCGAGGTAGCCGCGCGCGACCGACACCACAAGGCGCAGGTGCGACAGCACCAGTTTGCCCGCTGCTTCGAGGTCATTGCTCTGGCGCAGCCGCGTCGCGAGCGCGCGTTCGTCTTCCGAGCTGAGCAGCGGAATCCGGTTGACTGCCTGAATGTAGGCGTCGATGCTGCCGGCCGAAATGGGGGCCGGGAACGTCATCGGCAACGAAATCGCCGTCTGCATAGCTTGTCTCCTTGGTTGCGAGAATCTTAGCACTCCGGGTGTTTGAGTGCCAATCCCGTCCTAGGTTCCCCATGGGTTATCCTCACAAGAGCCATATTTTGGCTCTATTTCAAGTAAGTATTTGCTCACTGATAGAAATGCGCCAAACCAACCCAAGGCGGCGGAGAACAGCACCACGGCGAGCGCGTCGCCCGATTCCAGGAAACCGAGCCGGAACGACGAGCCGTAACTCGAGGCAAGCTCAGAAACGCCGATGTTCAGGGCAGCGAGACTTGCCCCAAGGATGGCGAGCGCCACCAATCCGCCTGCCAGGCCTTGCAGCGCGCCCAGGTAGAAGAAGGGCCGGCGGATGAAGGCATCGGTGGCGCCGATCAGCTTGGAGATCTCGATCTCGGCGCGCTGGGTGAGAACCTGCAGCCGGATGGTATTGAAGGTGATGGCCACCAGACCGAAGGCGAGCAGCGCGGCAAGCAGCGCGATCGCGAGCCGCGCCGTGCCGGCGAGGGCGCCGAGGCGTCGTGCCCAGGCGGAATCCACCTGCACATGCGCCACCCCGGGCATTGCGCGCAGCTGCGCCGCCAGCGCCTCCAGCGCGGCGGAGTCGGCGGCCTTTGGCCGCAGCACAAACGCGTCCGGCAGCGGATTGCGGCTGAGCGCGCCGACCACCTCGGCGAGGCCTTCGATCGCCTGCAGTTCCTTCAGGGCCTGTTCGCGCGACACGAAACGCGCATCGCTTACGCGCGCATCGGCCTTCAGCCGCGCGCCCAGCGCGTCGGCCTCCGGCCGCCTGATTTCCGCGCGCAGGAACACCGACAGCCGCGGCTCGAGCGCCGCGCCCAGCGTGACGTTGCGCAGGCTGGAGAGCAGCGCGTAACCGCCGGCTGGCAGCGACAGCGCGATGCCGATCACCAGCGCGTTCAGCGCCGCGGCCGACTTCTGCGCGGCAAGCTTGCCGAAAGCGGCCGCGATCGCCTGGCGGTGCTGGCGCAGCCAGGTTTTCATTCGACCAAGCTGCCCTTGGCCAGGCGCAGCACCCGCCTCGCAAAGCGCCCGATAAGCGCTTCGTCGTGCGTGGCGACCAGCACGGTGACGCCGACCTTGTTGAAATCGGCGAAGATTTCGAGGATCGCCGCGGCCGAGCCCGCGTCCAGGTTGGCGGTGGGCTCGTCCGCGATCAGCACCGAGGGCCGGTTCACCACCGCGCGCGCGATGGCGAGGCGCTGCTGCTCGCCGCCAGAGAGCTGGATCGGATTGGCTTTCTCGCGCGCGAGCAGGCCGACTTTCTCGAGCGCGGCGCGCGCGCGGCGCGCCGCCTCGCGCCCGCTCAATTCGCTGAAGGCGAGCGGCAGCAGCACGTTGTCGTAGACGCTGCGGTCATAGAGCAGTTTCTGGTCCTGGAACACGAGGCCGAGGTTGCGCCTGAGGTAGGGCAGCGCGGCGCGTTTCAGGGCGCCGACGTGCTGGCCGTTGACCAGGACCGCGCCACTGCTCGGCCGCTCGATCGCGGGGATCAGCTTGAGCAGCGTGGATTTGCCGGCGCCCGAATGCCCGGCGACGAACGCGAATTCCCCTGCCTCGATGGTGAAGGAGACACCCTTCAGCCCCTCCTGGCCGCCGGGATAGCGCTTGACCACGCCCGAGAAGCTAATCAAGCAGCGCCTCCACGAATTCGCTGGCGACGAAGGGCCGCAGGTCGTCGATGCCTTCGCCCGCCCCGATGAACAACAGCGGCATCGGCCTTGCTTTTGGATCGTTGGATCGCGCATGCGCGATGCCAAGAATTACTCCACCCTTCGCGCTTCCATCCAGCTTGGTGAGGATCAGGCCCGTCAGCCCGAGCGCTTCGTCGAATGCCTTTACCTGCGCGATGGCGTTCTGGCCGGTTCCGCCGTCGAGTACCAGCAACGTTTCATGCGGTGCGCCGGGCATCGCTTTCGCGATCACGCGCTTGACCTTCTTTAACTCCTCCATCAGGTGCAACTGCGTCGGCAGCCGGCCGGCGGTATCGGCGATCAGCACATCGGCACTGCGCGCCGTCGCCGCGCTGATCGCGTCGAATACGACTGCGCCCGGGTCGCCGCCCTGCTGTCCGATCACCGTTACGCCGTTGCGCTCGCCCCAGGCGGCGAGTTGCTCCCGCGCCGCGGCGCGAAACGTATCCCCGGCCGCGAGCATCACCTTCAGGCCGCGGCCCTGCAGCAATTTCGCGAGCTTGCCGATCGAGGTGGTCTTGCCCGAGCCATTGACGCCTGCGATGACGATGACGCAAGGCTTGTGCGCGCCGGTTTCGAGCTTGCGCTCGAGCGGCACGAGGCGGGCGAGGAGCTCCACCTTGAGTGCCGCCTTGAGTGCAACGCTGTCCTCGATCCCCTGCTTTTTTACTCGATTACGCAGATCATCCAGCAACGCGCGGGTCGCCTCGACACCGCAATCGGCCGACAGCAGCGCGGTCTCGAGTTCATCGAACAGCGCCGCGTCGATTTTTCGGCGGCCGAACAGCGTGCCGACATCGGTTCCGAGTACTTCGCGAGTGCGCGCCAGTCCTGCCTTGAGGCGTGCCGCCCAGGACGTCGCTGCTAACATGGATGGATGAATTCTAGCAAACGCACGCCCGGCGCTTTGCGCGTCATTGGCGGCAAGTATCGCAGCCGCCTGCTTCGCGTACCGGCGCGCCCCGGCCTGCGCCCGACGCCGGACCGGGTACGGGAAACGCTGTTCAACTGGCTTGGGCAGGACCTGAGCGGGCTCGCCTGCCTGGATCTCTTCGCCGGCAGCGGGGCGCTCGGTTTCGAGGCCGCTTCGCGCGGCGCGATGCGCGTCGTGATGGTGGAGAAGGACCGCGCGGCAGCGGCGCAACTGGAGCGCAACCGTGCCGCGCTCGATGCAACTCAGGTGACCATCGTCAGCGGCGACGCCGAGGGCTACCTCGTGCGCGAACGCGGACTTTTCGACGTGGTTTTCCTCGATCCACCGTTCAGGCAGAATGCCGTGCCGGCGATGCTCGGGAAACTTCCGCCACGGCTGGAACCGAATGCACGCGTCTATGTCGAGTCGGATGTGCCGGTCGAGGTGGCGGCGCCGTGGGCCGAGCTCAAGCGCGCCAGGGCAGGGCAGGTCAGCTACCAACTGTTGCAGTGGCACACCAACGAGGAACAGTCATGATCAAAGCGGTGTATCCGGGAACGTTCGATCCTCTCACGCGCGGGCACGAGGACCTGGTGCGCCGCGCCAGCCGGTTGTTCGACAATCTGGTGCTCGGCATTGCCGACAGCAGCGCCAAGCGCACGTTCTTCACCTTGCAGGAGCGCATCGACATCGCGCGGGAAGTGCTCTCCGATGTGAAGAACCTGAGCATCGTCGGTTTCAAGGGCCTGCTGACCGAGTTCGTGCGCCAGCAGGAAGCGCGCGTCGTGCTGCGCGGCCTGCGCGCGGTTTCCGATTTCGAGTACGAATTCCAGCTCGCGGGGATGAACCGGGCCCTCAACCCGGAGTTTGAAACCGTGTTTCTCACGCCGGGGGAGCAGCACATGTTCATCTCGGCGACCCTGGTGCGCGAAATCGCGACTCTCGGCGGCGATGTGTCCAAGTTCGTCGATCCGGTGGTGCGCGCGAAGCTCGCCGCGAAGGTTAAATCACTCGGCGGTTAACTCTGGCAACCCGGACAGTAATAGGTCGCCCGCTGCCCCTGAACGATGCGGCGGATTTGCGAACCGCAACGCCTGCAATCCTGTCCCTCCCGGCCGTAGACCCAGGCGCGCCGCTGAAAGTAGCCCGGCGCACCATCGCTGCCGACGAAATCCCGCAGCGACGAACCGCCCGCCCGGATCGCGGCGCGCAGCGTGCTCTTGATCGCGCGGGCGAGACGCGCGCTGCGCTGCGCCGACAGGCGGCCGGCGCTGGTGCGCGGGTGGATCGCGGCCAGGAACAGGCTCTCGGAGGCGTAGATGTTGCCGACGCCGACGACGCGGCGTCCGTCCATCAGGAACTGCTTGATCGCGGCGCGATGCCCGCGGGTAAGCGCATGCAGGCGCCGGCCATCGAGGGCGCGCGAGAGCGGCTCAATGCCCAGATGGCGGATCAACGGGTGCTCCTCGGGCGCTTGCGCTGTCCAAAGCACCGCGCCGAAGCGGCGCGGATCGCGCAGGCGCAGCAGCTGTCCGCCGACGCCGAGGTCGAAATGGTCGTGCTTGCCGGGGGGCGTTCCGGCGGCGACCATGCGCAGGCTGCCCGACATGCCGAGGTGCAGGATGAGGTGGCCTTCGCCGCAATCGAGCAGCAGATACTTGCCGCGCCGCCTGACTTGACGCACGACGCGCCCGGCAAGCGAGCGCACCGCATCGGGAATGGGCCAGCGCAGGCGGGGTTCGCGCACTGTGACCCCGGCGATCTTCCGGCCAACGAGGTGGGGCGCGATGCCCCGGCAGGTGACTTCGACTTCTGGCAGTTCGGGCATCGCGCAGCTTACCCGCAGGTTATCTTGTGCGAGGCATTAAATGTACCTACACTGTCTGAGAAATGTGCGTACTTCCACGCTGGCTTGCCGCGATCGCCGCGACGTTCCTTGTCGCGGTCTTCATGCATGGCGCTGTGCAGGCCCAGCAGCAGCCTGACGAAGCCGACGACGACGACACGCCCTCTGCGCCGGCGCTGGCGCCTGTCGCCGGACCGCCGCCAAACCTGCCGCTGCAGGAGCTGACGGGGCAGACGCTATACGAATTACTCTACGGCGAAATTTCCGCGCAGCGCGGCAACCCCGCGCTGGCGGCGCAGACCTTCCTCGAGCTGTCCCGGCGCACGCGCGACCCGCGCATCGCGCGGCGCGCCGTAGAGGTCGCGAATTTCGCGCGCATGCCAGCGCTCGCCCTGGAGGCGGCGCGTGTCTGGCATGACACCGATCCAGTATCCGCGCAGGCGCTGCAGGCCGTCACCGTCCTGCTGGTGGGCGCCAAGCGCGTGGACGAGGCCGAGCCCTATATCGCCAAGCTGCTTGCGATCAACGCCAATGCGGCGGCAAACGGATTCATGCAGCTTGCGCGAATGCTCGCAGCGAATCCCGATGCACAGGCGAACCTGCGCGTGGCGCGCAATCTGGCGGCGGTCTATCCGAATCTGCCGCAGGCGCATCTGGCGCTGTCGCAGGTCGCGGCGGTCGCGAACGACGAAGCACTTGCGCTGGCGGAAGCACGCAGCGCCACGGCGTTGCGCCCGGACTGGGAAATCTCCGTGATGTACGAAGCGCAGCTGCTGCAGCGGCGCTCGCCCGCCGAGGCGGCCAAGCGCCTGGCCGCGTTCCTGGAGAAGTATCCCGATTCGCGCGACGTGCGGCTGGGCCATGCGCGCATGCTGGTTCTCGACAAGCGCTATGCGGAGGCGCGCTCGGAGTTCGAGTCGATCGTCAAGCGCTTTCCGAAGGACATCGACGCGATCTACGCGGTCGGCCTGCTTGCCTTCCAGGTCAAGGAGTACGCGGTTGCCGAAGCCAACCTGAAGCGGCTGCTCGAGCTTGGCTTTCGGGATGCCAATTCGGTGCGCTTCACGCTCGGCCAGATCGCCGAAGAGCAGAAGGACTGGCCGGGCGCGATCCAGTGGTACGACGCGATCCAGCGCGGCGAACAGGCGCTGCCGGCGCGCATGCGCACCGCCAACGCGCTAGCCAAGCAGGGCAATCTGGCGGAGGCGCGCGCCTATCTGCGCGGCGTAAGCGTGCAGGCCGAACCGCAGCGCGTCCAGCTGCTGGTGGCCGAATCGCAGTTGTTGCGCGAGGCAAACCTGAATCGCGAGGCCTTCGAGCTGCTCGGCCAGGCATTGCAGAAGAGCCCCGACCAGCCCGACCTGCTGTACGACCATGCGCTCACCGCGGAGAAACTCGATCGCTTCGATGTTCTCGAATCGAGCCTCAGGCGGCTGATCCAGCTGAAGCCGGACCATGCGCATGCCTACAACGCGCTTGGTTATTCGTTCGCGGAGCGCAACCTGCGCCTGCCGGAGGCCAAACAGCTGATCGAGAAGGCGCTTGAGATCGCGCCCACGGATTTTTTCATCATCGACTCGCTGGGCTGGGTGTTGTACCGCATGGGCGACCTGAAGGGCGCCGCGCGCGAGTTGCGGCGCGCCTGGGATGGCCGCCCGGACGGCGAGATCGGCGCGCACCTGGGCGAAGTGCTGTGGGCGCTCGGCGAGCGCGACGAAGCGCGACGTATCTGGCAGGAATCCCTCAAGACCAGTCCCGAGAACGACACGCTGCAAAAGACCTTGAAGCGCTTCGTTCCTTAGGGTCAGCGGCGCCCGGAACCGCGAGACCGTGCGTAGCGAGACCGTGCGTAGCCTTTGCGCCGCCCTAGTCGCGCTGCTGCTGGCGGCTTGCGCCACGCCGCGGTTTCTGTCTCCCGCAATCGACGTCGAGTTCGAGCTTGCGGGCCGCATCGCGGTGACCTACCGCGACGACGCGGGCAGCGGCAACATTGCCTGGCGCCATGCGGCGGGCGCCGACGAAATGCTCCTGACCACGCCCTTCGGCCAGGGTATCGCGCGCCTCGCGCGCGCAGGCAACGAGGTCACGCTGACGGTGCAGGACGGGCGCGAGTTCAGGGCGGCGGACGCCGAAGCGCTCACCGAACAGGTGCTCGGCTTCCGCCTGCCGCTGCTGGGCCTCGCCGACTGGGTGCGCGGACGGGCGGCGCCGGGTCCCGCGGTCGCCCGGGTGGACGGCGAGGGGCGTCTCGCCCACCTCGAGCAGTCCGGGTGGAGGATCGAGTATCTGGAGTACACCGGAACGCTGCCCTCGCGTCTTCACCTGGCCTACCCCGGCGTGCAGTTGAGGCTCGCCATATCCGCCTGGAAATGAGCTCGTCCCTGCAGTGGTTTGCGGCGCCGGGCAAGCTGAATCTCTTCCTGCACGTGCTCGGCCGTCGTGCCGACGGTATGCACGAGTTGCAGACCGTATTCCGGCTGGTTGATCGTTGCGACCACGTCGGCATCCGGGTGCGTGACGACGCTCAAATCTGTTTTACCGGGGAATTTGGCGAAGACAATCTGTGCGCGCGCGCCGCGCGCCTGCTGCAAAGCGCGGCGGGCAGCAGCAAGGGCGCTGATATCGAACTCGACAAGCAGCTCCCCATCGGCGGCGGTCTGGGCGGGGGCTCCTCCGATGCGGCGACGGTGCTGCTGGTGTTGAATCGATTCTGGAAATTGGACTACGAAAGAGCACAGCTCATGGAACTCGGCCTGCGGCTGGGCGCGGACGTGCCGGTGTTTTTATATGGCCGCAACGCCTTGGGCGAGGGGGTCGGGGAACGCCTGCAAGGGCTCGATTTGGCGCCCGCCTGGTACCTGGTTCTGACGCCCCAAGTCCCGGTTTCGACAAAAGAAATCTTCTCCGATGCTGCGTTGACACGGGATACGAAACCGCTCAGAATGTCGCCCTTTTTATCGGGGCAGGGCCGCAATGATCTCGAGGCGGTCGCGATGCGCCGATATCCGGAAATCGCGGAGCATCTCGAGTGGCTGAGGAAGCGCGGTCCGCGGGCTGCTTTTCCACCGCGCATGACGGGTTCCGGGGCCTGTGTGTTTACCGAATTTCCAAGGGAAGAAGATGCCGTTTTGCTGCACAGCGAATTGCCGGCGGCAATACGGGGCTTTGTCGCCCAGGGACTCGAACGCCACCCTCTTTATGAATGGGCTCAAGACAAGTAATACAACTGGGGCGTCGCCAAGCTGGTCTAAGGCACCGGATTTTGATTCCGGCATTCCTAGGTTCGAATCCTAGCGCCCCAGCCATACAAACTGCCGAATGATCGATCCTCTCACGCCTCTCGCCACGATGGACCGCCTGATGGTATTTGCAGGCAACGCGAACCCGCGCCTGGCGCAGGAGGTGGTCAAGCAACTCAACATTTCGCTTGGCCGCGCCGTGGTCAGCAAGTTCTCCGACGGCGAAGTGATGGTCGAAATCATGGAGAACGTACGCGGCAAGGATGTGTTCGTGCTGCAATCCACCTGCCAGCCGACCAACGACAATCTCATGGAACTGATGGTGATGGTGGATGCGCTGAGGCGCTCCTCCGCCGCCCGCGTCTCGGCCGCGATGCCCTACTTCGGCTATGCGCGCCAGGACCGGCGTCCGCGCTCGGCGCGTGTCGGCATCAGCGCCAAGGTGGTGGCCAACATGCTCACTTCGGTGGGCGTCTCGCGCGTGTTGACCATGGACCTGCATGCCGACCAGATTCAGGGTTTCTTCGACGTGCCGGTGGACAACATCTACGCCGCGCCGGTGCTGCTGGGCGACGTCTGGAAGCAGAGCTACGACAATCTGATCGTGGTCTCGCCCGATGTCGGCGGCGTGGTGCGCGCCCGCGCGCTCGCCAAGCGCCTCGAGTCCGACCTGGCGATCATCGACAAACGCCGCCCGCGCGCCAACGTGTCGGAAGTCATGAACGTGATCGGCGAGGTCAAGGGCCGCACCTGCGTGATCATGGACGACATGGTGGATACCGCCGGCACGCTGTGCAAGGCGGCCGAGGTGCTCAAGATGGAGGGCGCGGTCAAGGTCGTCGCCTACTGCACGCACGCGGTGCTCTCGGGCGACGCGGTCAAGCGCATCGCCGCCTCGGACATGGACGAACTGGTGGTGACCGACACCATTCCGCTGCGCGCCGACGCACTGGCCTGCAAGAAAATCCGCAGCCTGTCGGTGGCCGGCCTGCTCGCGGAAACGATCCTGAGGATCTACACCGAGGACTCGGTGAGTTCGCTGTTTATCGAATAGTTTTTACTGAATAGTTTTCCAACCCCGCCGGGGTCTGGTCGCGGAACCGGCGGCAACTGAAGGAGTATTGCGATGAAAATTGAAATCAACGCGCGCAAGCGCGAGGCGCAAGGGACGGGTGCGAGCCGCCGTCTGCGCCGCACGGGCAACGTCCCGGGCATCGTCTATGGCGGCAGCAAGGACGCGGTGACGATCGAGCTGAACCACAAGGAGCTCTACCAGCACCTGACGAACGAGAAGTTCCACGCTTCGATCCTGTCGCTCAAGCTCGACGGCGCGGCCGAGGACGTGCTGCTGCGTGCCTTCAACATGCATCCCTACAAGGGGCATGTGCAGCACATCGATTTTCAGCGCGTCTCCAAGGACAAGAAGATCCACATGAAGGTGCCGCTGCACTTCGTCAATGCCGAGGTATCGCCGGGCGTGAAGGAGCAGGGCGGGATCCCGAACCACGTCCTGAACGAGCTCGACGTCATCTGCCTGCCGGACGATCTGCCGGTGTTCATCCAGGTCGACATGGGCCATCTCACGATCGGCCACTCAGTGCACGTCAAGGAACTGAGTCTGCCCAAAGGGGTGGCGGCGGTGCTGCACCGGGGCGAGAATCCGGTGGTCGCAACCATCATCCAGCCCGCGTTGATCACTGAAGAGGAAACCACCGCGACCGAAGCTGTGGCGGCAGCTGACGTACCCACCACTGCGCAGGCTGCGCCCGACAAGGCAGCGGACGCTGCGGCCGGCGGCGACAAGGACAAGGCCGGCGCCAAGGGCGGCAAGCCGGCCGAAAAAGCGGCCGACAAGAAAGAGAAGAAGTAAACCTTGTCCGACGCCATCCGCCCTGCCTCTATCCGGCTCATTGTCGGCCTGGGAAATCCGGGCAAAGAGTACGAACGCACCCGCCACAACGCCGGCTGCTGGCTGGTGGAGCGCTTCGCCGTGCAATCGGGGGTGGCGCTGCGCAAGGACGGCAAGTACCAGGCGTTGGTTGGCCGCATGAATTCGAAAAGCGGCGCCAACGGCGCCTGGCTGGTGCTGCCGCAGGGCTTCATGAACGCGAGCGGCCACGCGGTGCAGATGCTGGCCGGTTTTTTCAAGATCCCGGCGGCGGAGATCCTGGTGGTGCATGACGAGCTCGACTTCGGACCGGGCACGGCGAAGATAAAGCAGGGCGGCGGCATCGCCGGCCACAACGGCCTGCGCGACATCTCCCACCGGCTTGGCACGCACGACTACTGGCGGCTGCGTTTGGGCATCGGCCATCCGGGCGACAAGCATGCGGTCGCCGACTACGTGCTGAACAGGCCTTCGGCGGAGGATCGCGAAGTCATCGACGGCGCCATCGCGCGCGGCATCGAAGTCCTGCCGCTGTGCCTCGCCGGCGACCTGCAGGGCGCGATGCACAAGCTGCATAGCTTTGAGAAAGAAAGGCCGGTCCAAAAGAAAGCTGAAGCCAGGCCAGAACCCAAACCCGAACCGAAGGTGGACGTCCCGCCGGAAAAGCCTGCTTCGAAAAGCTTGTTCGGGTCTTTGTTCTCAAAAACGAAGAAATGAGCCTGCGCTGCGGGATCGTGGGCCTGCCGAACGTGGGCAAGTCCACGCTGTTCAATGCCCTGACGAAATCCGGCATCGCCGCGGAGAATTACCCGTTCTGCACCATCGAACCGAACGTGGGCATCGTCGAGGTGACCGACCCGCGCCTGGCGGGATTGGCGGCGATCGAGAGGTCGCAGAAAGTCATCCCTGCGGCGGTGGAGTTCGTCGACATCGCCGGCCTCGTGGCCGGCGCATCAAAGGGCGAGGGGCTCGGCAACCAGTTTCTCGCCACCATCCGGGAAACGGACGCCATCGTGCATGTGGTGCGCTGCTTCGAGGATCCGAACGTGATCCACGTGGCGAACAAAATCGATCCGCTGTCCGACATCGAGGTGATCAATACCGAGCTCGCGCTGGCGGATCTCGCCGCGGTCGAGAAGCAGCTGTCGCGCAACGCCAAAGTCGCCAAGACCGGCGGTGACAAGGAGGCGCAGCGCCTGGTTTCGGTGCTGGAGAAGGCGATCGCCGCGCTCGATCAGGGCAGCCCGGTGCGCTCGGTCGACTGGTCGAAGGAGGAACTGGTCGTCCTGAAGCCGCTCTTCCTGCTCACCATGAAGCCGACGATGTACGTGGCGAACGTCGCCGAGAATGGCTTCACGGACAATCCCCTGCTGGCGGTGGTGGAAGCACACGCGAAGAAGGAAGCTGCTCCCGTCGTCGCCATCTGCGCCGCGATGGAATCCCAGATCGCGGACATGCCGGACGAGGATAAGGCGGTCTTCCTTGCCGACATGGGCATGCAAGAGCCCGGCCTCGCGCGCGTGATCCGCGCCGGCTACAAGCTGCTCGGGCTGCAAACCTATTTCACCGTGGGGCCCAAGGAGGCGCGCGCCTGGACCGTGCCGGTCGGCGCCACCGCGCCGCAGGCCGCGGGCGTGATCCACACCGATTTCGAGCGCGGTTTCATCCGCGCCGAAGTGACGACCTACGCTGACTACATCGCCTGCAAGGGCGAGGTAGGCGCCAAGGAGGCCGGCAAGCTGCGCGTCGAGGGCAAGGATTACGTCGTGCATGACGGCGACGTCATGCACTTCCGCTTCAACGTATAGCTAGAACGACCAGAGCTGCATCGTGCGATGCAGGGCGATCATTTTCTGGGTTTGGCCCAGAGAGGGGACGTCGGCGGCGGGACCGCCGGCCTTGGCGGTGAGTTCGAGGACCACGCCGTTCATCGTCGCCGGGGGCGCGCTTGGTGACGTTGATTTCTCCCGAGATCACGAGAAACAGGCCGTCGCCAGGATCGCCCTCGCGGAACAGATCCTTGCCCGCGGCAACGTCGCGCCTCTCGACGATCGCGGCGATCGCGTCGAGTTCCGCACCGGACAGCGTGCGGCACAGGTCCATTGCCTTCAGCGCGGCGGCTTGCTCATTCACCATCCGAGAAGTCTACTCCAAGCTCCTGCGGAAATTCGCATCGGGGAACGCCCCGGGTATCATGGCACCGACATTGAGGTGGCCTCAAGGAGGTAATGCACATGGCAATCGAGCTGAACAATCGAACGAAGATCCTGGCTGGGGTGGTGGCGCTGGCCGCAGTCGGCGCCGGCGCGTGGTTCTTTTTTCTGGAGGACTTCCTGAACGAGCCTCCGCCGAAGCCCGCTGCCGCGAAGAGCGCGCCCGTGGACGGGGCGAAACAGGCTGTCGCAGGCAAGCCGGCCGCCGATGCGCCAAAGCAGGGTGACGCGACCACGACGCCAGCAGCCGCCAAACCAGGCGCGAAGCCCATTCCGGAAAACCCGGATCGGCTGACCGCCGAGGTGCTCGAAAGCTCAGGCGTCAAGACGCAGTTTCTGCCGTTCGCGCGCGAGGTGGTGCTGCAGGCGGATATGGGCGGTGAGCCTCCGGGAGCGGCGGAAATTCGCGCAATTTCAGAGATATTCGACCGCGTTTACGAGCCCGGAAAAATTAACGGCGAGCTCACGGTCAACCTGAAGAGCAGCCTGGACGTCGAGCGGATGGGCCGCTTCCTCGAACTGCTGCGTCGGCCGATCGCGCTCAAGATGAATTCGCAGGATACGCGCAGCGCCCCGCCGGAGGCGGTGAAGGAGTTTCTGGAAAAATCCCGCAAGAATCCACCCTCGCCGGCGCGCGTCAAACTGATCCAGTCGCTCGACGACGCAACTCGAACCTCCGAAGTCGCGCTGGAGATGTCGGCGACCATCGCGCGAAGCATGGTCGATACCATGCTCGCGGAGCTGCAGAAGAAGGGAAAGAACGTCCCCAAGGAAGCGAGCCAGATGCTGGCATCGCAGCTCAATACGATGCGCGACCAGGCGCGGGCTCAGATCCGTTCGGTGCTTTTAGCGACGTATCGCAACGTGACCGACGAAGAGCTTGCCGAATACGTGAAGCTGATCGATACGGATACCGGGCGCTGGGGCAATGAAGTTCTCGCGAACGCGGTTCGTCCGGTCCTGGCGAGCCGGGGCAGCGCCTTGGGCGCCGAGGCAGGCAAGCTCGCCATGTCAAGGCGCAGCATGTCGGTAGCCAAAGCGCCGGCGACGCTGGAACCAGCCGCGAAAGCCGAAGAACAGAAATCTTCCGAGAAGCCGGCCGCCGCGCCCGCGACGCCGGTTGCGGCGCTGGGCTACAAGCGCCCGGACAACATCCGCGAGGTCTATGCGCGCTACAACGATGTGATAACTGCGGCCGTGATGCGGGACCCGGCGGCGGTCAAGGAATTGCTCGACGACGGCAAGAATCCGAACGCGCGTCAGAAGGACGGCTTCACGCCGCTCATGATCGCGGTCGCCAACGGCGACGCCAACATTGCCGGCATGCTGCTGGCAAAGGGCGCGGACCCGAACCTGCGCTCGCAGGGCGGCAAAACCGCGCTGTCGATCGCCAAGTCGCGCGGCAGTGCGGGTGCCGGGGTGGCACAGTTGCTGGTACGCAGCGGCGCCAAGGAATAAGGCGCTTGGCTGTGCGCAACATCGCGGCCGGCGCCGCGCTGTGCCTGGCAAGCTTCACCTGTGGCGCGGGCGCGGTGCACGCCGCGGATTTGCCGATAATCGATGCGCACCTGCACTACAGCCACGATGCGTGGCAGACGCTGCCGCCGGAAGAGGCGATCGCGATCCTGCGCAAGGCGGGCCTGAAGCGCGCGCTGATCTCGAGTTCCGGCGACGATGGCCAGCAGCGCCTTGCCGCGCTGGCGCCCGACCTGGTGATAGCCGAGCTGCGCCCGTACCGTTCGCGCGGGGAAATCGGTTCCTGGTTTCGCGACCAGAGCGTGATCCCCTATCTTGAGGAGCGGCTCGGCAAATACCGCTACGCGGGGATCGGCGAGTTTCATCTGTATGGCGCCGATGCCGACCTGCCGGTGCCGCGCCGCATGGTGCAGCTGGCGCGGCAGCACAAGCTGTTCCTGCATGCGCACTCGGATGTGGACGCGGTAGAGCGACTGTTCAAGCAGTGGCCGGAGGCGAAAATCCTGTGGGCCCATGCCGGTTTCGACCGTCCGGAGAAAGTGCGCGAGATGCTGCGCAAGCGCAAGAACCTGTGGTGCGACCTTGCCTTCCGCACCGATCATGCGCGCGGAGGCAAGGTGGATGCGGACTGGCGCGCCGCGTTTCTCGAGTTCCCGGATCGCTTCATGGTCGGCACGGATTCGTTCACGCCGGAGCGCTGGCATTACATCGCCGAGCACGCCAGCTGGTCGCGGCAATGGCTCGGCGACCTGCCGAAGGATGTAGCGGAGCGCATCGCGTGGGAAAACGGCGAGACCCTGTTCGGCGGCTTGCTGGCGCAATAGCCGCGCTGGCTGCTGTAACTGCGACGGCCTGCGAGCTGCCGCCGGGCGCGCGCGTCGAATCCGAGCGCATTGCCATTTCCTATACGACGCTTCCGGCGAAGATCGTCGTCGGCCAACCGTTCGCGCTGGAGCTGGCGGCCTGCGCGAGCGCAATACCCAGAGCCTGTTCAACGTGCGCAACAACCGCTGGTTCGGCTGGGACGGCGCCGGCGATTCGCTGTGGGCGCAGAGCGTCCGCCCGATCCTCGATGCGCGCGAAATGGGCGGCAGCCAGGCCGAGGCGGCGGCGTTGATCCGCCGCGATCCGGAACTCTCTTGCCGCTTCCAGAAGACGTTCGGTGCGCCGCCTGCCGACGACGAAGGCGTGTTCGCAGGCATCGGCAAAGCGCTCGCGGCTTTTCAGGAAACGATCGTCAGCAGACGCACATCGTTCGACGATTTCCGCGATGCGCTTGAAAAAGGCGATCGCCCGGCGGCGGCGCGCTACCCGCTCGCCGCGCAGCGCGGATTGAGGCTGTTCGTCGGCAAAGGAAATTGCAGCGCCTGCCATTTCGGGCCGGCCTTCACGAATGGCGAGTTTCACGATACTGGCGTGCCATTCTTCATCCCGGGCGGCGTCGATCCAGGCCGCCATGGAGGCCTGAAGAAACTCCAGGCGAATGTCTTCAACCTGATTGGCGCGCGCAACGACGATCGTTCCGGGGCGAGCACGGTGAAGACGCGCCAGGTGGCGATCGAACACCGGAACTTCGGCGAATTCAAGGTTCCCTCCTTGAGGAGCGTCGCGCAGACCGCGCCCTACATGCACAACGGCAGCCTGGCGACGCTCGCGGACGTGGTGCGGCACTATTCCGAGCTCAACCCCGATCGCCTGCATTCCGATGGGGAAAGCCTGCTCAAACCCCTGCGTTTGAGCGCGGAGGAATCCGCCGACCTGGTCGCGTTCCTGGAATCCCTCACCGAGCGCACAAGCGCGCTGCAACCGAGGCGCCCGAGCGCGGCGTGCCGGCGATGACGACCTCCTTCGATTTTGCGCGGACCGACGATCTGGCGCAGCTGGTCGAGCTGCTGGGAATTCTGTTCACCCAGGAGCACGAACTGGCGCCCGATGCAGAGAAACAACTGCGCGGCCTGCGCCTGATCGTCGAGGATCCCGCGCTCGGACGCATCTACGTTGCGCGCGAGGGCGCACGCGTGCTCGGTTCGGTATGCATCCTGCGCACCGTGAGCACCGCCGAAGGCGGCACGGCCGGCATGCTGGAGGACTTTATCGTGCGCCCCGAGTGCCGCGGCAGGGGCGTGGGCGCCCAGCTGCTCGCCTATGCCATCGGCTGCGCAAAGGCGGACGGGTTGCTGCGGTTGATACTGCTGACAGATGGCGACAACTTGAATGCGCAGAGGTTGTACCAACGCAGCGGATTCGTGCGATCGGCAATGCTGCCGATGCGACTCAAGCTGCGTTGAGTGGATTCGCGGGCGGTGCTTCGGGCCGCGACCGGCTGGCGAAAATCTTTCCAAGTGTGACCCTGAAGAGGATGATTTCCGCACCCGCCAGCAAGCCGCGGTCCGCAAGCTCGCGGTGCAACTCGGGCAGGTTGTATTGCGGCACCGAAGCGTAGAGGTGGTGCTCGATGTGGTAGTTGACGTGGTGCGGGAAGATCAGCCAGCCGAGCCACGCGGGGACCAGATTGGTGCGCGCCGCCGTCAGCGGCGATGAAAAATCGGTGGTGGCGCCATGCTCGGCAATGGCGCGCAACCGCAGGATCGCCTGCACCACGGTGACCAGCGGCAGGATCCAGAGCACCAGGTATTCCACGAGAAATCCGCTCCACGCGAAAAAAAGCAATGCCGTTGCGTGAAAAAGAATCACGGTATTGCGGTCGATGCGCGCCTCTTCGCGCAGCTTCCCGGAAGTGTCATCCAGCGGTCGAATCGCCACCTTGGTCCGGGTATTGAGCGCCGGCGCGCCGCCGAGAAAATAGGCGTAGGTCTTCCAGGCGGTGAACCCGGCGAGATCCCTGAGCAGCTTCTTCACCAGGTAGGCTTTGCCTCGCGGGTAGCCGCCGTGCAGCGCGGTGTCGGGATCGAGCTCGGTGTAAAGGTTGTTGTGGTGCAAGCGATGGATCACGCGGTAGGTGCGCATCGACAGGCCCTCCAGCGTTGCGCACACACGTCCGGCCAAGTCGTTCAGCCAGCGTTGCTCGAAGAGCCTGTAATGCGCCGACTCGTGCGCCAGCACGAAGAGCGCGTGCTGGCGGGTGCCGATCAGGAACACGCAGGGAATCACCGCCCACCAGCTCCACCAGTACAGCGCGGCGGCGATCACCACGCCCAGCACGAGGAATTCCTGCAGTACCGACCACGCCGAACGCCAGAACGATACCTGTGACAGGCGCCGCACCAGTTCCTTCGGCAGCGCGCGCCGGAAATCGTCCTTGAACTCTTCGCCGCGTATCGAGGTGCTCATAACGCAGATTTTACGGCGATTCATCGCGACGTCACATGTGGCGCTTATCCTCGTGCCACACACAAGGAGAGAGACATGGACCATCCGGTGATGTCATTTACCGCTGTTTACCTGAAGGCGCCGCACGGCTACGTCGGATTCATCGAGGAATTGCCCGGGGTCAATTCGCACGGGCAGACAATTGATGAGGCCCGTACGAACCTGCAAAGCCTCGCAACCGTGATCTTCGACCTGGAGCGCGCCCAGGCGCAGGAACTGCTGGAGGGCAAAGACGTGGTGCGCGAGGGTTTCGCCGTTTCCGTCTTGCCGATTTCCTGAAAAGCTGTCCTGGCTTCCGGGCCGTCTGCCCGTAAGTGATTGATGCAGCACGCCGGCCGGATCCCGGGCTGTGGTGTAACACAGCTGTAACCTTGACTCCCTAGACTCGCGCCCGTTCCCAACGAAAAGGGTGAGTCATGAAACTGAAATTCCTGGTTCAAGCGCTGGCGTTTTCCAGCGTGGCGATCGTGGCACAGTCCGCGTTCGCGCAGCAGATCGTCAAGATCGACGGATCGAGCACCGTGTACCCGGTGACCGAGGCGGTCGCGGAGGATTTCCAGAAGGCGAAGAAGAATGCGATCAAGGTCACCGTCGGCATCTCCGGCACCGGCGGCGGCTTCAAGAAGTTCTGCCGCGGCGAGACCGACATCTCCAACGCCTCGCGGCCGATTCTCAAGTCCGAGATGGTGGAGTGCGCCAAGGCCGGGATCGAGTACATCGAACTGCCGGTGGCCTTCGATGCGCTTACGGTCGTGATCAATCCGAAGAACACCTTCATCAAGCAGCTTACCGTCGCCGAGCTGAAGAAGATCTGGGAGCCCGGCGCGCAGAACAAGGTCATGAAGTGGAAGGACGTCAACGCGCAGTGGCCGGATCAGCCGATGAAGCTGTTCGGTCCCGGCGCCGACTCGGGCACCTTCGACTACTTCACCGAGGCGGTGGTCGGCAAGTCCAAGTCCTCGCGCGGCGACTTCACGGCCTCGGAAGACGACAACGTGCTGGTGCAGGGCGTGTCGCGCGACGTGAACGGGCTGGGCTACTTCGGCTACGCGTACTACGTGGAGAACAAGGACAAGCTGAAGGCGGTGCCGATCGTCAATGAGAAGGGCCAGGCGGTGCTGCCCTCGCTGGATGCGGTGATTGCTGGCACCTACACGCCGCTCGCGCGCCCGATTTTCATCTACGTGAGCGCCAAGTCGCTCGCCAAACCCGAAGTCAAGGAATTCGTGCAGTACTACATGACGCACGGCGCCAAGCTGTCCAAGGAGGTCAAGTACGTGCCGCTGCCGGACAAGGCTTACGCCGTTTCCTGGGAGCACGTGATGAAAGGCAAGAAAGGCACGGTCTTCGGCGGCACCGCCGAGGTCGGCGTCACCATCGAAGAACTGCTCAAGCGCGAAGCCAAGCTCTGAGCCGCATCGCACAAACCGCCCGCGGCTGCCCGCGGGCGGTTTTTCGTTCATAATCGGCATCTCTTCACTCATGTCGGCTGTCGCCCCGGGCGCTTCCTCGACGATGTTCACCCAAGCCCAGAGCCCGCGGCTCGCGCAGCGCCGTGCGCGCGTTCTTAAGGAGCGCGCCATCGAAATGGTGCTGTTCCTGGCGGCGCTGGTGTCGGTGTTCACCACCGTCGGTATCGTCTACATCCTGGTGAAGGAATCGGTGGTGTTTTTCCAGCAAGTGTCCATCGTCGCCTTCCTCACCGACACGCAATGGACCCCGCTTTTCGATGACCAGCACTTCGGCATCATGGTGCTGCTCTCGGGAACGCTGACCAGTTCGGTGGTGGCGCTCGCAATCGCGATACCCCTCGGCACCATCATCGCCATTTATCTTTCGGAGTTCGCGCCGTTCAAGCTGCGCGAGATCGCCAAGCCGTTCCTGGAGCTTCTGGCCGGCGTGCCCACCATCGTCTATGGTTTCTTCGCGCTGCTGTTCGTGACGCCGATACTGCAATGGTTCTATCCCGAACTGCCCGGCTTCAACCTGCTCTCGGCCGGCATCGTGATGGGCGTCATGATCATTCCGTACGTGAGCTCGATTTCGGAGGACGCGATGCGCGCGGTGCCGATGAACCTGCGCGAGGGCTCCTACGCCATGGGGGCGACGCGCTTTCAGACCGCCGTCAAAGTGGTGGTGCCGGCGGCGTTCTCCGGCATCGCCTCGGCCTACATCCTGGGAATCTCGCGCGCGGTGGGCGAGACCATGATCCTCGCGGTCGCGGCCGGCATGCAGCCCAACCTCACCTTCAATCCGCTCGAGCCCGCCGCCACCATCACCTCCTATATCGTGCAGGTGGCGCTGGGCGACCTGCCGCACGGCTCAATCGGTTACCAGACCATTTTCGCCGCGGGCCTGACGTTGATGCTGTTCACGTTCGCGTGCAACATCGCCGGCCACGTGCTGCGCAAGCGCTTCCGCGAGACCTATTAGTGCCTTACGCCCGCGACCTGAAATCGATCCGCCGCCTGATCGCCGCCCACAAGCGCTGGGACCTGGTGTTCGCCTGCTGTGGCGTGCTCGCGCTGATGGTCGGACTGCTCACCTTCATCGCCCTGTTCGTCGACATGGCGATCGACGGCGTGCCGCGCCTCAACTGGGACTTCTTCACCAATTTTCCGTCGCGGCACGCGGCACAGGCGGGCATCCTCTCGGCGTGGGTGGGCTCCTGCCTGGTGATGCTGGTGACGGCCTTCGTCGCGGTCCCGCTGGGCGTGGGCGCCGGGCTCTACCTCGAGGAATACGCGCCCAAGAACTGGGTCACCGATGTGATCGAGATCAACGTCACCAATCTTGCCGGGGTGCCCTCGATCGTCTACGGCCTGCTCGCGCTCGGCGTGTTCGTCTACCAGTTCGGCTTCGGCCAATCGATCCTCTCGGCGGGATTCACGCTCGCGTTGCTGATACTGCCGGTGGTGATCGTCGCCACCCGCGAGGCGATTCGCTCGATCCCGGTCGGCATCCGCGAGGCTGCTTATGCGCTCGGCGCGACGCAATGGCAGGTCTGCAAGGACCACATCATTCCGTATTCGTCGGCCGGCATCCTCACAGGCGTCATTATCGGCATGGCCCGCGCGATCGGCGAGACCGCGCCCGTCATTACCATCGGCGCGCTGACCTTCATCGCGTTCCTGCCGCCCTCGCCGATCAAGGCGGAACCGCCGTTCCTGTCATTCGAATGGTTGACATCGCCGTTCACAGTGATGCCGATCCAGATGTTCAACTGGACCTCGCGCCCGGAGGCGGCATTCCTGCAGAACGCGGCCGCCGCGGGGTTCGTGCTCGTGTTGTTGACCCTGGCGATGAACGGCTTCGCGATCTGGCTGCGCTACCGCCTGCGCAAGAACATAAAATGGTGAACCATGGCCACCGTCTCCGTCGCTTCCTCCGTTGAATCCCGCCCGCAGCCGTCCGCGCCGCTCGTGCCAAAGGTAAAGGCGAGCGGACTGAGCTTTTACTACGGCGCATTCCGGGCGCTGAAAGAGCTTGATCTGGTGGTGCACGAGAATTGCGTCACCGCGCTGATCGGCCCCTCGGGCTGCGGCAAGTCGACCTTCCTGCGCTGCTTCAACCGGATGCACGACCTGTACCCGGGCAACCGCTACGAGGGCGAGATCAGGCTCTACCCGGACGACATCAACCTGCTCGCGCCGGGCGTGGACCCGATCGAAGTCAGGATGCGGCTTTCGATGGTGTTCCAGAAGCCGAACCCGTTCCCGAAATCCATCTTCGAGAACGTCGCCTACGGGCTGCGCGTGCGCGGCGAGCGCTCCGGCCGCACGCTCGAGGGCAAGGTCGAGGCCGCGCTGCGCGACGCCGCGCTGTGGAGTGAGGTCAAGGACCGGCTGCACCAGCTCGCCTTCAACCTTTCGGGCGGCCAGCAGCAGCGCCTGTGCATCGCGCGCGCCTTGGCGACCGATCCGGAGCTGATGCTGTTCGACGAGCCGACCTCGTCGCTCGATCCGATCGCAACCGCGAGCATCGAGGAACTGATCGCGGATCTGAAAAAGAAGGTCACCATCCTCATCGTGACCCACAACATGCAGCAGGCGGCGCGCGTCTCCGATTTCACCGCCTACATGTACCTCGGCCAGTTGATCGAGTTCGGCCGCACCGACGAGCTGTTCATCAAGCCGAAGAACAAGCAGACCGAGGACTACATCACCGGCAGGTTTGGATAGGAGTCCCCATGGGCGTCACCGAGCACATTTCCAAGGCCTTCGAGGCCGATCTCGACGCCACGCGCACGCGCGTGCTGCAGATGGGCGGTCTGGTCGAGGCGCAGATCCTCGCGGCGATCCAGGCCTACGCCTCGGGCGATGCGGTTTTGATCGAGCAGGTGATCGCCAACGACGAACGGGTCAACGGCTACGAGGTCGCGATCGACGGCGCCTGCGGCCAACTGCTGGTGCGCCGGCAACCCGCGGCGACCGATCTGCGCCTCGTCATGGCGATCAGCAAGATCGTGACGGATCTTGAGCGCATCGGCGACGAGGCCGAGAAGATCGCGCGCATGGCAAAGGGGATCCACGAGGGCGGCGCGCATCACGCGCAACGCTTTCCGGCGATCCGGCATATGGCGCAGATCGCGGTGAAAATGCTGCGCCAGGCGCTGGATGCGTTTGCGCGCCTGGACGTCGCCAGCGCCGCCGAGGTGCTCAAGGAAGACTCGGCGATCGACGACGAGTTCCGCTCCGTGCTGCGCCAGCTGATCACCTACATGATGGAAGACCCGCGCACCATCTCGGCCTCGCTGGAAACGGTCTGGGTGGCGAAAGCGGTGGAGCGCATCGGCGATCATGCCAAGAACATCGCCGAGCAGGTAATCTACATCGTCAAGGGAACGGATGTGCGCCACACGTCATTCGCCGACATCGAACGCGAACTGTCCAAGGAATAGAGGAAGCGCTCGCCGCATGCCAGCCACGGTACTCATCGTAGAGGACGAACCGGCAATTCTCGATCTGGTGGCGGTCAACCTCGAGCACGCCGGCTTCGAAACGCTGCGCGCGAAGAGCGCGGAAGAGGCCGGCCGCCTGCTGGGCGATATCCTGCCCGACCTGGTGCTGCTGGACTGGATGCTGCCCGGCCAGTCCGGGCTCGCGCTGGCGCGCCGGCTGCGCGGCGACGCGCGCACCCGGGAAATGCCGCTTATTTTCCTCACCGCTCGCGCCGACGAACCCGACAAGATTGCCGGCCTGGAGGCGGGGGCCGACGACTACATCACCAAACCGTTCTCCACCAAGGAACTGGTCGCGCGTATCCGTTCCGTACTGCGGCGCAGGAAGCCCCAGCATGGCGACGCCCCGATCGAGATCGCCGGGCTCAGGCTCGATCCGGCCGCGCACCGCGTCACCGGCAGCGGCCAGGCGCTTGCCTTCGGGCCAACCGAGTTCCGCTTGCTGCACTACCTGATGACGCATCCGAACCGCGTGTACTCGCGCACCCAGCTGCTCGACGAAGTCTGGGGCGACCACGTGTTCATCGAGGAGCGCACGGTGGACGTGCACATCCGCCGGCTGCGCCAGGGTCTCGCGCCCAGTGGCCACGATGTGCTGATCGAGACCGTGCGCGGCAGCGGCTATGCGCTGAGGCCATGACGGGCCCCGAGATCGTGCTCGCGCTCGCCGCCGGCGTCCTGGCTGTTCTGCTTTTCCGGCAGTTGCGCCAGTTAGGCAAGCTCAGGCGCTGGGCGTCGCAACCGCGGCTGAGCGACCCGCCCGAGGCCGAAGGCGGCTGGGGAGAAGTCTTCAACCTGTTGCACCGTCACCGGCGCGCGATGCTCAAGCGCCGGCGCGAACTGGCGCGGCTCATCGTGCGCTCGCGCCGTGGCGCGCAGGCGCTGCCCTACGGGGTTGCGGTGCTGGATGCGGATTACCGCCTGGACTGGTGCAACGATGCCACGCGCGAACACCTGGGGCTCGATCCTGAGCGGGACCGGAGCCAGCCGATCGTAAACGTCGTGCGGGCGCCGGAGTTCGTGGAATACCTGCGTGCCGGCGATTTCGGCGAAGCGCTGCGATTGCACTCGCCGGGAAACCCGCGCGCGCTCGCGCTGCAGATCGTATCCTTCGGCGACGAGGAACACCTGCTGCTGTCGCAGGATGTCACCGGGGTCGAGCGCGTCGAGGCGATGCGGCGCGACTTCGTCGCCAATGTCTCGCACGAACTGCGCACGCCGCTCACCGTGCTGGCGGGCTTCCTCGAAACCATCCAGGACCTCAAGCTCGATGCCGGACGCGTGCGGGACTATGTCGGCCTGATGGCGCCCCAGGCCGAACGCATGAAGCGCTTGATAGACGACTTGCTTACGCTCTCGTCGCTCGAGCATGCACCTGCGCCGCCGAACGACGAGCGCGTGGCACTGCGGCCGCTGCTGCAGCGCGTGCGCGCCGAGTCGGAAGCCTTGTCCGGGGGCAAGCATCGGATCTCGCTGGAGGCCGCCGTAGAGTACGATCTGCTCGGTGCGGAAAGTGAAATCTCGAGCGCCTTCGTGAATCTGGTGTCAAATGCGGTGCGCTATACGCCGGCCGGTGGCGAGATCCGCCTGCGTTGGAATTCTACGGATGCCGGCACAGAGTTCTCGGTCGAGGACACCGGCATCGGCATCGATCCGGAGCACCTGCCGCGCCTGACCGAGCGCTTCTACCGCGTCGACCGCGGCCGCTCGCGGGAAACCGGCGGCACCGGGCTTGGTCTTTCGATCGTGAAACACGCACTGGCGCGGCACCAGGCGACGCTTACTATCGACAGCACGCCCGGCAAAGGCAGCCGGTTCACTGTTCGCTTCCCGGCGGCGCGCCTCGCGCCCGCACGGCAGAAAGTGGAGGGTTAGGATGGAACTGATTCTTTGGCGCCACGCGGACGCGGCGGAGGGCGAGCGCGATCTGGAGCGCAAGCTCACCGGCAAGGGCCGCAAGCAGGCCGCGCGCGTGGCGCAGTGGCTGCAGCACCGGCTGCCGTCGAAGTTCACGGCGATTTCCAGTCCGGCGCGGCGCGCCCGGGAGACCGCGGATGCGCTCAAGGCGCGCTACAAGATTTCGGATCGTCTTGCGCCGGGTGCGCAGGCCGGCGACCTTGTCGAGGCCGCTGGCTGGCCCAGGCACAAGGGGGCGGTGGTCCTGGTCGGGCACCAACCGGATTTCGGACGGCTGGCGGCGGCGCTCGTTTCCGGGTCGGCGGCCGAATGGAGCGTGAAGAAAGGCGGGTTGTGGTGGCTGAGCAGCCGCGTGCGGGGCGGCGAAGTGCAGGTGGTGGTGCGCGCGGTGATCGCGCCCGACCTGATCTAGCCGCGGCTCAGTTTCGCAACTGCGCGACCTTTTTCTCGGACAGGCCGTTGACCGATAATTTCATGCCGATCGCCTTCCAGTTTTCGGTTTCGGTGTCGAGCGCAGCGGCGGCCAGCGGGTTTTCGTCCAACCAGGCCTGCGGCAGGTCGAGCAAATAGCCCGCCTCGTCGCCCGCCACGCGCAGCAGCGGAAAGCGCGCGTCGGTGCGGTTGCGCAGCACCAGCGCCGCGATCCTTAGCGCGAACACCATGGCCCAGTCGTCATCTTCCAGTCCGGCGTCGTGCATCTTGCCCAGCTTGCCGCGGTGCGCGAGCACGATGCGCGCGAGGCGCTGCTGTTCCATGCGCGAAAAGCCCGGCATGTCGGCGTTGGACAGGATGTAAGCCGAGTGCTTGTGGTACTGGGCGTGCGCCACCGACAAGCCGATCTCGGCCAGGCGCGCCGCCCAGTCGAGCAGCAGGCGCTCCGCATCCAGTTCCTTTTCCTCTGCAGAAATCGCATCGAAAATCCTCAGCGCCAGGGTTCGTACCCGTTCCGCCTGCGCCGCGTCGGCATGGTAGCGGCGCATGAACTGAACGACGGTGGCCTCGCGCATGTCATGGTGCTGCACGCGCCCGAGCAGATCGTAGAGCACGCCATGCCGCAGTGCGCCCTCCGATACGGACATGCGCTCGATGCCAAGCTCGGCAAACGCCGAGAGCATGATCGCCAGGCCACCGGGTATCACTACCGCCCGGTCCTTGCGCAGCCCGGAGATCCGCTCGGGGTCGGCGCGCCCGTGCTTGAGGAGCAGGCCCTTCAGCCGCTCCAGGCCTTCCAGCGTAATGCCTTCCTCGGCAAAGCCGTTCTCGCGCAGCATCGACTCCAGAGCGCGCGCCGTGCCCGATGAACCGACGGCTTCCTGCCAACCGGCGCTGCGGTAGGCGCCCGCCATGCCGGCGAGTTCCTGGCGCGCCGCGAGCTCGGCATTCTTGAAGCGCGATTTCTCGATCCGCCCTTCCGGAAAATAGGCGAGGCTGTAGCTGACGCAGCCCATGTAGAGACTTTCCGTCAGCAGCGGGTCGAGGCCTTTGCCGACGATAAATTCGGTCGAGCCGCCGCCGATGTCCACCACCAGCCGCTTGTTGTCCGACCCGTGCGCGGCCGGCGGCATTGCGTGCGCGACACCGAGGTAGATGAGGCGCGCTTCTTCGCGGCCGGCGATCACCTCGATCGGGAAACCGAGCGCGGCGCGCGCCTCGCGCAGGAATTGCGGCGCATTCTTGGCCACCCGCAGCGTATTGGTGCCCACCGCCCGCACCGCGCCGCGCGGCAGGCCGCGCAGGCGCTCACCGATGCGCGCGAGCGCTTCGAGCGCGCGCGCCTGCGTGGCGCGGTCGATGCGCTTCTCGGATGTCAGGCCGGCGCCCAGGCGCACCACTTCGCGCAGCGAATCGAGCGGATAGATTTGCCCGCCCTCGACCCTTCCGACCTGCAGGTGGAAACTGTTCGAACCGAGGTCGATCGCGGCGAGCACATCAGGGCGGGACATGGCCAAGCACTTTACACCCTGTGGATAACCCGGCAAATCGGGCTATCCGGTGCTTTCACAAAGGCGCGGCAATTGTGGTGTAGGGTGGGATTGTGGGGCCCACCTGCCGCGTATCCCGATGGCCAAAAAGAATCTCCAGCCATCCCATTTTCTGAATCGAGAGCTCGGCCTGCTCGAGTTCAACCGGCGCGTCCTGGCGCAGGCGGTGGACGATGCGGTGCCGCTGCTCGAGCGGCTGCGCTTCCTCACCATCGTTTCCTCGAATCTCGACGAATTCTTCGAAATCCGCGTCGCGGGGCTGAAGGAGCAGATCAAGTCGGGCATCAAGGAGTCGGGTCCGGACGGCCGCAGCCCGGCGCAAGTCTACGAACTGGTGTCGGCGCAGGCCCGTGTCCTGGTCGGCGAGCAGTACCGGCTGCTGAATAGCGTGCTGCTCCCCGCCCTGGTGAAGCAGGGCGTGATTTTCCCTCGCCGCGAGGACTGGACGGAGCCGCAGCGTGCCTGGATCCGCGACTATTTCATGCGCGAGTTGCTGCCCGTGCTTACGCCGATTGGCCTGGACCCGGCGCACCCATTCCCGCGCGTCCTGAACAAGAGCCTGAACCTCGCCATCGAGCTGGAGGGGCGCGATTCCTTCGGCCGCAAATCGCGCGCCGCCATCGTGCAGGCGCCGCGCGCGCTGCCGCGCGTCATCCGCCTGCCCGCTGACGTCGCGGGCGCGGAGTACGCGTTCGTGTTCCTGTCCTCGATCCTGCACGCGCACGTGCAAGAGCTGTTCTCCGGCATGCAAGTGCGGGGCTGCTACCAGTTCCGCGTGACGCGCAACTCGGACCTCTTCGTCGACGAGGAAGAGATCAAGAACATGCGCATCGCGATCCAGGGCGAACTGCTGCAGCGCCACTTCGGCGACGCGGTGCGCCTGGAGGTCGCCGACAACTGTTCGCAGCAGACCGTCGATTTCCTCTTGCAGCAATTCGGCTTGTCCGAGTCCGACCTGTACCGCGTGGACGGCCCGGTAAACCTGTACCGCCTGCGCGAGGTGCCCGACCGCGTGGAGCGGCCGGAGTTGAAGTACCCCGTATTCCAGCCCGCGCCGCCGCCGGCACTGGCCGGCCAGAAGGACATCTACGCGGTGCTGAAAAAGCAGGACGTGCTGCTGCACCATCCCTACGAGTCCTTTACGCCGGTGATCGATTTCATCCGTACTTCGGTCACCGATCCGCGCGTGATCGCGATCAAGCAGACCGTGTACCGCACGGGCACCGACTCCGAGCTGATGGAGATCCTGATCGAGGCGGCGAAACGCGGCAAGGAAGTCACGGTGGTGGTGGAACTGATGGCGCGCTTCGACGAGGAAGTGAATATCACCTGGGCGTCGCGGCTGGAAGAAGTCGGCGCGCATGTCGTCTATGGAGTCGTCGGCCACAAGACCCATGCCAAGATGGCATTGGTGGTGCGGCGCGAAGACGGTCCGCAGGGCAGCGTGCTCAGGCGCTACGCGCACCTGGCCACCGGCAACTATCACCCCCGCACCGCGCGCCAGTACACGGATTTCGGGCTGCTCACCGCCAAGGAAGAGATCTGTTCGGATGTCAACGAGGTCTTCAAGCAGCTCACCGGGCTCGGCCGCTCCAGCCGCATGAAGCACCTGTGGCTCTCGCCCTTCGCCCTGCACAAGCGCATGGTCGCGGCGGTGCGCAACGAAGTGCGCCTGGCGAAGGAAGGCAAGCCGGCGCGCATCATCGCGAAGATGAACGCGTTGCTCGAGCCCGAGCTGATCGAGGAACTCTATGCCGCCTCGCAAGCCGGGGTGCAGATCGACCTGATCGTGCGCGGCGTCTGTGCGCTGCGGCCCGGGGTCGCGGGACTCTCGGAAAATATCCGCGTGCGTTCCGTGGTCGGCAGATTTCTCGAGCACACCCGCATCTGCTATTTCCAGAACGAGGGTGCAGGGGATGTTTTTCTGTCGAGCGCCGACTGGATGGACCGCAATTTCTTCCGCCGCATCGAGCTCGCGTTTCCGGTGCTCGACCCGGCGCTCAAGGCGCGCGTCATCGATGAGGGCTTGCAGGCCTACCTCGACGACGCCAACCAGGCTTGGATCATGGGTTCGGAGGGCGCCTACGAGCCGCCCGCGCCGCGCCGCGGCAAGGCGCGCGTGGCGCAAGAGGAGTTGCTGCGCGCGCTGGTGCCGGTGGCCTGATCGCCCCTTAACGCTGCAATCAGCTACAGCGCTGCACGATTCCCATCAGCTTGTAGGCCAGCAGCGCGGCGGCAAAATCGAAGGCGTGAAAACCCGGGATTGGCGCGAATTCCATGACGTCGAAGCCGATAATTTTTCTCTGGCGCGCAACCGATTCGAAAAGGCCGAGCGTCTGGTACCAGCCCAGCCCGCCGGGCACCGGCGTGCCGGTGGCCGGCAGCACCGAGGGGTCGATGCCGTCCACGTCGAGCGTGAAGAAGACTTTGGGGGGGAATTTTTTCGGTAATTTGATCTTGCTGATCCCGCGAGGAGCAAGCTCAATGGCGTCAAAAGCAAGAACCTTGTGCGCCTTGCGCGCCTCGCGTTCTTCCTCGCAGAAAGCGCGCACACCCAGTTGCACCAGCGGGATCCCGGCCTCCACCACGCGGCGCATGACGCTGGCGTGGCTGTACTTGTCTCCTTCGTAGGCGTCGCGCAGGTCGGCGTGGGCGTCGATCTGCACCACGCCGAAATCCTTCACGCCCGCGTCGAGGTACCCCTTGATGACCCCCCAGGTCACGGTGTGCTCTCCGCCGAGGACCACAGGCAACTTCTTCAGCTTCAGGATCTTTTCCACCGCCAGGGCGATATCGCCGAGAACACGCTGCGGCGCCCGTGAGCAGTCGACCGCCGGCCAGGTGTAGATCCCGTCGGCGCCGGGATCGCTCTGGCCGTCCCAGCGCTCGAGCTGCCCCGAGGCAGCGAGGATGGCGGCGGGGCCTTTGGCGGTACCACCGCCGTAGGACACCGTCTTCTCGTAGGGCACGGGCAGTACGTGGAAACGCGCTTTCTCCGGCGCGAGGTCTGGAACGTCGGATTCAAAAAATCTCAAGACAATCGCCCTTTGAAGTCTTCAAACCCGAACTCGCGCACCACCCGCAGCGCGCCGCTGGCGGAGTTCCAGATCGCGATCGCGGGCAGGCGCACGCCGTTGAAGGTGGTGGTCTTGACCATCGAGTAGTAGGCCATGTCCTCGAACACCAGCCGCTGGCCGGCCGCCAGCGGCGCGGCGAAGGAATAGTCGCCGATCACGTCGCCCGCGAGGCAGGATTGGCCGCCCAGACGGTAGGTATGCGGGTAGGCGTGCGCCTGCGCGCCGGGCTCGCCCGCCCCCCGGATCGCGGGCCGGTAAGGCATCTCGAGCACGTCGGGCATGTGGCAGGTGGCGGAGGTGTCGAGGATCGCGATCGGCATGCCGTTATGCATCACGTCCAGCACTTCCGCGACCAGCACGCCGGCGTGATAGGCGATCGCTTCGCCCGGCTCGAGATAGACTTGGACGCGGTGGCGCGCGGCGAAATTGCGCAGCACGCGCACCAGCTCCTCGACCTGGTAGCCCGGGCGCGTGATGTGGTGCCCGCCGCCGAAATTCACCCATTGCATGCCCGCCAGCAGGTCGCCGAACTTTTCCTCGAAGGCGGCGAGGGTGCGCACCAGCGGCGGCAGATCCTGCTCGCACAAGGTGTGGAAGTGCAACCCCGTCAGGCCCTCCAGGTCCGCCGCCGCGATCGCGCAACGCGGCGTACCCAGGCGCGAGCCGGGGGCGCAGGGATCGTACATCGGCACCTGGCCCTCGGAATGCTCCGGGTTGACGCGCAGTCCGAAGCGCAGCGAGGGCCGCGCCGCCGCAGCTTCGAGCGCGAGCGGCCGGAAGCGTTGCCACTGCGAGGGCGAGTTGAACACCACATGGTCGGAAAGGCCGAGCACCTCTTTCAGGTCGGGCTCGCTGAAGGCCGCGCTGTAGGTATGCACCTCGCCGCCGAACGCCTCGCGCCCGAGCCGCGCCTCGTGCGCGCCGCTTGCGCAGGTGCCGGCCAGGTAGCGCGCCACCAGCGGCGCGAGGCTCCACATCGAGAAGGCCTTGAGCGCCAGCAGGATCTTCGCGCCGCTGCCCTGCTGCACGCGCTCCAGCACGCGCAGGTTTTCTTCGATCGCCACCTCGTCGACGACGAAGCAAGGCGATGGCAGCCGCTGCGTGTCGAGCCAGCGGAAGCGTTCGAGGCGCGCGCTCGCCACGGCGCGAGCGCCGTCCTCCCGACCGTCCGCGCCGTCCCTACTACTCCATGGGTGCATCGAGCGTCTTCAACGTCCAGGGCAGGCCGCGCGGGCCGATTGCCTTCATGAAGGGGTCCGGATCGAACTGCTCCATGTTGAACACGCCCTTGCCGCGCCAGGCGCCGGTGAGCATCATCTCCGCGCCGACCGCCGCGGGTACGCCGGTAGTGTAGGAGATCGCCTGCGACTTTACCTCGCGGTAGCAAGCCTCGTGATCGCAGATGTTGTAGATGAACGCAACCTTCTCCTTGCCGTCTTTCCTGCCGTGCGCCAGCACGCCGATGCAGGTGCGTCCCTTGGTGAGCGGTCCGAGGCTCGCGGGATCGGGCAGCAGCGCCTTGAGGAACTGGATCGGCACGATGTCCTGGCCCTGGAAGCGCACCGGGTCGATGCGCGTCATGCCGACGTTGCCCAGCACGCGCAGGTGGGTCAGGTAATTCTCGGAAAAAGTCATCCAGAAGCGCGCCCGCTTCACCTTCGGGAAGTGCTTGATGATGGATTCGAGTTCCTCATGGTAAAGAAGATAGATCTCCATCGGCCCGATGCCCTCGGGAAAATCGAATTTGCGGTGCACCGATAGCGGGTCGGTGCCCTGCCAGGCGCCGTTTTCCCAGTAGCGTCCGCGCTGCGTGATCTCGCGGATGTTGATCTCTGGATTGAAATTGGTGGCGAAAGGCTGGCCGTGGCTGCCGGCATTGGCGTCGATGATGTCGATGGTGTCGATCTCGTCGAACTCGTGCTTGTGCAGCCAGGCGGTGTAGACGTTGGTGACGCCCGGGTCGAAGCCGCTGCCGAGCAGCGCCATGATGCCGCGCTCGCGAAAGCGCTCGTGGTAGGCCCATTGCCACTTGTATTCGAACTTCGCTTCATCGAGCGGCTCGTAGTTGGCGGTGTCCAGGTAATCCACGCCCGTGGCGAGGCAGGCGTCCATGATGTGCAGGTCCTGGTAGGGCAGCGCCACGTTGATCACCACCTTGGGCTGCACGCGTTCGATCAGCGCGATCATCCGCGGCACGTCGTCGGCGTCGACCTGCGCGGTATGGATCGGCCGCGCGATCTGCGCCGCGATGCGCCGGCACTTCTCCTCGGTGCGGCTGGCGAGCGTGATCTCGGAAAAGACTTCCGGCAGTTGCGCGCACTTGTGAGCCACCACCTGGCCGACGCCGCCGGCGCCGACGATCAGAACTTTCGACATGCGTTTCGATCCTCCGGAAATCAGTCTTCGTAGTAGGTGTAGCCGCGCAGGCTGGCGCTGAACGACTCCAGCAGCGCCTGGCGCTGCGCCAGCGTGATGCGCTCGTCGCGCACCGCCTGCTCCGCGGTGCGGCGCAACTGCTCGAGCAATTGCTGCGGCTGGTACTCGACGTAGCTGAGCACGTCGGCGATGCTGTCGCCGCTCATCTCGCGCGCGAATTCGAAACTGCCGTCGTCGCGGATGCGCACGCTCGCCACGTTGGTGTCGCCCATCAAATTGTGCAGGTCGCCGAGGGTCTCCTGGTAGGCGCCCACCAGGAAGACGCCAAAGTAGTACGGCTGGCCCTCGACGAAAGGGTGCACCGGCAGGCTGCGGCGCAGGCCGCCCGACTCGATGAAGCGGTCGACTTTGCCGTCGGAGTCGCAGGTGATGTCGGCGAGAATGGCGCGGCGCGTCGGCTGCTCGGTATGCCGGTGCACGGGAATGATCGGGAACACCTGCTCGATCGCCCAGACGTCGGGCAGCGACTGGAACACCGAGAAATTGCCGTAGTAGATGTCGGCCAGCGATTCCTCGAGATCGTCGAATCCGGCCGGCACGCGCTTGGCCTTCTGCAGCACTGCGAGGATGTCCCAGACGATGTGCAGGAAGATGTTCTCGGCGAGCGACAGCGAGCGCAGCCGGATCTGGCCGCGGCGGAACAGATCGCGGATCTCCTCGCGGTAGTGAATCGCGTCGTTGTAGCACTCCTTGGCGGTCTTGATGCTCACGCCGCTCAGCACTTCGTGCAGGTTCTTCACCAACTCGTGCTCTTCAGCGGGCACCACCGGAGCGGCCTCCCCCGGTTCGTAGCTGGTGACATCAAGGATGTTGAACAGCAGGATCGAGGAATAGGCCACCGTCGCCCGGCCCGACTCGGTGATGAGCACCGGGTGCGCGACATCCGTCCCCGCGAGCGCGGTCATGATGGTCTCGATGACATCGCTGGAGTACTCGTCGAGCGAATAGTTCTTGCTGTGGTTGGAGTTGGTCTGCGAGCCGTCGTAGTCCACCCCGAGGCCGCCGCCCAGGTCGAGGAAGCCCATCGTCGCCCCTTCCTGCTTGAGGGACACATAGTACCGGCAGGCCTCCAGCACCCCGCCGCGGATGTCGCGGATGTTCGGGATCTGCGAACCGAGGTGGTAGTGCAGCAGCTGCAGGCAGTCGAGCAATTCATGTTCGCGCAGCGCATCGACCAGCTCGACGATCTGCGCCGTCGTCAGGCCGAAGATGCTGCGGTCGCCGCTCGACTCGTTCCAGTGGCCTTCGACCTTGGCGGCCAGCTTGACGCGGATGCCCAGCATCGGCCGCACGCTCAGGCGCCGGCTCGCTTCCAGAATCAGCGGCAGCTCGGTCGGGGTCTCGAGCACGAAGAAGCACTTGAAGCCGAGGCGCAGCGATTGCAGCGCCAGGTCGACGAACTCCTCATCCTTGTAGCCGTTGCAGATGATGTAACCTTTATCCGGTTCGAGGTACGCAAGCGCGATCAGCAGTTCGGCTTTGCTGCCGCACTCCAGGCCGTGGCCGTAGCGTGCCCCGACCCGCGCGATTTCCTCGATTACCGCGCATTGCTGGTTGACCTTGATTGGGAACACGCCGTGGTACTCGGCCTTGTAGCCGAGGGCCTGGATCGCCCTGCCAAAAGACTCGTTTAGCAGCGCGATCTGCGCCTCGAGCAGGTTGTCGAGCCTCAGCAGCGCCGGCATCTGCAAGCCCCGCTGCTGCATGCCGGCGATCAGGTCCATCAGGCTGACCGCCACGCGCGCGCCGTTGGCCGGCACGCTTACGGTGACATTGCCATGCTCGTCGATATCGAAGTAGCCGGCGCCCCAATTGCGGATCCCGTAGAGTTCGGCCGACTCCGCGGGCGTCCACTCCACCGGGTTGACGACCGCCCTCGGTTTTTTCGCTGCCTTTTGCATTGGTGTCGCCATGAATTTTGAACAACCAGGAGTGTCTCCCGTTGCGGCAGTAAAGAGCAAGCACCAATCACGCCACGCCGCGGCGCTTCCTGCGCAGGGTTGCCGCTGCCAGGATCGAATACCGGTATGCGGGGAAAGAAAGCGTGGCGCACGACAGGAGAATATCCCGCCGAAACT
>CAMDRF010000008.1 GCA_945906765.1 Nitrosovibrio sp. Nv4 | reverse complement strand
CTCGAAGCGTGCTTACTCGAACCGTGCAAGCAGCTTGACGATCTCCGCGTAGCCGCGATCCCTCGCCACGTCGATCGGCCGTTCCCCCGCCCTGTTGCGCTGCCGCGGATCCACCCCGAGCGAGAGGAGCACGTGCACCATCTCGTCGTGGCCGCCGTCCGCCGCAGCGTGCAGCAGCGTATTGCCCTTCAAATCCGTCACCATCGGATCGGCCCCGCCAAGGAGAAGATTCCTGGCGGTTCGCGGATTGCCTGTCATCACCGCCCACTGCAGCGCGGACTCGCCATCGTCGTTGCGCGCCTTCGGATCGGCCTTCGCCGCGAGCAGCAGATCCACGAACCAGGAGTCCGAATGCAGCGCTGCGGCGTGCAGCGGCGTCTCGCTGTTCGATGAGCGCGCATTCACCGGCGCCCCCGCCTTCACCAGCAGCGCCGCCAGCTCCTTCATCCCCTTCTCGATCGCCCGGTGCAACGGCGTTTCCCGCTCCTTGTTGCGCGCGTTCAGGTCCACCTTCCCGCGCACCACGATCCCCTCCGCCACCAGCGGCTTGCCCTCCTCGATCGCCTCGAACAGCCGCTCTTCCGGCGTCTGCGCATGAGCGCAAGCCATGGATGCGAAAAGCAATGCTGAAAAAATGCCCCTGTTGCTCACGCGAGCGTGCGCGCCAGCACGTCGGCGAGATGCAGCGTTTCGCGCTCCGCCAGGTCTTCGATCTGTTCGCGACACGAAAAACCATTCGCGACGATCAAGGTCTCCGCCGTAGTGCCCTTCACTTTCGGCAGCAACGACAGGTTCGCGATCTTCACCGAGGTTTCGTAGGTATCGGGCCGGAAGCCGAAGGCGCCGGCCATGCCGCAACAGCCGGTTTCGGGCGCTGAGGTCTCAATGCCGGCCTCTTGCAGCAGCCGGACGTCGGCCTGGGTGCCGCCGAGGGCTTTCTGGTGGCAGTGGCCGTGCAGCAGGGCATGGCCGCCGATCCTGCGTGGTTTCCAGTTGCGCGTTTCCAGCAGTTCGGCGAGCGAGACGGTTTGCCTGGCGAGCTTCGCGGCGCATTCATTGCCGGGCAGGAGCTTGACCATCTCGTCCCGGAACACCGAATGGCAGCCGGGCTCGAGGACCACGACGGGCACGCCGGATTCGATCTGCGGCGCGAGCGCGGCGACGATTTTCTCCAGCGATGCCTTGGCCTTGTCGAGCATGCCGAAGTCGTAGTACGGCCGGCCGCAGCACAGTTTGTCGGGCGACAGGGAGACGCGGGCACCGGAGTCTTCCAGCACGCGCACCGCGGCGAGCGCGCTTTGCGGGCGGAAATGATTGCTGAAGGTGTCGGGGAAGAGGACCACCGGATCGCCGCGCCGCATGCCGCCGGTGTTCGCGGGACTGCGCCGGCTGCGCTGCAGTGCGTCGAACTGCGCGCGGAAACTGCGCCGCGCGAACCTGGGCAAGGCGCGCTGCGTGGCGATGCCACCCGCGAGTTTGATGAACGAGGACAGCAATGGCAGGCCGCTCAGGGCGTTGACCAGGCCGGGTGCTTTCATCGCCAGCGGCGCCCATTCGCCGATGCGGCCCATCGAATGCGCGCGCAGCGGCCGGGAATGCTGCTCGTAGTAGTGCGACAGGAACTCGGCCTTGTAGCTCGCCATATCGGTATGCGTCGGGCAGTCGCTGCGGCAGCCCTTGCAGGCGAGGCACATCTCGAGCGCCTCTTTCACTTCCTCGCTCTGCCAGCCGTCGGTGATCACCTCGCCGCGCAGCATCTCGCCCAGCAGGCGCGCGCGGCCGCGCGTCGAAAAGCGTTCTTCCTTGGTGGCGCGGTAGCTCGGGCACATGGTGCCGCCCTCGGCGGAGCGGCACTTGCCCATGCCGATGCAGCGCTCGGCGGCGCGCGTGAAGCCGTCGCCCTCGTTGCTGAGGAAGGTCATGCGCGTGGCGAGCGTCACGGGCTTGTAGGCCGGACCCTTGCTCAGGTTCTCGTCCACGCGGTAGACATCGCCCAGCGCGTCCACCAGCTTGCCCGGATTCATGCGCCCGAGTGGATCCCAGATGCGCTTGAATTCGCGGAACGCCAGCATCAGCTCGGCGCCGTACATGATCGGCAGGAACTCGGCGCGCCCCTGGCCGTCGCCGTGCTCCCCCGAGAGCGAACCGCCGTAGGCGACCACCAGTTCGGCGGCCTCGCGCAGGAAGCCGCGCCACTGCGCGATGCCCTTCGCCGTACGCAACTCGAAATTGATGCGCGCGTGGATGCAGCCATCGCCGAAATGCCCGTAGAGCGAGGTGCGGTAGGCGTAGCGGTCCACCAGCTTCTGGAATTCGCGCAGGTAGTCGCCCAGGCGCAGCGGGTCCACCGCCGCGTCTTCCCACCCGACCACCGGATCGGGCCCGTCGGTGGTCTTCAACTTGAGCGAAGTAGCCGAGGCGCCGGTTTCGCGTATTGCCCAAATGCGATACATCAAGGATTTTTCTTCGATCAGATTTCCGCCCAGGGAATCTTGAAGAAAAACAGCTTTTTGCAAAACCTGTTGCCGGGAATCCGCCCCGAATTCCACCATCAACCAGGCGTTGCCCGCGGGCAGCAGCGCGATGTCCTCCAGCTTCAGGCCGCGCTCGCGCAGGCCGCCGATGATGCCGGTGTCGAGGCCTTCGCAGGCGATCGGCCCCGCGGCGAGCACCTGCGGCACCGCGTCGCCCGCGAGGGTGATGTCCTCGAAGCCGATCACCAGCAGCACGCGCTCGCGCGGGCTGCGTACCAACCGGGTCAGGGCCTGCAGCGTGATCGCGCAGGTGCCTTCCGACCCGACCAGCGCGCGCGCCACGTTGAAGCCGTTCTCCGGCAGCAGCTGGTCGAGGTTGTAGCCCGAGACGCGGCGCTTGATTTTCGGGAAGCGGCCGCGGATCAGGTCGGCGTAGCGGTCGCGCAGCAAGCGCAGTTTTTCGTAGATCTCGCTCTGCCGGCCGCCGCGCCGCACGATCGTTTCCAGCTCCGCTTCCGAGGTCGGCCCGCACCAGAAGCGCGCGCCGTCGTAGGTGAGCACCTCCAGCGCCTCGATGTTCTCCACCGTCTTGCCGGCCATCACCGAGTGCGCGCCGCAGGAATTGTTGCCGATCATGCCGCCCAGGGTGCAGCGCGAATGCGTCGCGGGATCGGGGCCGAAGGTCAGGCCGTGGCGCTCGGCCGCACCGCGCAGCGCGTCGCACACCACGCCGGGTTCGACGCGCGCCGTACGCGATGCGGGATCGAGCTCCAGCACCCTGTCGAGATATTTGGATGCGTCAATCACCACCGCGACGTTCACCGTCTGGCCGCAGAGCGAGGTGCCACCGCCGCGCGCGAGGATCGGCGCGCCATGCGCGCGGCACGCGGCGAGCGTGGCGACGATGTCCTCGGCCGAGCGCGGCAGCACCACGCCGATCGGCACCTGGCGGTAGTTGGAGGCGTCCGACGCGTAAGCGGCCCGCGCTCCGGAATCGAAGCGCACTTCGCCCCGCACCGCCGCGCGAAGCGCGGCTGCCAGAACTTCGCTATTCACGCTGCCGATTCTAAGCCGCCAAGGTAGCTGGATCGACCGTCTCGAGGAGCGGCGGCAGCGGGCAATCGAGTACCGCGCCGACCATGCGCATGAGCTCGGCTTCCATGACGCGGATCGAGCCGTCGTGCGTCACCACGGCGAACAGGCCCTTCACCAGCACCGCCTTTTGCATCGGCGCGAGGCTCTTCAGGACTTCCAGCGCCTCGGCGGCGACTTCGAGCGTCAGCGCGGCCGCCGCGTCGGCCTCGGGCAGGCCCATCTCCTGCGTGCCCGCGCGCATTGCCGCCGCCAGCGCCGCGCCGCGCTGGCCGCTGGCGTCCTGGCGCGTGCCGGCGTGCGCCACCAGCGACAGCACGATCACCACGGCGCACTGAAGTTCGGCGATGCGCTTGCTGCCCGCCGCGCCGGGTTTGCCGCGCGGCATGAGCTGGCCGCGCGCGATCGTGAGCAAGACGAATTCGTGCAGCGACACGCGCCGGTCAGCGTGGATCACCACCTCCAGGGCAGTGATCACGGCGCGCCGTTCTTCCTCCGGCAGCGACTTGATCGCCGGCAGCGCAAGATCGATCAATGGCAGGTGGAACGCCGCGCCAAGCCGACGCGTCAGCGCCTCGGCGGCGCGCGCCTCGCCCGCCAGCGCGCCCATGCCCTTGGCGGCGAGCGCGTCCAGCTGCACCTTCAGCACATCGTCCTTGGGCGCGAGCAGCAGCGCCACCATCGCCGCGCGCGCACCGGGCGGATCGCGCAGCATCTCGCGCAAGCCCGCCGGCAGCGCTTGCAGCAGGCGCGCCGCGTAATCCACTTTGGCCCCGTCCATCGAGCCGACCAGCTGCGCGCTGTCGCCGGCGGAGCGGCCCCAGCGGGTGCCCAGGTCCGCGCCGCGCCGGCCGGCAAGACCCATGGCGCCGGCGGCAAGAATTGCGGACGCTGCCGTTTTTCGTTTGTCTTCGTCTTGGGAATCTTTTTCTTTTCGTTCAGGAGCAGAAACAGCTGATGCACGTGCCTTGCGGTAGCTCGCCCGGTCGAACCGTGTATGCACGCGCGCGATGCGCTCCTCCAGCGGCGGATGGGTATCGAACAGCCCGGAGAGCTTCACCTCGATCGCCTGGCCGAAGAACATGTGCGACACGTCCTCGGCGTGGCGGTTGCCGATCAGCGCGCCGGCCGAGGCCGCGCCGATCTGGTCGAGGGCTCCGGCAATGCCGTCCGGATTGCGCGTGAACTGCACGCTGGAAGCGTCGGCGAGGAATTCGCGCTGGCGCGAGGCCGCGGCCTTGATCAGGCGCGCGAAGAAAAGGCCGATGTAGCCGATCAGCAGCAGCGCCAGGCCGCCGAGGAAAATTGGCGCCGCGCCCTTGCTGTCGCCGCCGCCGCGCTGGCTGCGCATGATGAATTCGCCGATCGAACCGATGAACACGATGCCCGCCAGCACGCCGATCATGCGGATGTTGAGGCGCATGTCGCCGTTCAGGATATGGCTGAACTCGTGCGCGATGACGCCCTGCAGCTCATCCCGGTTCAGCGTCTCCAGCGTGCCGCGCGTCACCGCCACGATCGCGTCCGAGACGTCGTAGCCTGCCGCGAACGCATTGATGCCTGCTTCGCCGTCCATGACGTAGACGCCGGGGACCCGCGCGCCCGATGCGATCGACATCTCCTCCACCACGTTCATGAGGCGCCGCTCGAGCGGATCCTTGGTATCCGGGGACACGCGGCGCGCGCCCACCATCTCCGCCACCGCCTTGCCGCCGCTGCCCAGCTGCACGATGTTCCAGCCGCTGACCGCGAAAATCACCAGCGCGGCGCCCATCGCCCCGAGCAGGAATACCTTGGCCGGCACCGCGCCAAGCAGCGCGATCGGCCCCGGCGAGTGCCCCTTCGGCACCACCGTGTCGGCAAAGCCATAGATCCAGACGCCAGCCAGCACCAGGTCCACGGCGATGATGACGCCCACCACGGCGAGGAAATACATCACCACGAGCAGCTTGGTGTTGCGCCGCGCGAGGTCCTGATTCTCGAAAAACGTAGCCAATTACTTGAAGGACACCTTCGGCGCCTTGCGTTCTTCGGCCGACTCGGTCGCCTCGAGCAGCGCCGCCGCCTGGAAGCCGAACATGCCAGCGAAGATGGTGTTCGGGAAAATCTCTCGCTGGGTGTTGTATTCCATCACCGTGTCGTTGTAGGCCTGGCGCGCGAAGGCGACCTTGTTCTCGGTGCTGGCGAGTTCTTCCTGCACCTGCAGGATGTTCTGGTTCGCCTTCAGGTCCGGATAGGCCTCGAACACCACCATCAGGCGCCCCATCGCGCCGCCGAGCGCCCCTTCGGCCTGTGCCAGGCCCTGCATCGCCGCCGCATCGCCGGGAGCCGCCGCGGCTTTCTGCGCCGCGCCCATCGCCGCGCCGCGCGCCGCGATCACCCGCTCCAGGGTTTCCCTTTCATGCGTGAGGTAGCCCTTGGCCGCCTCGACCAGGTTCGGGATCAGATCGTAGCGACGCTTCAGCTGCACGTCGATCTGCGCCCAGGAATTCTTGTAACGGTTGCGCAGCGCCACCAGGCCGTTGTAGATCGTGACCGCCCAGAACGCGAGCGCCACGATCACCGCAAGTGCAATCCAGCCTTCCATGACTCCTCCCCGGAAGATATGATGACGCCGCGCCTACTATAGCGCATGCGGGGGGGCGGCGCGCCGCTCCTGCGCTCGTCCGAGCGCGAGCGCGAGCACTAACCACACCGCGGTGAGCGGGATCGCAACGAGCGAAATCGAGCGCAATTCCATCCCCAGCGAGTGCAAGGCCGCGAACAGCCAGCCGCCCACCGCATCCGCGCCGCGCACCGCGACGACGTCGATCACGTTCTTCGCCTTGTATTTCTCCTCGCGCTCGACCACCGTGAACAGCACCTCGCGCGCGGGGTTCGAGATGGCGAAGCTGGCGCTGCGCTGCAGCGCCTGGAAGCCGATCACCACGGCCAGCATCGGCGCCGCGGCAAGTACCGCAAATCCCGCCGCAAATACGAACGGCAGGAACGCGAGCGCCGCGCCGATGCCGAAGCGCGCGATCAGCTTGCCGGTGGCGAAACACTGCACGATGAGCGTCAGCGTGCCGACCGCGAGGTCGACGCTGGCGAACATGCGCGTGCGCACCGCCGGATCGTCGGAGGCCGCGGCGACGATGCTGGCCTGCTGGAAGTAGAGGAAGGTCGCGGCGACCGACAGCAGCGACACCCACAGCGCGATGCCGGCGAGATAGGGCGAACGCAGCAGCAGCACGATACCCGCGAGCCAGTTACCGCCGAGCGCTTCCTGTTTGGGATTTTTTTCCGAAATACCGGACTCAAACCCGGACGCGGCAAACTCCAGCCGCCACACGCACAGCACCGCGATTTCGAGAAACAGCGCCGCCACGATGAGCAGGTTTGCCGGGCCGAGCAGTTCCGCCAAGCCGATGGTGAGCGCCGGACCCGCGAGCGAGCCCGCGGTGCCGCCCGCCGCGATGAAGGCGAACAGGCGCTTGCCTTGTTCGGAAGTGAACAGATCCGCCATGAACGACCAGAACACCGAGACCGCGAACAGCACGAACACGCTGATCCAGACGAAGAACACGCGCGCCACGATGAGCTTTTCGACCTCGAACGTCAGCAGCAGCCAGAACAGCGCGAGGTTTGCGGCGAAAAAGTGGTAGACCACCGGGATCAGCCGCCGCCGCGGCAGCCGCGCCACCAGCGCGCCGTAGATCGGCACCGCGGCGAGCATCACGAGGAAGGTGGCGGTGAACAGCCACTGCAGGTTGCGCACCCCGCCCGCCACGCCCATCTCGTCGCGCAGCGGCCGCAGCACATAGTAGCCGGCGAGCAGGCAGAAGAAATAGGCGAACGACCAGCACAGCGCCTTGCCCTCGCCGGGGCGTATCGATCGGATCTGCAGTTGCATTGCGTGCCTGTTCCTCCGAGCCGGACTTTACTACCCGTGCCGGCAGGGGCCTATACTTGTTGAGTTCTTCAACAACTTGGAATGCGGACCAATGGCAGGCGTAAATTTCAGCGTGCCGGACGACGTGAAGCAGGCTTTCAACGAAGCCTTCGGCGGCCAGAACAAGAGCGCCGTGCTGACCCGCCTGATGCGCGAGGCCGTCGAGGAACGGCGGCGCGTGCAGCGCCGCGCCGCGGCCGTCCATGCACTGCTCAAGCTGCGGCGGCGTCAGCGCCCTGTCACCGGCGGCGAGGTGCGCAAGGCCCGCGCGATCGGACGGCCTTGAAGCTGGTCGTCGAGGCCATCGATCTGCTGGACAGCATGGAATTGGCAACGGCGGCGGACGCCGGACTCTACAAGCGTGCGAGCCGTCTGGCACAGGAGCTGGACCAGCACCTGTTCGACACGCTGTATCACGCGCTGGCGCTCGAAAACGACGCGCTGCTGGTGACCGCGGACGATCGCTACCTGCACAAAGCCGGGCGGCTGGGCAGAATCGTCGCGCTCGATCGGTGGACGCCACCGGCCGAAGAGAGCCGTGCATGATTCGCGACGTGCCCGTTCACACGTGCTGCGCCAAGTGATCGCGTGAAGCGGCGCGGTTTCCTGCTCGCGATTCCCGCGCTGCCGGCCGCGCTCGCTGCAGAGGCGCAGCAGACGACTCGTGGCGTCGCACCGCGGCTTATGTAGACAGGATTCTGAAAGGCGCCAAGCCGCGCGATCTGCCCATCGAGCAGCCGACGCCCTTCGAACCGGTCAGCGCGGCAATCGCGCAGGCGGCAGGCGGCTTTCCGGAGCCGATGCACGGCGATCCAGCCGATCGCATCATCGCGGCGACGGCCATCGCGCTTCGTGCCAGACTCGTTACCGCCGACAAGAAGCTGCGCGGGTCCTCGCAGCTCGAGACGGTCTGGTAGCACGCGAACGTCACTTTCCCCTTTACTGTGCACGCCGGTCCGCGCTACAGTGTTTGCTCACCCATGCGCACCGTAGGCTCCCGAGTTCAATATCGCATCAGCGCACAACCGTCGGGCACGGCGCTGAAAAGCGCTGCCGGCCTGCAGGAGGTGGCGCTTGCGCTCGCCGCGGTCGCGACGACTGCGATCCCTGTCGGCGTCTATCGATTCGCGACTCACGCGCAAGCGAACGCGCATGCCGAAGCAGCGCAGGCGCGCGCCATCGCCGCAAACGTGCGCAAAAGAACGCTGGCACGCTGACGACAGCATGGAGCGCACCGCCCGCCCGGCGACGGTGGACGACCTCAAGCTTCTCATCAAGGCGCTGAACGACGAAGGAGTCGAGTACCTGCTTGTCGGCGCCTACGCCCTCTTCGCCCTCGGCTACCAGCGCGCGACCACCGATATCGATCTTCTGGTGCCACAAACCGCCGCGGCTGGCGTGCGCGTCAAGCGCGCGTTGCTGGCGCTGCCGGAGCAGGCGGCGAAAGATATTGACCCGGCATGGTTCGAGTCCGACGAAACGATCCGTGTCGCCGACGAATTCGTCGTGGACCTGCTTTTCAATGCCTGCGGGGAGACGTATGCCTCGCTGCAACCGCATGCGGTGACGATCGACCTGGATGGCATTCCGGTCCGCACGCTCGACCTTGCGGGCATGCTCAAGACCAAACAATCCGCGCGGGATCGCGACCGGATGGACCGGTTCGCGCTCGAGCAGGCGATCGCAGAACAAGCACGGGAGAAGTAGCCTGGCCATAGGCAGGCGTGACATGTTGCGCCTGCTTGGCGGGGTCAGCGTTGCTCTATCTTTTGGTTCCGCCTCCGGCCAGTCACCCAAAATCATGACACGCAAAATTCCTTCTTCCGGTGAAGATCTTCCCGCCGTCGGCCTCGGCACCTGGCAGGTATTCGACGCGGGTAACAGCACAGCCGCGCGCGCGCCGCTGCGCGAGGTGATTTCGGAATTCGTCAAAGCCGGCGGCAAGCTGATTGACTCTTCGCCGATGTACGGCAGCGCCGAATCGGTGGCGGGCGACCTCGTCGCCGAGCTCGGCCTGCGCGAGAAACTTTTCATCGCCACCAAGGTCTGGACCCGCGGGCGCGAGGCCGGCATCGCGGAGATGGAGACTTCATTCCGGCGCCTGAAGGTGAAGCAGATGGACCTGATGCAGATCCACAATCTGCTGGATGTGGCAATTCATACAAAAACGCTTCGGGATTGGAAAGCAAAAAACAAAATCAGATACCTCGGCATTACCCATTACACCTCCTCGGCCTATGCCGACGTCGAGAAGTGGCTCAAAGCCGAGCAATACGATTTCCTGCAGATCAATTATTCGCTGGCCGAGCGGGAATCGGAGAGGCGTCTGTTGCCCTACTGCCATCAAAACAAAATAGCCGTGATTGCAAACCGGCCTTTCGCCGAGGGCGCCATGTTCCGCCGCGTGCGCGGCAAGCCGCTGCCGCCGTGGGCGGCGGAGGTCGGCGTCGCCAGCTGGGCGCAGTATTTCCTCAAGTGGATCGTCGGCCACCCGGCGATCACCTGCGTCATTCCCGGCACCGGCAAGCCGGAACACATCGCCGATAACGTCGCCGCGGGCTTTGGCGCGCTGCCGGACGAAGGCATGCGGAAAAGAATGGCGGAGTACTTCGACGCGCTATGAGGATTTGGTCTTTACTATTAGTTTTTATTTCAACGGCATCAATTGCGCAGAACGAAGGCGTCGAGGTTCAGAGGAGCCGCCTGCTGCTGCTGCCCGCCTCCACCGTCGAGCGCAGCGCGGGCGAGCAGTATGGCCATCTGATGCGCCAGGCGGCGCAGAAGAACGCGCTGAACGTCGACAAGGAGCAGGTCGAGCGTCTGCGGCGCATCGCGCGCGAGCTGATCCCGCATGCCACGCGCTTCAATCAGAACGCGGATAAGTGGCGCTGGGAGGTGAACCTCATTTCGTCGAAGACCGTCAACGCGTTCTGCATGCCCGGCGGCAAGATCGCGTTCTTCTCCGGCATCATCGACCAGCTGCAACTCACCGACGACGAGATCGCGACCATCATGGGGCACGAGATCGGCCACGCGCTGCTCGAGCACGGCCGCGCGCGCATGAGCGAGCAGGTGCTGAAGAGCGTCGGCATCACAGCGCTGTCCATATTTTTCAACCTCGGACAGTTCTCGGCCGAGCTTCTGGCGCAGGCGGCCAACCTCGCGGTGAGCCTGCCTTACGCGCGGCGGCACGAGTCGGACGCGGACCTGGTCGGCATGGAACTCGCGGCGCGTGCCGGCCACGATCCGCGCGCCGCGGTGTCGGTGTGGCAGAAGATGGCGCGCCTCTCGCAAGCCAGCGCGCAGTCCGGGGGCCGCGGCCAGCCGCCGCAGTTCCTCTCGACGCACCCGTCGCACGAATCGCGCATCCGCGAGATCGAGGCCAACCTGCCCAAGGTGCTGCCGCTCTACAGGAAAGCAAATACCTGAGCAGCGCGGGCTTCTACGCCTTCTGCGTGCCGCCCGAGCTGCTCGAGGACGCCAAGGCGGCGCTGGTCAAGACCCAGGAGATGGCGCAGAAGTCCTTCGGCCTGGAACTGCGCGTGGCCACGCTGCCGGTGGCGAAAATCCGCGCGGCAGCCTGGAAGGCCTGGAGTGCCGCTGGCAGGACATTCCGAGCCGGCACGGCGAAACCGTCAGCGTGATGGTGCGCGCACTGAGCAACGATCCGCAGCGAGCGGCCGTCCTGTACCGTGAAGTGATCGACAAGGTGCGCGAGGTTTACGGGCTCGACGAGGCCTGTCATCCGCTCACGCCGTCTAGGCGCTACCCCCGTCCCGCGAGCGCCCGGTTCTCCAGCCGGCTCAGCAGCCGCACCAGCGGCCAGAGCATCAGGAAGTAGATGACGGCGGCGAGCACGATCGGCGTGGGATTGTAGGTCAAGCTCTGCGCCTGCCGCGCCTGGAACAATAGCTCAGGCATGGCGACGACGCTGCCCAGCGACGTCAGCTTGACCACCTCGAGCGTGTTGGAAAGGAGATCGGGCAGCACGTTGCGCACGGCCTGCGGCAGGACCACAAACAGCATGGTCTGGACGCGGCCGAGGCCGGTGCTGCGCGCGGCCTCGGTCTGGCCCGTCGGAACGGACTCGATGCCGGCGCGCAGGATCTCACCGTAGTAGGCGCCGGTGTTGAGGAAAAAGGCGATGCAGACACAGGCGAAGCCGCCCAGCTCCAGCCCGGCGAACGGCAGGCCGGCAAAGAGGAAGATCAGCAGCACCAGCGGTGGAAAAGCGCGGAAGAAATCCACCCAGGCCATCAAAGGCCAGCGCACCCAGGGCTTGCGCACGCTGGCCAGCATGGCGAGTCCGAGCCCGCCAATGAGACCGAGCGGCACCACCACCAGCGAAAGCAGCACCGTGTTGCCGAGGCCGGCCAGGATGATGGGCCAGGCGGCCGCGATGATCTCGGGGTTGAAGAAGGTCTGCAGCATGGCTCAGCGCTTCCAGGCCATCCTGGTCTCCAGCCAGCGGCCGAAAACGACCATGGGGAAAAACAGGATCAGGTACGCGAGCGCGCCCAAGGTGAGCGGCGACGGGTTGTAGCTGTTGGACACCGCAGACGAGGCCATGCCGAGGATCTCGTTCACCGCCACGACCGTGCCGAGCGCGGTGCCCTTGGTAATGGCGATGGTGCGGTTGGTGAGCGGCGGGATGGTGAGACGCAATGCCTGCGGCAGCACCACGTTCATCAGCGTCTGGATGAAGGTGAGGCCGGTCGAGCGCGCCGCCTCCCACTGGCCTTTGGCGATCGAGGTGATGCCGGCCCAGTAGATCTCCTCCGAGAAGGCCATCAACACCAGCGTAAGCGACAGCCAGGTCGAGACGAAACCCGAGGGCGCAATGCCGACGGCGGGCAGGCCGAAATAGATGAAGACGATGATCACCAGCGGCGGCAGGGCGCGGAACAGGTCGACGATGAAGACGATCAGCAGGTTGACGGGCCGCAAGCCCAGGCTGCGCACGAGCGCGAGCGCGAGGCCCGTGACGAGGCCGGCGACGATGACGAGCGCGGCAAGCTCGACGGTGACCAGCATGCCGTGCGCGATGTCCGGCAAATACTTGGCCATCACCTTGGCGTTGAAGAAGGCGTCGAGGAAGCGCTCCCAACTGGTCATGGCGCGCCGGCCTTCAGTGCCGCTGGATCTGGCCGATGAACCCGCGTGTGCGGTCCTGTACGGGCGTCTCGAAGATCTCCGCCGGCGTGCCCTCTTCGACGATGGCGCCCTCGTCCATGAACACCACGCGGTCGGCGGCGTTGCGCGCGAAGCCCATCTCGTGGCTGACCACGATCATCGCCATGCCGCTCTCGCGCAGATCGCGCATCACGCCCAGCACCGAGCCCACCAGCTCGGGATCGAGCGAGCTGGTGGGCTCGTCGAACAGCATCACGCGCGGCTCGAGCGCGATGGCGCGCGCGATGGCGACGCGCTGCTGCTGGCCGCCGGAGAGCTGGCCGGGCGTGTGGCCGGCGCGGTCGGCGAGCCCGACGCGCGCCAGCGCCGCGTGGCCGAGCGCTTCCGCTTCGCCGCGCGGCTTGCCAGCCACCTTGCGCAGCGCCAGCGTGACGTTGCCGAGCGCCGTCATGTGCGGATAGAGGTTGAACGACTGGAACACCATGCCGATGCGCTGGCGCGCATGGTTGATGTCGGTGCGCGGATCAAGCATGTCCACGCCGTCGACCACCACGCTGCCCGAGGAGGGCTCCTCGAGCCGGTTGAGACAGCGCAGCAACGTCGACTTGCCCGAACCCGACGGCCCGATGACAAACACCAGCTCGCGCTCGGCCAGCAGCAGATCGACGCCCTTCAGGACATGCAGGGCGCCGAAATGCTTGTGGATGCCGCGCGCCTCGACGATGGGCTTAGCGGGCATCCCCTGCGATCAACCGCACATGAAGCGCAACTTCAGCCACACTTCAACTCATGCGGCGTCGGGTCGTAGCCCGGCATGCCGGGCACGCCGTAGCCCGGCGTGATTACCCGCTCGAGCGCGTCGGGGCCCGGCACGCGCCCGAACCATTTCTCCGACAACTTGGCGATGGTGCCGTCCTTCTTCATGCAATCGAGCACGTCCTGCATCTGGTTGCGCAGCGCCACGCTGCCCTTGGGGAACGGCGCCGCCCAGTGCGCGCGCGTCTGGCTGAGCTCGAGGTCGGCGGCGAACTGCGGGTTCTTGCTCGCGGCATACACGATGGTCGTGTTGCCGCCGAGCGTCGCGTAGGCGCGGCCCGAGAGCACGGCCTGCGTCGCGTCGGGCTGGGTGTCGTAGGCCTGGACCGTGAAGCCGTGCTTGGCACCTTCCGCCTTGCTCAGGTTCTCGTAGGGCGTGCCCTTGTTGACGGCGACGACCTTGCCCTTGAGATCCGACCAGTCCTTGATCGGCGCGGAGCCCTTCTTGATGCCGAACTGGAACGCGGTCCACAGATAGCCGGCGGTGAAGAGCATGCTTTCGGCGCGCTCCTTGGTCACCGTGGTGGGCGCCGCAATGAAGTCGTAGCGGCCCGAAAGCATGCCCGGGATCAGGGTCGAAAAGCTCACGCTGTCGATCGTGATCTCGCGCTTCATGCGCCTGGCAGCCTCGGTGAAGAGGTCGATCTGGAAGCCCTCGGTGCCGCCGCCCAGCTTGGGCATGGCATGCGGCGCGAAGGTGCCGTCCACGCCGGTGCGCAGCGGCGGCAGGTTGGATTGGGCCAGCGCGGAACCCGCCAGCAACAGCGCGGCGGCCACGATCACGGCAAGGCGTCGATGAAACATTGGTAGCGCTCCTCTAATTGAATTCACTCAGGCATTGTCCGATAAATTCATTGGAAGCGATAGTATCATCCGGGCATGGCCGACCGTATCCTCGTCATCAACCCCAACTCGACCGAGGTCGTCACGCGCGGCATCGACGAGGCCTGCGCGCCCCTGCGCATGCCCGGCGGGCCTCAGATCGACTGCGTGACGCTGAAGAAGGGCCCACCCGGGATCGAGACGCAGCAACATGTTGATGCTGTAGTTGGCCCTCTTTTAGATCTGGTTTTACAAAAAGAAAAACAGTATGCGGCGTTCGTGATTGCCTGCTACAGCGACCCCGGACTTCACTCGCTGCGCGAGGCGACGAAGAAACCGGTGCTCGGCATTTCCGAGTGCGGCATCCTCACCGCGCTTACGCTAGGGCAGAAATTTGGCGTCATCGCCATCCTCAAGCAATCCATCCCGCGCCACCTGCGCTACGTGGGCGCCCTCGGCGTTTCCGAGCGCCTGGCCGGCGAGCTGCCGGTGGGGCTGCGCGTCGTCGAACTCTCCGACGAGAAGCGCACCTACGGCCGCATGGTGGAAGTCGGCAAGGCCCTGCGCGACACGCATGGGGCCGACGTCGTGATCATGGGCTGCGCTGGCATGGCGCGTTATCGCAAGCCGCTGCAGGACGATCTCGGCATCCCCGTGGTCGAGCCCACGCAGGCCGCAGTCGCCATGGCAATCGGCCGCGTGCGCCTGAACTGGGCAGGAAACTAGGCGCATCGGGTTTATTTTGTAAACCCAACGGGAATCGCTAGTCTCGACCGGTTCCGGGTGCTCGAGGTAGGCAAGCAGCTTGGGAAGCTGCATCCGAGTGATTCGATTAGTCACTTACTAAAGCCACTGATTCTAGGGATTACAAGGAGTCAACTCACCGCGAAAATCCTCAGCGGTGGGCGCGGGATTGGCACCACCGGCAACGACATTCCTAGTGCGATAGAGGCGGCGGCGCCCTCCCGTTGGCTCTTGCCTCGACCATCGGACTAATTTGCTATAAGACAAAGAAAGATGACCTAGCAGCTGAGTATTTTATAGATCGGCACACTGGCGCTTTCAGAGGCAACATTCGCTATTTGACGAAGGCCGGTGGCGCCGAAGTTTCTGGGCGTTGCGAGAAGATTGACCCGGGCGAGCGAAAGTTCTGACGCTGTTATGAAATCTTGCTAGAGGGCAGCGCCCCAGGCAAGTTGAAGCGCTCGCGCGTGGTGCAGTAGCGGCTGGCGAAGAGGCGGCCGAATTGCCGATAGAAAACAGGCTGTTGCATTTTGCTCTGAGTTATGAGTAAAAATACTCAATGTTCTGAGTAAAATGTCGGAATGGCTGAATTCGTACGGGCGCAGGCGCGGACGCTGAAGAAGCGGCTGGCGGAGACGCGCCGCTTCATGCAGGTGATCGCCGGCCCGCGCCAGAGCGGCAAGACGACGCTGGTGCGCGAGGTGGTCTCGAAATCGGGCCTGCCGGTGCGCTTCGCGAGCGCGGACGAGCCGACGCTGCGCGGGGGCGGCTGGATCGCGGAGCAGTGGGACGCCGCCCGGCTCGAGACGGGCAAGCGCGGCGCGCTGCTGGTGCTGGACGGGATCCAGAAGATCCCCGGCTGGTCGGAGACGGTCAAGCGCCTGTGGGACGAGGACACGCGCGCCAGGCGCGCCCTCAAGGTGGTGCTGCTCGGCTCGGCGCCGCTGCTCATCCAGCGCGGCCTGACCGAAAGTCTCGCCGGCCGTTTCGAGGTGCTGCGCCTGCCGCACTGGTCGTTCGCCGAGATGCGCGAGGCGTTCGGCTTCAGGCTCGACCAGTACCTGTACTACGGCGGCTATCCGGGCGCGGCGCCGCTGATCGTGGAACCCGGCCGCTGGGCGCGCACCATCGCCGATTCGCTGATCGAGACCACGATCTCGCGGGACGTGCTGCTGCTCACCCGCGTGGACAAGCCGGCGCTGCTGCGGCGGCTGTTCGAGCTGGGCTGCCGCTACTCCGGGCAGATCCTGTCCTACACCAAGATGCTCGGCCAGCTGCACGACGCGGGCAACGCGACGACGCTCGCGCACTATCTCGATTTGCTCGCGGGCGCGGGCATGGTCGCGGGCCTGCAGAAATTCGCCGGCGGCGCGGCGCGCAGCCGCGGTTCGATCCCAAAGCTCCAGGTGCTGAACACCGCGCTGATGACGGCGCAGTCGGGCATGGCGTTCGAGGAGGCGCGCGCGGATCGGGAGTTCTGGGGCCGGCTCACGGAATCGGCGGTGGGCGCGCACCTGGCGAATGCCGCGGCCACGGGCGCCTGCGAGCTCTATTACTGGCGCGAGCGCAACCGCGAGGTGGATTTCGTCGTGCGCTCGGGCCGCGCGATCACCGCGATCGAAGTCAAGAGCGCCCGCGCGCGCGAGGCGCAGCCGGGGCTGGACGCGTTCGCCGAGGCGTTCAAGCCCGGGCGCAGACTGCTCGTGGGCGGCGGCGGCGTCCCGGTCGAGGAATTTCTGGCGCGGCCGGTCGAGCATTGGATCAAAACGTGAAAACGCCCGGCTACTCGGTCGCGCACGGTCCGGGCAGCGCACCGGGCAGGTCGAAGCGCTGGCGCGTGGTGCAGTAGCGGTTGGCAAAGAGGCGCCCGACCGGGCGGTAGTTTTCTTCCGAGACGCGCTTGGTCTCCGGGTCGACGATACCCTCGCGCGCGTGGATGAGCAGGATTTCGCCGATCACCAGTTCGCGCTCGGGGCCGAATTCAATAATGCGCTCGACCTTGCATTCGAGCGAGGCGGCGGCTTCGGCGATTCTCGGATGCTTCACCATCTTCGCCGGCGCCGGCGTCAGGCCGGTTTTGGCGAACTCACTTTCGGTTTCCGGAATTTCGAAGCTGGAAACATGCATCGCGTTGGCCGTCGACTCGTCGGCCAGGTTGACCACGTACTCGCCGGTGCGGTGGATGTTCTTCAGGGTGTGCTTCATCGCGCCGTCGGAGCGCCGGTTGAAGCTGAGGATGCACAGCGGCGGGTCTTCCGAGATCGCGTTGAAAAAGGAGAACGGCGCGCAGTTGGCGACGCCGTTGTCGTTCCACGTCGAAACCCAGCCGATCGGGCGCGGGATCACCAGGCCGATGATCAGCTTGTAGCGCTCCAGCGCCGGCAGCCGCGCAAGCTCGAAATCCATCAGTCGTTCGCCGGCGTGACTTCGGCCCCGACTCGGTCAACGATCATCCGGTAGTGTTCCGGGCGCCGGTGCGCGGCGAAATTGAACATCGTTTTCTTCAGGTTGGCGGCGAGGTCGATGTCGCAGTTGTAGCAGATGACCTCGTCCTCTTCGGTTGCGGATTTCACCGCGATCTCGCCGGTCGGCGCGACGATCAGCGAGTGCCCGAACATGCGGAAGCCGTCCTCAGGCCCGGCCTTGGCGGTCTCGACGAGCCAGGTGGCGTTCTGGAACGCCATCGACTGCGCCATGATCAGGTGATGGTGCACCCGCAGCGCCGGCGGCTCGCCGTAGTGCAGGTTCTCGCTCGGCGTGTTGAAGCCGAGCGCCACGATTTCCGCGCCCTGCAGCGCCAGCACGCGGAACGCCTCGGGCCAGCGGCGATCGTTGCAGATCAGCATCCCGGTGATGGTGTCCAGGTAGCGCCAGACGCGAAAGCCGAGGTCGCCGACCTCGAAATATTTCTTCTCCAGGTGCTGAAACGCCGCCTGCGGCTTGTGCTCGGCATGCCCGGGCAGGTGCACCTTGCGGTACTTGCCGACGATCGAACCATCGGGCCCAACCAGGATCGCGGCATTGAACCGCCGGCCCTCCGGCGTCAGCTCGGCGTAGCCGATGGTGAAGCCGATGCCGAGCTTCTTCGCCTCGTCGAACAGCGGCTGGGTCGCCGGCGAGGGCATGCTGTTCTCGAAGAACCTGGCGTCCACCTCGGTCTGATCCTCCATCCACCATCTCGGAAAGAAAGTGGTGAAGGCAAGTTCGGGAAAGACGACGAACTTCGCTCCCATGCTGTGCGCTTCTTTCAGCAAGTTCGTCAATCTTGTAACGGCAACGGCACGGGAGTCGGCTTTGTTGAGCGGTCCGAGCTGCGCGGCGGCAATCCTGAGGTGTCTGGGCATGGCGTTATCCGATGAGGTTTCTGAGTTGGCGGGCGGGCCCGTCGATTTTTCCGGCTGCGGCGGCGGCCACCGGGCCGGGCCGGCCGCGCGCGAGGTATTGTCCCGAGCCGCGCGCTACATGCAATTTGCCGCCCTCGACGACGATGCGTCCGCGGCTGGTCACGATCTCCGGCCAGCCCTTGTAGACATGTCCCTCGTAGGGGGTGTAGCCGACTGCATCGTGCAGCATCGAGTAGTCGATGCGTTTTTCGATGTCGGGATTCCAGATGGCGAGGTCGGCATCCGACCCGATCGCGATCGTACCCTTGCGCGGGTACAGACCGTACATGCGCGCATGATTGGTCGCGCTGAGCGCCACGAACTGATTGATGCTGAGCCGTCCCTTCAGCACGCCTTCGGAAAAGAGGATCGGCAGGCGCATCTCGATGCCGGGAATGCCGTTGGCCATTTCCTTGAACGTGGTCTGATCGCCGCGCGGGATCTTCGCCGTTGCATCAAACCGGTACGGCGCGTGATCGGAGGAATACACCTGGAAGGTGCCGTTGACCAGCCCGGCCCAGATCGCCTCCTGCGCCGCTTTGTCGCGCAACGGCGGACTGCAGCACCATTTGGCCCCTTCGACGCCGGGGCGATCCATGTCCTCGGCGGTCAGGACAAGATACTGGGGGCAGGTCTCCGCGTAGATTTTCGCGCCGAGGGTTTGCGCGGCGCGAATCGTGTTGGTCGCCTCCGGGCTGGAGACGTGGACGATCAACACCGGCACGCTCAGCAGCCGTGACAGCATGATGGCGCGATGCGTCGCCTCCGCCTCGGCGAGCGCGTCATGCGCGACACCGTGAAACTTCGGCGCCCCATGCCCGCGCTCGATCAGGCGCTTGGCGATCCAGCGGATCATGTCGTCGTTCTCGGCGTGCACCATCACCAGCGCGCCTTCGCGATCGGCGGCACTCAAGACCTCGAGCAGCTGGTAGTCGTCGAGCCGCCACTTCGGATAGGTCATGTAGACCTTGAACGAGGTGATGCCGCCCTTGATCGCGGCCGGTAGCTCTTCGTTCAGGACCTTGTCGGTTGGTTCGCCGATGATCAGGTGGAAGCCGTAGTCGATGACCGCCTTGCTGCGCGCGCGTTCATGGTAGTCGGCAACCGTTGTCGTGACGGACGTGCCGCGGTGCTGCGCCGCGAACGGGATGATGGTGGTGGTGCCCCCGAACGCTGCGGAGACCGTGCCGCTGTAGAAGTCGTCCGCGGACAGGATGCCCATGCCGGAGAGCTGCTCGATATGGCAATGGCTGTCGATGCCGCCCGGAAGCACATAACGGCCGCCGGCGTCGATGTCGCGGGCGCCTGCGGGAAGGTGATCCGCGATGGCGACGATCTTCTCGCCCTTGATGCCGATGTCGCAACGCGTCGTCTCGGCGGCGGTCGCCACGCTGCCGTTGCGGATGGTGAGGTCGAGCTTGTCCATTGAATTGCCCTTTGATCGATCAGGGCGCAGCATACAATCCTTCTTCAAGGAAAAACATGCTGAGAACCCTCGTTTCAATCATTGCCCTGCTCATGGCCGGGCTCGTATCGGCACAGACCTATCCTGCGCGGCAGGTGCGCATCGTCGTGCCATTTCCGCCTGGCGGCACCTCCGATATCCTGGCGCGCACCATCGGCGCGCGGCTGGCGGGGCCGCTCGGCCAGGCGGTCGTGGTGGAGAACCGCCCCGGCGCGGGCGGCAACATCGCCGCCGATCACGTGGCCAAGTCGCCGCCCGACGGCTACACCCTGATCATGGGCACGAGTTCGCTCGCGATCAGCCAGAGCCTGTACAAGAAGCTCAGCTACGATTTGATCCAGGATTTCGCGCCCATCACGCAGGCGGTGAATTACACCAACCTGCTCGTGGTTCACTCCTCGGCCGGCGTCGCGAACGTCGCCGAACTGCTCGCACTCGCGCGCGCCAAACCCGGCGCCCTGAGCTACGGCACCGCCGGCAACGGCACGCCACCGCATATGACCGGCGAGCTCTTCAAGGCGTATACCGGCGTCAACATCCTGCATATCCCGTACAAGGGCGGCGCGCCGGCGATCGTCGACTTGGTCGCCGGGCAGATCCCGCTGATGTTCGATAACGTACCGCCGCTGCTGCCGCACGTGCGCTCGGGCAGGATCAAGGCGCTCGCCGTCACCAGCCTCGCGCGCATCCAGGTTCTTCCCGATGTGCCGACGCTTCACGAACTGGGCCTGAAGGACTTCGATGCGGTCGGCTGGAACGGCTTGCTCGCGCCCGCGGGAACGCCGCGCGAGATCGTCGCTCGCCTGAATGCCGAAGTCGTTCGCGTGCTGCGCAATCCGGAGGTGCGCGATCAGCTCACCTCGCAGGGCGCCGATGTCGTGGCCAACTCGCCGGAGGAGTTCGCGGCCTGGATCCGGGTCGAGGTGAAGAAATGGGCCGACGTGGTGCGCCTCTCCGGAGCGAAGGTCGACTGAGCTATCTGCAGGAACTCGCTGGCTTTGCCTGCCGGGCGCGGCTGGAGGATCTGCCCGCGCCGGTATTGGCGCGCACCCGCTGGGTGATCGCCGACAGCCTGCCGGTGATTGCCGCCGGAATGCAGCAGCCGGAAATGCAGGCCTTGCTGCAGCGGCATATGCCCGGCGGTGTCAGTGGCGATGCGCGCGGCAGCGCCTGGGTGCTCGGCGCGCGCCGGCGCGCCGGCGCGCTCGATGCCGCGCTCCTGAACGGCACCGCCGGCACCTGGCTCGAACTGAACGAGGGAAACCTGTTCGCGAAAGGCCATCCGGGCATCCAGGTGGTGCCGGCTGCGCTTGCGCTGGCGCAGGAGTCGGGCGCCTCAGGCGCGGAACTGCTGATGGCGGTTGCGGTCGGCTATGAAGTAAGTTCGCGCATCAGCCGCGCGGCGCAGATGAAGATTTCCGTCCACCCCCATGGCACCTGGGGCACGCTCGGGGCGGCGGTCGCGGCCGGGCGGCTGAAAGGCTTCGACGAGCGCCGAATGCTCGAACTGATCAACGTCGCGGCCACCATGGGCATGGCGACCAGCCGCCAGACGCTGCTCGACGGCGCGACAGTGCGCAATATATTCACCGGGCATTCGGGCTACATGGGGTTGATGGCCGCGCGGCTGGTCGAATGCGGCTTCACCGGCGAGACCGACAGCCCGGCTTCGGTTTACGGCAAGGTACTCGCCGACGGTTTCGATCCCCACAAGGCAACCGAAGGCCTCGGCCGTGAATGGATCCTCGCGCAGGGCTACTTCAAGCTCCATCCCACCGGCCGCTACGTCCACTCGGCGATCGACGCGCTGGAAGATCTTCTCGCGCGCTCGGGCAAGCTCGACCTCGCGAGCATCGCCCGCATCGAAGTGAAGGCCTACAGGCTGGCGGCGATGCTCGCGCAGAAGCGCGTGACGAGCAGCTTCGGCGCGCGCTTTTCGGTACCCTTCGCGCTTGCCACGATCCTGCATCACGGCACGTCGGGACTGATTCCCTTCGAGCAGGCGGCGGTGGACAATCCGGCGATCCAGGCGCTCGCCGCGCGGGTCGAGGTGCAGGAGGACGCGAGCTACACCGCGCGCTACCCGGCCGAGCAAGTCTGCGACCTGCGCATCATCCTCGCCGGCGGCCAGGTGCTCGAGGGCCACTGCACGGTGACCAGGGGTGAGCCTTCCAGGCCGCACCAGCCCGCGGAGCTCGAAATGAAATTCCTGCAGCTCGGCGTGCCGGTCTGGGGGGAAACCGTCGCCCGGCGCCTGCTCGGTGGCTGCATGAAACTTGAAGAGTTGCCCGATTTTTCCCGCTTTTCCGAGGGATTGGAGCTATGACGCTGAAAACGCATGGACGCTACGACTACTCCGCGATCACCGAGCGCAAGGACTACAACTGGCCGGGCGGCAAGCGCCTCGCGGTGCACCTGTGCCTGAACGTCGAGCATTTTTCGTTCGGCGAGGGCCTCGGCAACGACTACGGCGCCCCGCATCCGCAGCCGAACCAGCGCAGTTTCGCCTGGCGCGACTACGGCAACCGGGTCGGCGCCTGGCGCCTGCTCGAGCTCGCCGAGGCCTATGACTTGCCGTACGCCCTGCTGGTCAACACCGAGCTCTACGACTATTGCCCGCAGATGGTGGCGGCGTTCAGCAAGCGCGGCGACGAGATCGTCGGCCACGGCCGCAGCAACGCCGAACGCCAGGTCGACATGCCGCTCGACGAAGAGCGCGCCTGCATCCGGGAGGCCGCCGCCGCGATCGAGAAGCACGAAGGCAAGCGGCCGATGGGCTGGCTCGCGCCCTACCTCTCGCAGACCCATGCCTCGCCCGACCTGCTGCGCGAGGCGGGTTTCCGCTACATGATGGACTGGCCGCTCGACGACCAGCCGGTCTGGTTCCGCACCAAGCATGGTCCGATCCTGTCCATTCCCTACGCGCACGACCTGAATGATTCGCTCGAGTGCGTCTCGCGGCGCACGCCGTCGCAGCTCTATTGCGAGAACCTGATCGACCATTTCGACGAAATGCTGGAGGAGTCGGCGCGCCGGCCGCTGGTGATGAGCCTGGTGCTGCACAGCTTCATCCTCGGCCAGCCGCACCGGCTGCGCCGCTTCCGGCAGGTAATCGAGCACATCGTGAAGCAGCGCGAGCGCATCTGGCTCACGCGCCCGGGCGACATCTGCCGCTACGTGGAGACGCTGCCGGCGGGGATGGTACCTGGCAGTTGAGCGGCGCGATGATCTCGGCGACGACCGAGGGGTTGTCGATATTCACGGTTGCGCTGCGACTCCTAGGCGTCTATGCCGGCGAGGTGCCGCCCGGCAAACGCGTTGCCGTTGGTGAGGCGCCCGAACCGGCCACGAGTACGTCGCATTCCACATTCATGGCCCATCTTAGCCGTACGGCGGAAGTAAAATCGTGCCATGACTGGAGCGGGAGCGGTTGCGGTGGTGATCGTCGCCCACGGCCGCAGGCTTGGCGGTCTGTGTAGTAAAGGCCAAAGACGCGAAACCAAGTTCAACACAGGAGCAGGCATGAAGGAAACCAAAGGATTCCAGGCGGAGGTCAAGCAGCTCTTGCAGCTAATGATCCATTCGCTTTATTCAAACAAGGAAATATTTCTCCGGGAGCTGGTAAGCAATGCCTCGGACGCCTGCGACCGGCTGCGCTTCGAGGCGATCGGCAAGCCGGAGCTGCTGGCGGGTGGTGCGGAATTCGCCCTCCAGGTCGAAGTGGACACGGCTGCAAGGCGCATCACCATCTCCGACAACGGCATCGGCATGAGCCGCGACGAGGCGATGGCGCACCTGGGCACCATCGCCAAGAGCGGCACGCGTGAATTCTTCGCCGCGCTGACCGGCGACCAGAAAAAGGACGCGCAGCTCATCGGCCAGTTCGGCGTCGGCTTCTACTCGTCGTTCATCGTCGCCGAGCGCGTCAGCGTGGTAACTCGCAGGGCCGGGCTCGGCGAGAACGAAGCCGTGCGCTGGGAGAGCGACGGCAGCGGCGAATACACCATCGAGGCGGCGGCGCGCGAAACGCGCGGCACCGACGTGACGCTGCATCTGAAATCGGGCGACGACGACTTCGCCTCGGCCAGCCGGGTACGCGCGATCCTGCGCAAGTACTCCGACCACATCGCCACCCCGATCCGCATGAAAAAGGAGATCTGGGACAAGGACAAGCAAACCTACGTCACCACCGCGGAGGAGGAAACGGTCAACCAGGCCACCGCGCTCTGGGCGCGGCCGAAAGCGGAAATCACCGAAGAGCAGTACCGCGAGTTCTACAAGCATGTGGCGCACGATTTCACCGATCCGCTCGCCTGGACGCACAACCGCGTCGAGGGCAAGCAGGAATACATCCAGCTGCTCTACCTGCCCTCGCAGGCGCCGTTCGACCTGTGGGACCGCAGCGCGCGCCACGGCCTCAAGCTCTACGTGCGGCGCGTGTTCATCATGGACGACGCCGGCGAGTTGCTGCCGCGCTACCTGCGCTTCGTGCGCGGCGTGATCGACTCGGGCGACCTGCCGCTCAACGTGTCGCGCGAAATTCTGCAGGAATCGCGCGACGTGAGCGCGATCAGGGAAGGTGCGGCGCGGCGCATCCTCGGCCTGCTCGAGGACCTGGCGCAGAACCGCAAGGACGATTACACGAAATTCTGGGATGGATTCGGCCAGGTGCTGAAGGAAGGCATCGGCGAAGACACGGCCAACCGGGAGCGCATCGCGAAACTGCTGCGCTTCGCCTCCACCGGCAGCGACACGCAGGGCGTGTCGCTCGCCGACTACGCGGCGCGAGTCAAAGCCGGCCAGAAGGCGATCTACTACGCCACCGCCGACAGCCTCGAGGCGGCGCGCAACAGCCCGCACCTGGAAATCTTCCGCAAGAAGGGCATCGAAGTACTGCTGCTCACCGACCGGGTGGACGAGTGGATGCTGTCCTTCCTCACCGAATTCGACAAGCAACCGCTCGTCTCGGTGGCGAAGGGCGACCTCGACCTGGGAGATCTCGCCGACGCCGCGGAAAAGGAAACGCGCGAGAAAGTAGCCGGCGAATTCAAGGAACTGGTCGAGCGCGTCAAGACCGCGCTCGGCGAATCCGTGTCGGATGTGCGCGTCACGCTGCGCCTCACCGATTCACCCGCCTGCGTGGTGGTGGAGCGCAATGAAATGAGCCAGCACCTGCAGCGCCTGCTAAAAGGCGCGGGCCAGAAAGCGCCGGAATCAAAACCAATCCTGGAACTCAACCCGCATCACCCGCTGGTCGAGCGGCTGAAAGCGGAATCCGACGACGGCCTGAAGGAATGGGCGCACCTGTTGCTCGACCAGGCGACGCTCGCCGAAGGCGGCCAACTCGCAGACCCGGCCACGTTTGTCAAGCGCATGAACCGGATGCTGGCCGGCTAGCTCATGCCCCGTCCTGGCCTTACGGCTTACCAGAGCACGCAGAGTGCGCCGCGAGCCTGGCCGGATTGATCAGGCGAGCGCGCTCTTCACCCGTTCAGGCGACATCGGCAGGTTGCGCAACCGCTTCCCGGTGAGCCGGAACACGGCATTGCCGATCGCCGGGGCGACCGCCACCACGCCGATTTCGCCCATGCCCGTGGGCGGCGCGTCACTGGCGACGATGCGCGTATGGATTTCCGGCATATGTTCCTCGATCAGCGCGGCCGAGAGCCCGTAGACCACCGCGCTCTCGAGCTGCGCATGGACGTTTTCCGGCTGGATGACCAGGCCCGGATCGACCGCGATCCAGTAGTTGTGAACCTTGATCTTGCCGCTCCTGCGGTTCACCGAAACCTCGGCCACGCCTGCGGAGAGCGTACCGTGGTACTCGGAGAAGGCGAGACCCAGCGCGCGGTCGCTGCGCTTGCGTTTCCAAGCGGCCATTTCGGCCGCGGCGCGGATCACGCCGCTCGCCCTCTGGTCGCCCTTGGTGAGTTCCAGACGGAACGCGAGGGGATCGACCCCTTTCGCATGGGCAACTTCATCCAGGAACGATTCGACCGCGAACTTGTTGTAGCCCGCGCCGATGCCGCGCCAGGCGTGCACGCGCGTGCCATGGATCTGGCGCACCGCGTCGGCCAGCACGTTTGGAATGCCGTAGTGCGGCAGTTCGAGGCCGCGCCAGCCGATCAGGTCCTTGCCGCTGTTCGCCTCGAAACGCGGCGAAGCTCTAGCACTTCTGAGCTTTGCGGCCAGGATCCTCGTCGGTCGAGATGAACCCGATGCGCCGCCTCGGCGCCGGCATGGGAGGCGGCAAGAACTGCCTGTCAGGTTTCAGGTCACTCCATCCCGGATCATTTTGTTGACGTCAACAAAACGATCCAGATGCCCAAAAGCGCAGAGAAGGAAATCCCCGATCTGATGCTCACCCGCTACGCCTGCTACCTCATTGCTCAAAATGGCGACCCTCGGAAGCAGGAAATCGCTTTCGCCCAGACCTACTTCGCGGTCCGGACCCGCCGACTCTCCGAAGTCATCTTCGAGCAGACCGGCGGCAACGAGAACTTTGGCATAATCCGCAGCAAGGGCGACCAAGCCCTGTTCGGTAAAACCACGCAGGCCATAAAAGCCCAGTGGAAAGTGCCGGACAACCGGCCGCTCGCCGACTTCGCTCCGACCATCATTCTCAAGGCCAAGGATTTCGCCACCGAGATCACCATCTTCAACCCCCGCCAGCACGGAATGACGAACGAATCCGCCATTTCCAACGAGCACATCACCAACAACCAGGCCGTTCGAAACACCCTGCTCGAACGCGGTATCCGCCCGGAGACCCTGCCCGCCGCCGAGGAGGCGCCCATCGTGTTCGCGATCGCCCAGGCTTTGGTCGTGATGGTGGGCACCAACATCGGTGCCGGCCAGGCCGAGCGCGCGAAGAAAATCGCCTGGACCGGCACCGCCGCCGCCGCGCTCATCTGCCTGGTAATCGGCGGTTCGGTGGCGATTTTTCCGCATCTCTGGGTCAGGATCTTCAGCGACGACGCGGCGGTGCTCGAAATCGGCAGTCTGTACATGCGTATCGTGGCGCCGCTCTATCCGCTGTTCGGCGCAGGCCTCGCCGTGTTCGGCGGGTTTACCATCTACGCGGTGCACAAGGCGCGCTGGGCGCGCGCCTGAGATTCAAGCGAGGAAGGCGATCAGCGCATCCAACGTCGCATCCGGCGCTTCGGCCATCAGCGAGTGGCCGGAAGTCGCGATCCGAACGCTTTTCGATTTCTCGATCTTATTCATCAAATCCTCTGCGCCGCGCGGCGGGGTCATGATGTCGCGCGCGCCAAGGATGAACAGCGCCGGGCATTTGACCTTCGCCGCGGCCTCCATCCCGTCCGCATAGGCGTTGCAGGCGGCGAGGTCGGCGTGCAGCACGCCGGGGGCAAGGCGCCCGAGGCGCGCCAGCGTATCGCCGTACATCCACATGCCCGGATTCGGATTGCCGGCAAACGGAACCTGCGCCGCATGGCCCCAGATCGTGTCCATGTCGTAGGCGGACTGGTCGTTGCGCCGCGCCGCATCGAGAAACGCGTCCGACACCTTCATCGGGTAAGCCACCCCGATCAGCGCGATCCGCTGCGCGTTCTCCGGATAGCGCGCGGCGAATTCGAGCGCGATGAGCGAGCCCATCGAATGACCGACGACAACGGCGGATTTGATCCTGTTTTCATCCAGAATTTTCTTGACCCAATCGGCCATCTCGCCGACCGCGGCCAGTGCCGGGCCTTCGGAGCGGCCATGCGCGGGCAGATCCACCGCCAGCACGTTGCAGCCGTGATAGCCGAAGTAGCGGCTCTGCAGTCCCCACCAGGAATGATCCAGCCCGGCGCCGTGCACGAATACCACCGAGGGTTTCGCCGCATCGACGTCGTGCGCCGCCGTGTAGGCGAACGCGGTTTTGCCGTTGATCTGCAGCTGCATTACTTCGACCGCACTATTTCGCCCTGCACTATTTCACCCTCAAGGCAACCGCAAGCGCGCGATCGAGATCCTGGACCAGGTCTTCGACATCCTCCAGGCCGATCGAGAGCCGCAGCGTGCCGGGGCCGATGCCGGCCTTCTTCAGGTCCTCGTCCGACATGCGGTAGTGCGTCGTGCTCGCCGGGTGGATGACGAGCGACTTGGCGTCGCCGACGTTGGCGAGGTGCGAGAACACGCGCAGCGCTTCGATGAATTTGCGCCCCGCCTGTCTCGGATCACCTGCCGGCCCACCCTTGATGTCGAAGGAAAACACCGCGCCGCAGCCTTTCGGCAGGAGCTTTTTTGCAAGCGCATGGTCCGGATGGTCCGGCATTTCCGGATAAAGAACTTTTTCAACAGAGGAATTCGTTGCAAGAAAAGCAACAACCTTTCTCGTGCTTTCCACATGCCGCGGCATGCGTAGATGCAGCGTCTCGATGCCCTGCAGGATGTGAAACGCGGTCATCGGCGCCATGCAGGCGCCGAAGTCGCGCAATCCTTCGCGCCGCGCGCGCAAGAGGAACGCCCGCGTGCCGGATTCCTCCTCGAAATCCATGTTGTGGAAACCCGCGTAGGGTGCGGTGAGCTGGGGAAACTTGCCGCTCTTCTCCCAGTCGAACCTGCCCGAGTCGACGAGCACGCCGCCGATCGCGATGCCGTGGCCGCCGAGGAACTTGGTGGCGGAGTGATACAGCAGGTCCGCGCCCAGCTCGAAGGGCTTCATCAGCCAGGGCGTGGTGAAGGTCGCATCCACCAGCAGCGGCACGCCCGCCTGGTGCGCGATTTTGGATACTTCCGGGATATCTAGAACGTCCAGGCCGGGATTGCCCAGCGTTTCTCCGAACAGGAGCCTGGTATTTCCTTTTATCGAGTTCTTCCACGTACCGAGGTCACGCGGGCTGACAAAAGTCGTTTCAATGCCGAATCTCTTGAGCGTGTAACCGAGCAGATTGTGCGAACCGCCATAAAGCGCGGCGGAAGCCACGACATGGCTGCCCGCGTCCATCAGCGTTGCGATCGCCAGGTGCAGCGCCGCCTGCCCGCTCGCGGTCGCGATCGCGCCGACCCCGCCTTCGAGCGCGGCCATGCGCTCCTCGAACACCGCGACGGTGGGGTTCGAGATGCGCGAGTAGACATGCCCCGCGCGCTCCATGTTGAAGAGGGACGCCGCGTGCGCGGTATCGCGGAACACGTATGAGGTGGTCTGGTAGATCGGCACCGCGCGGGCGCCGGTTACCGGGTCGGGCGATTGCCCGGCGTGCAGCGCAAGCGTATCGAAGCCTGGATATTTAGGACCGGCCATAGGGCGTCCGGTTAAATACAGGTCCGGCCACCACTAAAACTCAGTGCAGGTGCTTGCGCGAGGGCCGCGTCGCGGTCTCGAACGCGCGCTCGGGTTTTTTCACGTCTGAGGCGTGTTCCTTCCAGTCCTGCTCGAACAACCCGTCCACCATTGCGGCCACTTCGGCGACGCGTTCCTTGCTGAACTGGCGCGCGAGCAGCGCGGATACGTCCTCGATCATGCAGCGGCGTTGCGCTTCGTGGATCGCGTGGGCCGTCGGGCCGACGAACAACAGCCGCGACTCCTGCTCGCCGTTCTCGAGGTAGAGCGTGAGTTCCACTTCCACCGCCTCGTAGCACAGCGGCCCGAGGCTCTCGAGCGCCGCATCGAGCGCGGGATGAAAGCCGCGGCCGATCTCACCGGTCCAGCACATCAGGAACATCAGTTCTTTTTCATCAAAGCGCAGGCCGGGCTCTTCCTGCTCGAGGCTCTTGACGTCGCCCAGGCCCTCCGCATCGAGGTAGTCCAGCAACGGCGCGAGCGCGTGCTTGATCTGCTTCTTGGACACGCCTTCGATCATCGGGATGTCGGCGTGCAGGTGCACTTCCATGCGCATGGCGGCTTTTCCCGGGAGATTGGATGAGCATTTTATCACGCGCGCAACCGGAAAACCCGGCCGCCGGCGGCCGTCAACTGACCTGTGGCAGCGCGCGTTACTGCAGGCAGGCGGACAATCAATCGGCATTGGCAGCTGCCTGCGGAGATCGCCATGCACGTGATGTACAACAGCGAGAACTACTGCGTGGTCGAATTTCCGGGCCGCCACGGTATTGAAGTGGTGGACAAAACCATGGGCCGCACCGGGTTTCTCGAAGGCGCGGTGGAAGTGAAATTCCGCGCCTCGATGGCCGGCCTTGCGGCGGGCGAACCGAGCGCTGAATCGGTGGACGAGTTCCTCGGCCACTACGACGCCCTGCTGACGAACTCCGTCGCCCTGCACTGAAAAGTTCGCTAGCATTGGGCCGATGCTCGGGCCTGACTATGCGGGCAACGGATTTGTAAATCTTGTGGCTTCCCTGGTGGAGGCATGCGGCGGCGCGCCGCGCCATCCTCCCCTGGTTTGCCTTCCGGCCGCGGAACTGCGCTCCGCGGCGAACACCGTTTTCCTGATCGTTGACGGGCTCGGCGACAATTACCTCCAAGCCAGCGGCGGCGGGCAGATCGTCGCGCACCGCCGCGGCACGATCAGCGCCGTGTTTCCGTCGACCACCGCCAGCGCCATCACCACCTCCTTCACCGGCGCGACACCGCTGGAGCACGGCCTCACCGGCTGGTTCACCTATTTCTCCGAGGCCGCCTGCGTCGGCGCGCCGCTGCCGTTCCAGCGGCGCGGCGAGAAGGCCTCGCTCGGCGTTGCCCCCGGAAGAATATTCGTCGAACCATCGTTATTCGACCAGCTGGCGACACGCGCCATCGTCGTCAGCCACCGCAGCATCATCGATTCGCAGTACAACCGCCATCATTGCGGCCGCGCCGAGCGCCGCGCCTACGCCAATCTCGCCGGCTTTCTGGACCAGACTGTGGCCGCGGTGAAGTCCGGACCCGAACGCAAGCTGGTCTACGCCTACTGGCCGGAATTCGATTCGCTCGCGCACCGGCACGGCGTCGCGAGCGCGCAAGTGCGGGCCCATTTCGCGCAACTGGATTCCATGTTCGGCGAATTGCTGGCGCGCCTCGCGGGAACCGACACGCTCGTCGTCCTCACCGCCGACCACGGCTTCATCGACTGCCCGCCCGAAGAGTCGGTGGAGCTGCCGCCATCATTGTCGGCGCTGCTTCGCTTCCCGCTCTGTGGCGAACGCCGGATTGCTTTTTGCCACGTTCAGGACAGAAAAATATTCCTGCAAAAAGCAAAAGAAATACTCAAGGGCCGTGCGGACGTGCGTCCCAGCCACGAGCTCGCGGACGAAGGCTGGTTCGGCGCCGGGCGCGCGCATGCGCATTTCGCAGAGCGAATCGGCGACGTGGCGCTGGTCATGAAGGGCCGCGGCACGGTAAAAGACTGGCTGCCGGGCGAGCCGAGGCACCTGCACATCGGTAATCACGGCGGCATGAGCGAGGACGAAATGAACATTCCACTGGTGGTGGCGAAAACATGAAATCACGCGTCAACGGCATTCAGGTCAACTACGAAATCCATGGCAAGGAAGGCGCGCCCTGGCTGGTGCTAAGCCATTCGCTCGCCTGCAGCGTGCGCATGTGGGACCCGCAGATCGCGGCCCTGAAACACAGCTACCGCATCCTCGCTTACGACACGCGCGGCCATGGCGCGAGCGAGGCGCCCAAGGGCGCCTACACGCTGGAACTGCTGGCGGATGACCTTTTCTTTCTCTTGAAGGAACTGAACATAGAAAAACCGCACTTCTGCGGGCTTTCCATGGGCGGCATGATCGGCCAGACCTTCGCGCTCAAGTACCCGGGTGTGTTCAAGACCCTGACACTGGCCGACACTACCAGCCGCTATCCCGCGGAGGCCGCCCCGCTATGGGCCGAGCGCATCAAGACCGTGGAAGCAAACGGCATGGCGCCGCTCGCGCAGCCTACGCTGGAGCGCTGGTTCACCGAGCCGTTCCGCAACCGCAACCCCGCGGCCGTGGATGCGATCCGCGAGCTGATCCTGGCGACGCCGGCGGCAGGCTACGCCGGCTGCAGCCACGCCATTCCGAAGATCAACCTGACGGCGCGCCTGAAGGAGATCAAGTGCCCGATCCTCGTCATCGTCGGCGCGGACGATCCCGGCACGCCGCCGGCGATGGCGCGCGAGATCCACGACAACGCGCCGGGCTCGAAGCTGGTGACGCTGCCGCAGGCCGCGCACCTCGCCAACCTGGAGCAGCCCGAGGGGTTTACCCGCGCGCTGCGGGATTTCCTCAACTCGAACTGATCTCCGCGACGCCGCGGTCGATGAAATTCTTCGACTGCGCGAGCACCGGATCGCGCGGCCCTTCGAAGCGCATCCAGCGCTGCGCCAGGCCCGCGCGCTGCATCTCGCGGCGCGGCAGCGGCCGGTGTGCAGATCGAGGAAAGCGACGCGGCGCGCCTCGGCGTACGAATCGGAAAAAGCCGCAATGTCAGACATCGCGTCTAGCCTACCTCATTCAAATAGGCGCACCAACCGGTGGTATCGTCGGCGCACTTATGGCATCGCACAACAGGCATCGCACAACATGCTGAGGCGCGCGCTATCCGGCCTGGTACTGCTGGCCGTGCTCGCCGCCGTTACCGGCGCGGATGCCCAGCGCAGGCGCATGCCGGTGCGCACCGAGCCGATTCCCGACACCGAAACTGGCGGCAAGGCAGGCAGCGCCAGCAGCAACGAGCCGGCGAATCCCAGCATGATGATTTACGGGCCGCCGACCCCGGTGCTGGGCGCGCCGCCTGCGGCGGCCCCTTTCACCGCGCCCAAGCTGGACGCAAAACTGGTCGAGCAGATTTTTTCCTGCCTCGCGCCCGGCTTGCCGCAGGACTGGAAGCGGACCTGGGTCGTGGTCACCAGCACGGAGGCCGCAGTGACGACGAAGTTCTTCTTCACCGCCTCGTACCGCGACGAAGACGCCGAGGAATTCGTGCCCTGCAACGTGCAGGAGATCACCCGCCGCATCACCGGGCTGAGCGACTCCCTCGCGCCCGCCCAGCGGCGCTGGAAATCCGCACGTCTCGCGATCAACAGCGAGGGCGAGTACGAACTGGTTTACGACTACTCGAAGTAGTCGTTACGCTTTACGAAGAAAGTCGAAGTCGCAGCCGTGCTCCGCCTGCAGCACGTGGTCCATGTAGAGCTTGGCGTAGCCGCGCGCCGGCGGCGTCACCGGCGGTTTCCAGGCAGCCTTCCGTTTCGATAATTCATTTTCAGGTAGGAGCAGATCGATCTTGCGCTGCTTGACTGAAAGCCTGATGCGGTCGCCATTGCGCACCAGCGCGAGCGGGCCGCCGGCCGCGGCTTCGGGCGACACGTGCAGCACGATGGTGCCGTAGGCCGTGCCGCTCATCCTCGCGTCCGAAATCCGCACCATGTCCTTCACGCCGGCGCGCGCCAGCTTCTGCGGGATCGGCAGGTAGCCCGCCTCGGGCATGGCGTAGCCGGATTTCGGCCCGGCGTTCTGCAACACCATGAAATCGTCGGCCGTGATGTCGAGCGCGGGATCGTCCACGCGCGCCGCGAGATCATCCAGCGAGTTGAACACCACCGCCCGGCCCTCGCGCTCGAACAGATTTGCATCGGCGGCCGAGCGCTTGAGAATCGCGCCGTTGGGCGCGAGCGAACCGAACAGCGCCACCAGCCCGCCCTCCTTCGCCAGCGGATCCGACAGCGGACGCACCACCGCGCGGTCCACCCACGCGCCTTCTTCGTGCGCCAGGCGCTGGCCGAGCGTCTCGCCGGTCACGCTCATGCACTCCAGGTGCAGCAGCGGCTTCAATTCCCTCAGCACCGCGCCCACGCCCCCCGCGGCATAGAGGTCCGACATGTAGAACTGGCCGGTTGGTTTCAGGTCCACCAGCACCGGCGTCGAGTCGGAAACCTCGTTCAGCCGGTTCAGGTCGATCTTCACCCCGACCCGTCCGGCAATGGCGGTGAGATGAATGATCGCATTGGTCGAACCGCCAATCGCCAGCAATACACGCACCGCGTTTTCCACCGACCGTTGCGTGATGATCTGCGACGGACGGATCGGATTCTTCACCAACTCCACCGCGCGGCGTCCGCTCGCTTCCCCGGCGCGCAGGCGGTCGGCGTGCACCGCGGGTATCGCCGCGCTGCCCGGCAGCGCCATGCCGAGCGCCTCGGCGAGCGCAGCCATCGTGGAGGCGGTCCCCATCACCGCGCAAGTACCGGCGGTTGTCGCGAGATTGCCTTCGACGTCGGCGATGCCCTGCGCGTCCACTTTGCCCGCGCGATACATGGCCCAGAACCGCCGGCAATCGGTGCAGGCGCCGAGCCGCTCGCCGCGGTACGACGTCGGCATCATCGGCCCCGCCAGCAACTGCACCGCGGGAACGTCGGCGCTCGCCGCGCCCATCAATTGCGCCGGCACGGTCTTGTCGCAGCCGCCCACCAGCACCACCGCATCCATCGGCTGGGCACGGACCATTTCCTCCACGTCCATCGCCATCAGGTTGCGGAACATCATCGAGGTCGGGCTGAGGAACACCTCGCCCAGGGACGTGGTCGGAAATTCGATCGGCAGTCCGCCCGCCGCGATCACGCCGCGCTTCACGGCCTCGATCAGTTCCGGGAAATGGCGGTGGCAGTTGTTGAAGCCGCTGCGCGAATCGGCGATGCCGACCACCGGGCGCGCCAGCATCTCGGCCGAATAACCCATGCTCTTGGCGAACGAGCGCCGCAAGTACAGCGAAAAAGCCGGGTCGCCGTAATTTGTCAGGCCTTTTGATAAGCCTTGGGATTTTTCTTGCGCCATGCGGAGGATTCTAGCCCGATCAGGATGAATGCAACTTTGTCGCGTTACTCCGTATGGGGCTTTACACGCCATACCATATAGGACATGATACGCCCCATGAAGGCAAGACTGCTCCATCGGATGAAAGAAACCTATGGACGCGGCGTAATCGAGGGGGTGGTCTGGGAAGTATCGGTGCCGTTGCATCCTTCGGAGCATCGCATCAAATACCGGCTGGTCTATGTGGTGGGCGGAAAGCGTGTGGTGGGCTATGACAACGAGCGCGGCAAGGGAGATCACCGGCACGTCCGGGGCGCGGAGATGCGCCATACGTTCAAAGACGTGCCGACGCTGCTGAGTGATTTTCTGCGGGATGTGAAGGAGACTGAATCATGAGCGTGCTGAAAGTGAGAGTTGGGGGAAGCGTGGAAAAAAGTCTCGCGCGCTTTGGCGAGGCGCTGACCAAAGCGAAGTCCGGCCGGTCGGTAACGCCCTATTTCGGCGTCGGCTTTCGCACGATGGCGCAGTTCGGCGAGGTGTTTACCCCGAAGCGCTGGGAACTGGTGGAGTTCCTGAAAGCGTCCGGGCCGCTGACGATCTACGCCCTGGCCAAGCGCCTCGAACGCCACTACCGCAACGTGCACAAGGATGTCACGGCCTTGATGGAATGGACAGTGATCGCAAAGGACGATGCCGGCCGGGTGTTCGTGCCATGGGACGAGATCGACGTGCGCTGGCCGCTGCTCAAGCAAGCAGCATGAAAACAACCAGAACCTGGGCCTACGTACCTGTAGCGCGCGACGACTTTGGCTGCTGCGTCGTGCGTGACGAGCGCGCGCCGAAACTCGCGCCACCGGAGACGCACCATGGGTCTACCCGCCGTTAAGCCGGCCACCTACGACGACATCCTCGCCCTGCCCGAGCGCCTGGTGGGCGAGATCATCCGGGGCGTGCTCCACACCCACCCGCGCCCCGCGCCGAAACATGCCCGGGCGTATTCGTCGCTGGGGGTCAAGTTGGGTGGACCGTTTGACCACGGAATGCATGGCCCTGGCGGCTGGTGGATCCTGGACGAACCGGAGTTGCACCTGGGCGCGGACGTTCTGGTGCCGGATCTCGCGGGCTGGAAGCGCGCGCGCATGCCCAAGCTGCCCGATGCCGCCTGGTTCGAGCTCGCGCCCGACTGGATCTGCGAAATTCTCTCCCCGTCCACCGCAAAAGTTGACCGGGCCGAGAAGCTGCCGCTCTACGCGCACAACGGCGTGGCGCACTGCTGGCTGGTGGATCCCGACCTCAAGACCCTGGAAGTTTTCGAGAACCGTGACGGCAACTGGCTGCTGCTCTCCGTGCTGGAGAACGACGCCAGCGTCTCGCAGCCGCCGTTTGATGCGATTGCGTTCGGTCTGGCCAGCCTGTGGGCGGAATAGAAAGTTCGACGTCGGGTTCTCGAAGCTCGGCCCGCAAGCGCTAAACCGTCCACGGAAACGGCGCAACTCCAGTATGGCTGCTAGGAAGAAGACCACAAAAGCCCTTGTGCGGGCAGCGGCTCCGACGCGCGGCTCGCGCGGGAAAACGCGGGAGGGAGCCTTCTTCCCGGTTTCCCCACCGCGCGCCGGGCTGCCTCGCGACTACGCCGAGACCCTCAGAGCGATCAAGCGGCGCATCCAGGCGGAGCGACTGCGGGTGGTCATGGCCGCGAACGCGGCGATGGTCTTGCTCTACTGGGACATCGGCCGGATGATCCTCGATCGTCAGGAGCGCGCGGGCTGGGGCGCCAAGGTCATCGACCGGCTCTCCGCGGACCTGCGCGCGGCCTATCTGGATTGCCGCTGCGTGGCCGGGGCGGGCAATCGTGCAAGAGGTTCTTGCACGAATCCCCTGGTACCACCACATCGCTTTGATGGAAAAGTGCCGGACCCAGGCGGAGCGGTATTGCCGCGCGGGAGACGAAGATCATCGCGTCGTACCCGAAGGCGATTGAGGCGTTGGACGGGTAAAGCCAGCCGATTCCACTAGACTTGACCCATGAATCGACGGGTCTACGTTGAAACAACTGTCATCAGCTATCTCGCCGCGCGAGCCAGCCGGGACGTCATCATCAAAGCGCATCAGGAAGTGACCCACGCATGGTGATCTGGAACTGCCGTCACATCGCCAACGCGGAAATGCGCGCCAAGAGGCTGTTGACGCACTCGCCCAGCTTGGACCATTCGACTTCGGCGCCAAATACAGGCGCTGATGCGCTATCTGCTCGACACCTGCATGCTGGTAGCCCTGCTGCAGCGTGAATTGGGAAGCGAGCGAATCCGGGAAAAGATCCTTCTCGCCCCGGGCGGATCGCTGGCCCTCTCGGCGATCAGCGCGGCCGAAATCTGGCGGGGCATCGGTCAATCCCGCCACAGCAAGGCCGCCAAGCTGGCTTTTGAGCGGGCGCATGGATCCGTTGATCGCCGGACACGCCCACGCCCTCGGCCTGGTGTGCGTGACTGACAATACGCGCCACTTCATGCGCATATCCGGATTGACGCTCGAAAACTGGCTGCGGCCTTGAGCCCAGACCCACTCTTTTGGGGACTATCAGGTAGGTACCATGCGAGCGGGATGCCCGAACGTGGAAGACGCAGGCGCCATTTGCGATAATGCAGCTTGCGCGCTGCCTGTCCACGCAGAGCATCCAATCGGATCGATATCGCCATTGCTTCGATAATCACCCTGCTCGATTCCGTCCATGGGCGCCTTGAAGCGGCCGGGGTGGACCACGCCCTGATCGGCGCATTCGCGCTGGCAGCGTGGGGCGTTCAGCGCGCCACCAATGACGTCGACTTTTTGATTGACGCAAGGTGCGGTGGCGCGGCAGGCGCTCGAAAGCGATGGGTTTACGGTCTTCCACGCGTCCGACGATGTATTGCAGATGGCAGGCCCCGGGCCTGTCGATTTCGTGCTCGCGCGACGCCCGCTCAGTCTGGCGATGCTGAGGCGTGCCTCCGCCAGAACCCTTTGTGGCATCAAGTGCGTCGAACCCGAAGACTTGATCGGCCTGAAGATCCAGGCGTACAAGAATGACCCACGCCGGGAGTTGCAGGATCGCGCCGATATACAGCGGCTGATCGAGGTGTCCCCGTCGCTCGACTGGGTGAGAATCAGGCAGTACGCCGAACTTTTTTCGGAATGGCCGGCTGTCGAGGACCTTCGGCGCCGCGCGGGGCGCACCGGACCATGACCGACGACGAGTACCTCGAATTCGTAGAGCAGTTTTTAGAGCTGTTCCGGGATCTCGAGCCGCGCCGCCCTCTCGAAATGAATCTCGCTTTGCTTTAGCGAGAAAGCGATCGGTGCACTCGCCACGAAGTTCCGGCGCAGCGTCGCACAATGGTGCTTCTGGTAACACGCGCCACTTCATCCGCATATCCGGATTGACCCTCGAAAACTGGCCGCGGCCTTGAGCCCGGACCCTTGCATCACACACTTACATCACACATGGACAATCAACGTTTCGACCGACTGGTCAAAGGCGTGCGCGAAATGAAGCGCCATATGGGAGGCAAGAGCGTGCGTGACTTTTAGATTACAATCGCCATGTTTCAGATTCACCACTACGTGACCGCCACCGGCGTTGATCTGTTCGCCCGATGGCTGGAGGAGTTGGCGGATCGCCAAGCAAGAGCGCGGATCAAGACGAGGATCGACCGAGCCTCGTTTGGTAACTTCGGCGACGTTGAGCCGGCCGGCGAAGCGGTATCCGAGCTTCGGATCGATTGGGGGCCCGGTTATCGCGTGTATTTCGCCCGCCCCGGCAAGACCATTCTGCTTTTGCTCTGCGGCGGCGACAAGAGGACACAGCGAAGGGATATCGAAAATGCCAAAACGTATTTCCAAGACTATCAGCGCCGGACGGAAAAAGCTCGTCCCGGCAAGCGTGCCACATGAGCCGTGGCTGATCGAGCGCCTGAAGGACCCCGCGGAGGCGGCAGCTTACCTTGAAGCGGCAATTGAAGATGGCGATCAAGGTGTGCTCATGCTCGCCTTGCGTCACATCGCGCAAGCGCGCGGCGGCGTCGCCGCGATCGCGCGCAAGTCCAAGCTGACTCGCGAGGCAACCTACCGGATGCTCTCAAAATCCGGCAATCCCGAACTGCGTAGCTTCACGGCCATTCTCGGTGCGGCGGGACTGCGGCTGTCAGTGAAGCCGATCGAGCAGCGGCTGAAGAAGGCGGCATGATGGCGGCCAGCGTACGCAGACGGTAGCGAAGTCGGAGGACATCGACGATAGCTATCAAATTGGCGAGATTGCTCGCTTCCTGCTCGAACTTGGGCAGGGCTTCGCGTTCGTCGGCAGGCAAGTCCAGCTCGCATTCGCGAGCCGCGACTACTTCCTCGACCTGCTCTTCTACCACCTCAAGCTGCGCTGCTACGCGGTCATCGAATTGAAAGCGCTCCCCTTCGATCCGGCGTTCATCGGGCGGATCAACGTCTATCTCTCCGCGCTTGACGATCTCCTGCGCTATCCCGGCAACCAGCCGGCGATCGGCCTGCTGCTGTGCCGTTCGAAGGACAGGATCGTCGTCGAATACGCGTTGCGTGACCTGAAGAAGCCGATCGGTGTCGCCGGGTGGGAGACGAAGATCGTCGAGCAGCTCCCCGAGAACCTCAAGGGCAGCCTGCCGACGGTCGAGGAGCTCGAGGCGGAGCTCAACCGCGGGGAGAATGAACGATGATCGCGCCGGACGTGCGCGACATCCGCGAGGCCGCTCGGATCAGCCAGAGCCAGTTCGCGAAATTGATCGGCGTGAACCTGCGCACGCTGCAAAACTGGGAACAGCAACGCACCCAGCCCGCCGGGCCCGCCAGGGCGCTGCTCAAGATCGTTGCTTCAAACCCGAAGGCCATTGAGGCATTGCATGGATAAAGCTCGTCTCTCCTCGATCGGGCGAAGCCGTATTCTGGAGAGCCATTCCAGGCTTGGCTTTCCGGGAGATGGTCGTGCAGGAGACACGTGGTCTGCCACCTTTATGCGTTAGCGGGGGCAGTATCCTTTCTTATTTCGGCCCCAGTTTCGAGGTAAAACAAGCGCCCCGCTTATGGGGTCGATTTCTCGGTCTCAAATCCATGACAGACAACCCACTAACGAAGCTCGGTGATCTCACGAAACCCGCGACCGTCCTGATCGAGAAGATCTCAGATGCGGTCGGCGGTGTCTTCAAGCCGTACCAGATTGTCCGGGTGGCGAAGGCAGACGCCGAGGCAAATCGAATTCAGGCTGAATCTCGGATTCAGGTGACTGACCTCCACAGACGCGCGATGCACCGTTTCTTAGAGGAAGAGGCGACAAAGCAATCAAACATCGAGGCGATCACACAGAACGCGCTGCCACTTCTCGAAGACAAGTCGGCTCCTCAGAACGTAGCGGATGATTGGACATCTTCGGCAACGACACCATGACCATTGTCGAGGTTAGCGTGGGAGGGAAGAAATAGTGGCGAAGGAAATTGAGAAACCCACCGGAGATCCTATTTCGCCCTTCGAGCGGATCAAACGCACGAACGATGCGAATTCCGAGTATTGGGAGAGTCGCGATTTGGCCGAAGTTCTGGAATACACGCAGTACCGGAACTTCGAAGCCGTAGTTAAGAAGGCCAAACTCGCGTGTTTCAATAGCGGGCATCGTATTGAGGATCATTTTGCTGACGTCAGCAAAATGATCGAGATCGGAAAAGGTGGCAAGCGAGAGATTGATGTCACATTGTTGTCTCGCTACGCCTGCTATCTAGCCATTCAGAACGCCGATCCCAATAAGGAGATCGTGGCGCAGGGTCAGACCTACTTTGCGATCCAGACGCGGCGGCAGGAATTGGCGGACGAACATATCGAAGAGAATCGGCGCCTGTTATTACGTGGAGAGATTCGCCACCATAACGTCCAGTAGGCCGGTGCAGCCAAGGATGCGGGCGTCATCAAACCCATTGACTACGCCATCTTTCAAAATCACGGGTATCTGGGGCTTTATGGCGGGTTAAAACAGGAAGACATACACCGTCGGAAAGGTTTGAAAAAGAACCAGAAGATTCTGGATCACATGGGCAGCACGGAACTGGCGGCGAATCTGTTTCGCGCGACCCAGGCCGAGGAGAAGTTGCGCCGGGACGAGGTAAAGGGGAAAGACGCAGCGAACCGGACGCATCGTGAAGTGGGCGCGAAGGTGCGGAAAACCATCCAGGAATTGGGGGGTACGATGCCCGAAGAACTGCCGGTGGCCAAAAGCATCAAGAAGATCGAGACCAAAGAGCGGAAGCGAATCGGCAACAAAGACGTGCCGGCGAAGAAAGAGAAGTAAGAAATCCGCTATGGCCCTCCATCCGAACTTTCCCGCATCGCCCCACGCCATTCTCGACCCGGCCCTCCGCTGGTTTCCGGCGGATGAAGCCCTGCGGGAGTCCAGCGCCGACAAGCTCATGCCGCCGTTGGTTCCGCAATTGCGCAAGAAGGTAAAGGAGTGGCGGGACAGCGGCTACGTGGGAGCGACAAACACGGTTCCGGCGTGGTCTCCGCCGGCATGTTCGATGAGACCTGGCGGCGCTTCGTGGTGAAAATGGCGACCGGCACAGGCAAGACGAAGGTGCTCAGCCTGGTGCTGGCATGGAGCTTCTTCCACAAGCTGTACGAGCCGGAGTCGCAGCTTGCGCGCAACTTTCTGGTGATCGCCCCCAACATCATCGTGCTGGATCGCATCTATAAGGATTTTCAGGGCCTGCGCATCTTTTTGAAAGACGACCCGGTCTTGCCGGACAATGGCGTGGACGGGCGCAACTGGCGCGACGATTTTCAACTGACCCTGCACGTGCAGGACGAGGTGCGCATCACCCGCCCCACGGGCAATATCTTCCTGACCAACATCCACCGCGTCTATGCCGGGAACGACATTCCCGCATCGCCTGATGACGAAGACACGATGGATTATTTCCTGGGCAAGCGGCCCAGCGGCGCGACCACCGACTCCAAGGTGGACTTGGGCATGATCGTGCGGGACATCGACGAGCTCGTGGTGCTCAACGACGAGGCGCACCATATTCAAAATGTGGTCAAGCATTTTGTCGTACCCGACATCGCCAGCCGCGCCAAACTGGTGGAGCGCCAGAGCGCCAAGTACACCGAGAAATACACCGACTACATACACCTGGGCGTGATCGAGTGGCGCAAGGCGTATGCCGAACATGAAAAGATGGGCAAGAAAGCCATCCTGTTCGTGATGACCGACGACACCCGCAACTGCGACGACGTGGCCGAATACCTCGAAGGTCACTACCCAGATCTGAAAGACGCCGTGCTGGTCATTCACACCAAGAGCAACGGCGAGATTTCCGAATCAACGTCAGGCAAGAGCAAAGAAGCGTTGGATAAGCTGCGCGAGCAAGCCAACGCGATTGACGGGATGGACAGCCCCTACAAGGCCATCATCTCGGTGATGGTGCTCAAAGAGGGCTGGGACGTTTTGTTTGCGACGCTGGAGATCTCAACCGATTCCGAAGTAGATACCGCCTCGCGAAGTCCCTCAAGAGTATCGAGCTCGACGGGTACACCGATACAACAGTCGAGGGGTACTCTGCATTGTTCCGAACGTTCCTCGTCTGGTCGGCGTTCGAGCAGTTTTTGAAGACTATTGGCACCGAGCAGGCTGCTACGGAATCCATGCTTGCTCCCTACGCGCCTGCCGATGTCGCGAGAAGAATTCTGGCAGTGCCAGATCACGAAGGCTTTGTCCAGTTCATCCGTGATCGGGCTAACGCGACGCATCAAACCCAGCTTGATGCCTTGGTCAAGGGCGCGCCGTGCAACGGCTGCGCGGTCAGTTCGAAGAGCGCATCGGTGATCCGCCACGGCACGCGCCAGCATGTCAGTGGTAGTCCTCTTCCCTCTGGCGGCGGACGGCGAGGAGAGTGACGGTCTCCCGGTTCTCGATCTCGAACAGCGCGACAAAGCCGGAGCCGCCGAAGGGAATGATGAGTTCGCGCAGGAACGGGTTGCCGTCACCGCCCAGGGCCTTGCGGCACGAAAACGCAAACACCTCGAGCAGTTCGATCGCCTTCGCGATCGCCGCCCGGGCTTTTTCGGCTGTGGCGGCGTCCTGCGCAAGAAGGAAATCGAACAGGCGCAGCAGGTCCGCTTCCGCTTGCGGAGTGAAGCAGACCTTGAATCGGTTCATGCCGCCGCTTTGGCGCCTGCCCGGCCGGTGCGGCCCTTGCGCGCCTTGTCCAACCGCCGCGCGAGCTTGCCGAGTACCGCGGCTGCCGGGACATATGCGCCCGACTTTCTGGCGGCTTGGCCCGATGCCAATCCGCGCTCGATGAAAGCCTTCTGGGCATGGCGGAACTCGACATTGCGGCGCACCGCGTCCTCGACAAATCCGGACAAGGTCTCGCCGGACTGAAGAACCTCCTCGGCAGCTTGACGCAGTTCAGGTGAAACGCGGACCGCGGGAATGGCGGCAGTTTTCATGGGCGCCCCTTGCATTACATTTGTAATGCAAGGATGAACGAAACCGGGACAGCTGGCAATTCCAACCGAGGCGGAGATTTGGATGCGGTAAGCCCTTGATTCGGAGAGATGGGCAGCTTCCCACCAATTTACCGAACAGGTTTGTGGTTGCGTTCCCACTATCCCGGCCGTACAGTTTCCACCGCATGGAAGCGATCGCGGAGCAAGGCAGCACGCTGCTCGACAGCATCTCGGATTTCTGCCGCAACAACGGCATCGCGGAGTCCACGTTCGGCCGCCGCGCTGTCAATGATGGAAAGTTCGTGGCGCGCCTGCGCGATGGCGCGCGCATTACCCCGGAGACGCTCGATCGCGTCACCACGTTTCTCGAGCGCCACGGCGCGAGCGCGCCCGCCGGCGATCCGCGTGTTCGATGCCGGCATGGGCGACGGCACGGTGCTGACGCGCGTGATGCGCGAAATGCACCGGCGCTTCCCCACCCGGCCGTTCTATTTCGTCGGCAAGGAAATCAGCCTCGAAGACGTGCGCCTGTCGCTCGACAAGATGCCCGACCGCTTCTACGAGCATCCGGCGACCGTCATGGTGGTCACCAACATGTACTACACGGAAGCGCCGTGGCTGATTTCCGCTTCATGCCCGATGAGACGATCCCGAAGCAGGGCAAGGTGCGCGCCGACTACGACCTGGTGATCGCCTCGCAGCCCTACCGCGCGCGCGTGCCGGTCGAATTCAAGGCATCCAAGGTCATCGGGCCGCTGGCGCGCGCGCTCGGGCCGGGCGGACGGCTGCTCGGCATCCATTCCTGCGGCCGCGATCCGGGCCTGGAAATCGTGCGCAAGATCTGGCCGGAGGAAAACCCCTTCACTACCGGACGGCACGACCTGCTGCGCGCAGTGCGCACGGAGCTCGGCAAGGAAGCGCGGCATTTCAATTTCAATACCTATTCGGATGCGCGCGCGGTGTTCCGCTACGACATGCACACGCTGCCGACCGAAATCGCGGAAAGCATCGGCACCTCGACGCTGTTCGCGGCCTGGAACGCCGCGGTGTACGTGGCGCAGATCGACGACGAACGCCTCGCCCGGGTGGTGGGCGAACGCAAATACCTCGATGCCACGCGCGAAGTCCTGCTCTCGCATGGCGGCCTCTGGTTCCTGGATGAATCCTATGTCGTCTCCCGCAAGCGCGGTTGAATCCCCGGGCATCGCCGCGGAACTCGTTTCCGGCGGCTCGCTCGAAATGGGCGCGCGTCGCCCTGAAGATGCACGCGAAATCGCCTCGCTGCTGCCGGCGGGCACGCCGGTCTACGTCAACCACCTGCCGCGCCACCGGCTGCTCGATAACCTGCCGACGCTGGTCGCGGTGCGCGAGGCGGGACTTGAGCCGATACCGCACATCGCCGCGCGCCGCATCAAGGATCGCGCCGAACTCCAGAGCTTCCTCAGCCGCGCGGTAAACGAAGCGGGGGTTCGCAAGGCGCTGATTCTGGGCGGCGATGAACCCCAGGCCCTCGGCGCCTACGCTGACGGCGCGGCGCTGATCCGGGAGGGCCTGCTCGCCGCCTCCGGCCTGCGCGAGATCGGACTGCCCGGCTATCCCGAAGGCCACCCGCGCATTCCCAGCAGCGTGCTTGAGAAGGCGTTCGCGGAGAAGCGCTCGCTCGCCGCGGCGCAGGGCCTGGGGACCTACGTCGTTACACAGTTCTCGTTCGCGCCGGCGCGCGTGATCGAGTATTGCGCGGGCCTTGCGCGAAACGCTCCCTCGGTGCCGGTCTATGTCGGCCTTGCCGGTCCGACCAATCCGGTCGCGCTGCTGCGCTTCGCTCAGCGCTGCGGGGTCAGTGCCTCATTGCGGGCGTTGCGCACGCAGGGGATGGATGCCGTGCGACTGGTCACCCACACCGACCCGGCCGACCAGTTGGCCGCCCTCGCCCACTACTGCGCGGTACACACCGATTGCAACGTGGTCGGCGTGCATCTGTTCACCTTCGGCGGCGTAACCTCGTCTGCGGCCTGGATGAACCGCTATATCGCCTCGCGCGGTATGTCGGCGTAAGATTGCAGGCCAAACAGCCAGGAGGAGAAACTATGGACGATCATTCCCGCGATCAGCAGAAGAACCGGCCCGCGCAACCCGGGCGCCGCGACGCCCTGAAAAAGAGCGCCGCGCTCGCCGCTGCAGCCGCCGCCGCGCAGCTCGGCTTTCCGGCGCTGGTGCGCGCGCAGGCCGACACCCTCAAGCTCGCGCATTTGACGCCGCGCACCGGCTTTCTCGGGCAGCTCGGCGACTACGGCTTCAAGGCGGCGTCGCTGGCGGTGGACGAAATAAACGCTGCGGGGGGCTTGCTCGGCCGCAAGGTGGAGCTGATTGCCGAGGACAGCGTCAACCCGCAGACCGCCGTGACCAAGGCGCAGAAGCTGATCGAGCGCGATAAAGTGGTCGCGATCATCGGCGAAATCAACTCCGCTTCGGCGCTCGCCATCGGCGAGCAGGTCGCGCGCTACAAGACCACGCCCTTCTTCAACACCGGCGCCAACTCGGACGCGCTGCGCGGCAAGAACTGCAACCGGCTGATGTTTCACATCGAAGCCGGCAACACGATGTATACCAAGACCATCGGCACCTGGCAGAAGGCAGAGAACAAGATCAAGGGGGCCAGGTGGTACATGCTCACGGCGGACTATGCCTTCGGCCACGACCTGTTCCGCGTGTCGACGAAGTTTCTCAAGGAAAACGGCGGCGAGCTTCTCAACAACGACATGGTGCCGACCAATACGCAGGATTACAGCGCCTACATCCTGAAAATCCGCCAGGCGAAACCGGACCTCGTTTATATCAACCTCGCCGGCGTCGACCAGACCACGTTCCTCAAGCAATACAAGGAATACAACCTGCCGTACCCGCTGGCGGGTGGCGTGATGGACACGATTCCGTTCTGGGGCGCGGGCATCGACTCGATTTCCGGACATTGGCAGAGTCTGTGGTACCACGGCCTCGATATCCCGGCGGCGCAGGCTTTCACCAAGCGCTTCAGCGACAAGTCCGGCTTCCCGCCGGATAACCAGGCGTGGGGCGACTACGTCGGCGTCAGGATCATGGCGCAGAGCATCGCCGAAACCAAGACCACCGACGCGGCAAAGATTGTCGAGTACCTCGAGAAGGGCGCGAGCTTCGACATCCTGAAGGCGCGCAAGGGCAGCTTCCGCGCCTGGGACCACTCGTTGCTGCAGGAAATGTACGTGGTGAAAGTCAAGGACAAGGCACGCATGAAGGACAAGTGGGACATTTTCGATATCGTGCGCCCGGTTCCCGGCGCCAACGAATCGCTGGAACTGATCCAGCCGACCCGGGAAGAGAACGCCTGCACCATGGCGTAGCGAGTTGTTTGCGATCGTAGTAGAACAGGTCCTCAACGGCCTGCTCGTCGGCTCGTACTACATCGTCCTGTCGCTGGGACTGTCGCTGATTTTCAGCCTGGGCGGCGTGGTGAATCTCGCGCACGGCGCGTTTTACGCGCTGGGCGCCTATCTCGCCTATGAAGTGGAGCGCAGGCTCGGCTTCGCCGGCGCGATCCTCCTCTCTCCGATCGGCGTTGCGCTGGTTGGCGTTCTGATCGAGCGCTGGTTCCTGCGCCGGCTGTACCACGAAGATCCGATGCTCTCGCTACTGTTCACGTTCGGTCTGGCGATGACCGCGGAGCAGAGCCTGCGCCTCATCTGGGGCACCACCGGGCTGCCGTTCGCGATTCCTGCATCCTTGCAAGGGCAGCTGCTGCTCGGCGATTTCATCTACTCCTACTACCGTCTCACGGTGCTCGCCGTCACCGCCGCGACGATTTTCGGCTGCTGGGCGCTGCTGCACAGGACGGCGTTCGGCATGATCGTGCGCGCCGGCACGCGCGACCCGGAAATGGTGCGGGCCATGGGAATCTCGCTGCGCCCGGCGCTTAGCGCCGTGTTCGCCCTCGGCGTCGCGCTTGCCGGGCTGGCGGGCGTGATGTCCGCGCCGCTGGCCGGGATTCAGCCGGCCATGGGAACTGAGATCCTCACCGCAGCATTCGTGGTGGTCGTGATTGGCGGCCTTGGCAGCTTCTGGGGCGTGGTGTACGCGGGCCTGCTGGTCGGCGTGGTGCGCGGCATCACGGTGGTTTTTTATCCGCCGGCCGCCGAAGCCTCGATGTACATCCTGATGGCGCTGATCCTGCTCGTGCGGCCGCGCGGTCTGATGGGCGAGAAATTCGAGAAATTCGAATGAGCGGCGCAAATGCATAGACATCCTTTGGTCATCGCCGCGATCGCGCTCGCTGTGCTGCCGTTCTTCACGCACGCGATCGGCTTCACCCACGGCATCGCGACCGAAATCGCGCTGTTTGCGATGGTCGGACTCGGCTTCAATCTGCTGCTCGGCTACACCGGCCTGTTGTCGTTCGGCCACGGCCTGTTCTTCGGCTTCGCCGCATACGCGACGGCGCTCGCGCAGATTCACTGGTTTAAGGGCAGCCTGCTCGCGCCGCTGCTGTTCGGCGTGCTTGCCACCACCCTGCTCGGCCTTGCCGTCGGATTCCTGGTGCTGCGTCGCCGCGGCGTATATTTCTCATTGCTCACACTGGCCTTCACGGCGCTCGGCTTCACGGTCGCGTTCCGTTGGACCGACGTCACCGGCGGCGAATCCGGCTTGCGCGGGATCACGCGGCCGTCCGTGTTCGGGCTCGATCTCGACCACCAACTGGTGTTCTACGGCTTCTGCGCCGCGATCGTCTTCGGCGTCGCCGTGGTCATGTGGCGGCTGGTGAACTCGCCCTTCGGCTCGGTGCTGGTCGCGATTCGCGAACGCGAGCAGCGCGCGAGCTTCCTCGGTTATCCGGTCCAGCGTTACCGCCTTGCGGCGTTCGTCATCTCGACCGTGGTGATGGGCGTCGGCGGCGGCCTGTTCACCTTTCTCAAGCTGTTCGCCGCCGCGGACCCGGTGCATCCCAACTTCTCCGGCGAGATTCTGGCCATGGCCATCATCGGCGGGTCGCGCAGTTTCATGGGGCCGCCGCTGGGCGCCGCGTTCTTTATCCTGTTTAGGGAGGTCCTGTCCGGCTATACGGCCTCCTGGCTGTTCTGGTTCGGCCTCTTGTTCATGGCGTTCATCCTGTTCTCGCCAACCGGATTGGTTGGCCTCTGGCAGCGCGTCAGCGCGCCGTTCCGCAGGCAGGCCGAAACGCTTGCCGCGATGGCGTCGCGCGTGAAACCAACCCCTGCCGACGAAGTGCCGGCATCCATGCTGCATGCGGATGCGCCGGCGCCGGGAACGGTGCTGCTTGCCGCGTCAAAGGTCAGCAAGCATTTCGACGATTTCGTCGCCGTCGATCGCGTCAGCATCGAACTCACGCATGGACGACTGCACGCCCTCATCGGACCCAACGGCGCGGGCAAGACGACGCTGTTTAACCTGCTCTCGGGCATGTATCCGGCGGAAGGCGGCAACCTCGCCTATCGCGGCGCCCCGTTGGCAGCGCGCACTCCCGACGCATTCGCGAGCCTCGGCATCGCTCGCTCGTTCCAGATCACGAATCTGTTTGCGGGATTGACGGTCCGGGAAAACCTCCGCCTCGGCGTGCAAGCGCACGCTGCGGAGCGCTTCAACCTTTGGCGTCGTAAGGAAACCCTGGTCCACGTCAACCAGGAGACCGATGAGCTGATCCGCTTCCTCGGCCTCGAAGGCGTCGAGGAAGCACAGGTTGCAAACCTCTCTTACGGCGGTCAGCGGCTGATGGAAATCGGCATGGCCTTGACCGCACGCCCGCGAATCTTGCTGCTTGACGAGCCTCTGGCGGGACTTGCTGCCGCCGAGCGCGAGCGCATCGTCGCCATGATCCGGCAACTCTCGCGGCACATGGGCGTGCTGCTGGTCGAGCACGACATCGATCGGGTCTTCGAGTTCGCCGGCCGCATCACCGCCATGGCGAACGGCGCGGTGCTCGTCGAAGGCGACGCCGCAACGGTTGCCGCCGACCGCCAGGTGCAGGAGGTGTACCTCGGCAGCGGACGCAAGATCGTGATGGGCGCGCGCAGCCACGCGGCAGCCGGCGAGGTGCTGCTCGAACTCCACGGCGTCAATACGTTCTACGGCAAGAGTCACATCCTGCACGACGTTTCACTCCAGGTACGCGCCAACCAGGTCACCGCACTGCTCGGGCGCAACGGCGCGGGGAAATCCTCGACCATCAAGACCATCATGGGAATGGTGGCGCCCGCCAGCGGCGCCATCCGCTTCGCGGATAAAACGATCAGCGGGCTCACGCCCGAGGCGATCGCGCGCGCCGGCATCGGCCTGGTGCCGCAGGGTCGCCGTCTGTTTCCCGGGCTGAGCGTCGCGGAAAACCTCAAGCTGGGCGCATTGTCGCGCCAACGCGGCGGCGGAGTGCACTGGAGCGAAGAGCGCATTTTCGGCTACTTCCCGCGCATTCGCGACAAGCTCGGCACCAAGGCGGACCTCTTGTCCGGCGGCGAACAACAGATGGTGGCGATCGCCCGCGCCCTGTCCGGCAACGTCAAGCTGCTGCTGCTGGACGAACCGTTCGAGGGTCTGGCGCCGGCGGTGGTCGAGGAAGTGTTCAAGTCGCTGGATCAATTGCGCCGCGACATCGCGATCCTCATCATCGAGCACGACCTCGACCTGGTCCTGGCGCTCGCCGATCATGCCTACGTCCTGGATCGGGGCCACGTCTCGCACGCGGGACCGGCCGAACCGCTGCTCACGAACCTGGAATTCCGCAAGCAGGTGTTGTGGTTATGACTCGTACTCAGATCAGGGCCGCCGCAATTGCGCCCGCGACAAACAGCATCCCGGAGATCGGCAGGGTGAGGCGCCGCAGCTCAGGTGAGCCCAGGCCCGCTGTGAGCCCGCTTTTCACCAGCGTATTGGCGAGCGCGGCGATGACGATGGCGCGCGCGGCGACGTTCAGGTTCTGCGGGTCGCCGCGCGCGAGGTCCGCCATGGCGAGGGTGATGGCATCGACGTCGGTGAGGCCCGCGATCCCGGCGGCGAGGTAGAGCCCGGCCTCGCCGAGGTAGACCTGCGCCGCCTTCGCGACCACCACGACGACGCCGAACAGCACGCCGAACTTGATCGCCTCGTCCAGTTCGAAGGGGTTCTGGCCCGGCTTGACCTCGCCGCGTTCCTGCGCCCGGCGCCGGCGCCACGGTGGCCTCAGCAGGCCGTCGAGTTTGAGCATTCGGTACTTTTGGCGGTAATCGTGCCAGTGCCTCAAAAGCTGCGCCTTAGCGTTGAGCGGATACAAAATCTCGGCCGCGGAATTGCAGAGTGGTTAGGCGTGACCTTTCAAGAGTTCGACCGCTCAGTCACGCTCAAGTGCCGCTATTGGACCTCCGTAGATTACAAGGCGTCAGCATTTGACTATTCGCTGACTGATGAAGGTATGTACCAGCTCGCCGCGGGGCTCGCGATGTCGGGATAGCGCTTGCGCGATGGAAGTTGGTCATATAAGATGACCACCCTAGACGCGCGGGAAATCGGACCATGTCCAAATTCAATATTGCCGAAGCCAAGGCCCATTTCTCCGAGCTGGTGCAAAAAGCCATGCTTGGGGAGGAGATCATTATCGCCAAGGACAACAAACCGGTCCTCAAGCTGGTGCCTTTGGACCCGCCGAAGCAGCCGCGCAAGCCGGGCTCCGGCAAAGGCCAGATTCTCTATGTCGCGCCGGACTTCGACGCCACGCCGAAGGGATTCGAAGATTACGTTTGATGCGCGTTCTTGTCGACACGCATGTTTTTCTGTGGTGGGTGGAAGGAGACCGCGCTCTGCCCGCAAAAGCCCGCGCGGCGCTTGCCAACCAGGAAAACGAGTGCTTGGTCAGCATGGTCAGCGCCTGGGAACTGGCGATCAAGGCCGGCTTGGGCAAGCTGAAACTCACCCTTCCGGTGAAGCGCTACGTTGTCGAGCACATCGCCGCCAACGGCTTTCGCATGCTGGACATCCGGATGGCGCACATCGGGCGCGTCGAAACGCTCGAGTTGCATCATGGGGACCCATTTGACCGCCTGCTGATCGCCCAGGCGCTCGAGGAAGAAATTCCGGTCATCACCGCCGACCCGGTATTCCGCAAATACGGCGTGAAGCGCATATGGTGATGCGTCTGCACACGCGCCTGCGCTATGCGCCGGCCGAGGTAAATGTCGAGAAACGCGCTGACGGCGCGATGGTTCTGCGCTCGCCGCAGCCGCTCAAGCCTTGCGCTCGCGCGGTGGGCGAGTGGCTGGTGCGGGGCCACGCAAAGGCTCCCGAGCGCGTCTTCCTTGCCGAGCGCAAGGGCGAGGGCTGGCGGCGCCTCACTTACCGCGATGCCCTGTCGGACGCGCGCCGCATCGGCCAGGCGCTGCTCAATCTCGGGCTGGACGCGACGCGCCCGGTGGCCATCCTTTCCGACAACAGCATCGATCATGCGCTGCTCGCGCTCGGAGCGATGCACGTCGGCGTGCCGGTGGCGCCGATCTCGCCGGCCTATTCGCTGATGTCGAAGGATTTCGCCAAGCTGAAGACCATCTTCGGCTTGCTCAAGCCCGGCCTCGTGTTCGCCGCCGAGCCGGAGAAGTTCGCGCCCGCGCTGGCGGCGCTCGGCGCCACCTCGACGCCGGTGGCCAGGCTGCTCGAGACCAATCCGGGCGCCACTCTGGAAACGGCGTTTTCGCGCCTCACGCCGGACACGGTGGCGAAGATCCTGTTCACCTCGGGCTCGACCGGCACGCCCAAGGGCGTGATCAATACCCAGCGCATGCTCTGCTCCAACCAGCAGAGCTGGGCCCAGCTCTGGCCGTTCCTCGAGGAGCGCCCGCCGGTACTGTGCGAATGGCTGCCCTGGAACCACACCTTCGGCGGCAACGGCACGTTCAACATGGTGTTGCGCAATACCGGCACGCTCTACATCGACGCGGGCAAGCCGGCGCCCGGACTGGTCGAGGTGACGGCACGCAACCTGAAGGAGATTTCGCCGACCATGTACTTCAACGTGCCGCGCGGCTTCGACCTGCTGCTGCCTTTTCTCGAGACCGATGCAGCGCTGCGCAAGAATTTCTTCCGCCACCTGGACCTCGTGTTCTACGCGGGGGCGGCGCTGCCGCAGAACCTCTGGGAGCGGCTGGAGAAGCTGGCGCTGGCCGAGAAGGGCGGCGAACTCGCCATGCTTTCGGCCTGGGGCTCGACCGAAACCGCGCCGATGGCGGCCTGCGTGCACTACCCAATCGAGCGCGCCGGCGTCATCGGCGGCCCCGCGCCGGGCACCGAGCTCAAGCTCGTGCCCTCGGGCGGCAAACTCGAAGTCCGGGTAAAGGGCCCGAACGTCACGCCTGGCTACTACCGCAGCCCGGAACTCACCGCGGCCGCGTTCGACGAGGAGGGTTACTACCGCATCGGCGACGCGATGAAATTCGCCGACCCGGCGGCTCCCGAGAAGGGCCTGGTATTCGACGGCCGGGTCGCCGAGGACTTCAAACTCACCACCGGCACCTGGGTGCACGTGGGCGCGATCCGCGTGAAACTCATCGCGGCGGGCAACCCGTTGATCCAGGATGCCGTGATCACCGGTCACGACCGCGACGAGATCGGTGCGCTGGTTTTTTTGAGTCCCGCCGCGAAGGACGTCGATATTCGGGCCAGGCTTGTTCACGCACTCAAAGAGTTGTCCAAGGAAGGCGGAAGCTCGACCCACCCCACCCGCCTTCTGGTCATGACCGAGCCGCCGCAGATCGACGGCAGCGAAATCACCGACAAGGGCTACATCAACCAGCGCGCGGTTCTCGAGCGCCGCGCGGCCCTGGTGGAGAAGCTCTATTCGAACGCGCCGGAAGTCGTGATCTAGCTCCAGACAGTCTTCTGGCTCCATATCGAGGCACTCGACCGAGCAAGCAATAACGCGAGGTAGGGCACTCTTGATTGAAGCGTGTTGCAGTACCCGCAGCCTTCTGAAATTTCAAAATGAGACGCCCAACGTTTGATTTAACCCCACGCGGCTTCGTCGCGTCGGTGGTTGAACGAATTGCTAGACGGCTTTCGATTGCGACTGAACGATAAGAACATTCGCGTCGAGCAGTTCATCGAGTACTTTCTTTGTACCACGCATTGACTCCGAGAGAAAATCTGCGTACCTCATGACTTCTTCCGGGTTTGGGGCGCCATTTCCACTCTGGAGGAACATGCATATTTCCTTCCCAGAAAACCAGTGCGGAATTGGTAACGGCGGCTTTGAGTCTGCGTTGGCGTAGAAGGCGTCAGTCAACGTACCAGCAAGTTTCATTATATCGGCCAGGCGGTCGTACGGCCGAAAGCTCGGGCTATCGTGAGGCATGCTCTTGTCAATTAGCGCCCCGATGAACGAGTGGTGAACCTCCGCTATGGCGCGCGGATCAGCGCGGCTGACTATAGATTGCTGATTCGATCCGATTCGAAAACCCGCCACTCGAAGTGATGCGACCGCGACAAACGCACGAGGGTCATCTGAAAGTAAGCCATGCCATTTCCGCACAAGCTCTAGCATGGAAGAAGCGTCGAACATCTCAGCGATCTTCTCGCCAAGCCAAGATGCGTCTACTGACTCTCGCTCACGTCGACCGAATTTCCACCAAGACATGAATTCGATGCCGTCAACGGCCCGGTTGTGGCACGCGGGCGTAGGCGCGCAGCGCCGGGCACATAACCGCTCAGTGACTTGGGGCGTGCGGTTAGGAAAGACCCCGATGAGGGCGCTCACCAGCGCGATGGCGCCAAGCGATCCAAAGGCAAGTAGAGGCCCAAAATGGCTTCGCCTGGTTCCGCAAGCGTTGGCTGGTAGCATTTCAGGTTCGTGCTCGTGGTGGTGTGACGCCGTTGCCAGTTAAATGTTCCGGGAGAAGGAAAATAAATCCGAGACTACGCGCGCGGAAAATCTTTGATCTCTCAACCCGATCGATTGAGATGGCTATCTGAAACGCACACGGTATCTGCACCCCCCGAGGATGTAGCCGTGCTTGGCGCGAATGATCGCTACGGGTGGCGGGCTCAACCGGTCTCGCGCGAATCCGAGCGGCGGGTTACGCTGCTTTGCATCATTCATCACCGGACCGGTTACGCGGGGGGTAGAGACCATGGAACGACACGTAGTGCACACGGACAAGGTGCCGCCGGCGAGGGTGCCGCTCTCGCAAGCGATCAAGGTGGGCGACTGGGTCTTCGCCTCGGGTCAACTCGGGATGGAGCCGAAAACCGGGCGCCTAGCCGAGGGCGGGATCAAGGCCGAGACGCGACAGGTATGCGAAAACCTCAAGGCGGTGCTGGAGGCGGCCGGCTCTTCGCTGGAGCAGGTCGCCAAGGTCACGATCTACATGGCCGACCTCGGCGAACTCATGGCAATGAACGAAGTCTTCAGCGGCTACTTTCCGCAAGACCCGCCGGCGCGAACCACGTTCCAACGTCCCGGCTAACGCGCCGCCCGCTTGCGGGTGGTCGCCGTTGAGCCGGCGGTTAAACCTCGCCGCCCGCCCGCGCCGGAAAGCTCTTCTTTAACCACCTGACGCACTGCCTCGAGCATCGAGCGTTGATGGATATGGGTGAGAAGCGCCTCGTTGATCAAGGACTGATAGTTTCCACCGCCCGCGCGCTCGACTACGGCGCGAAAGTACTCGAGCGCGGTGTTGTCAAGACGGATCGAGATTTTCGTTTTCCCCGGTTCCTGTTTCACGACCGGGCCTCGCTTCGCGCGCGAGAAGTCGATGTCGCGGTACGGTTCAGCGGCGATAGTTCTCATATTGTGTCCTTTGTGTCTTGTTGGCCTTCCAGGCCGATATCAGACGCGTGACGTCGGGTTCGCGATACGTATGGACGACCACGAGCAATTGACCCGCCGCATCCGCACCCAAGGTGACAAAACGCTGCTCACCCTCGGCATCGGGGTCTTCGCGAGTGAGCGCGAACTCGTCTTCAAGAACTGAGACCGCGTCGGTAAAACTTACGCCGTGTGCCTTGAGATTGGCTTCGGCTTTGTCAGGATCCCACTCGTACCGCACCCGCCGACTGTATAGACATTTGTATTCCGACGCAAGTTCCCGGTTTGGCGAGGTTTAACGTAATGTGACCTCCCCGATTCTCGCTCCCGGGTTCCGAGATAGGGCGCGTGCGTTTGGTTGTGTTTTTGTGCGCGTCGTGAATCGCCGTATATTGACCCGTCCTCATCACCGGACCGGTTACGCGAGGGGGTAGAGACCATGGAACGACACGTAGTGCACACGGACAAGGTGCCGCCGGCGAGGGTGCCGCTCTCGCAAGCGATCAAGGTGGGCGACTGGGTCTTCGCCTCGGGTCAACTCGGGATGGAGCCGAAAACCGGGCGCCTGGCGGAAGGCGGAATCAAGGCCGAGACGCGACAGGTATGCGAAAACCTCAAAGCGGTGCTGGAGGCGGCCGGCTCTTCGCTGGGCAAGGTCGCCAAGGTCACGATCTACATGGCCGACCTCGGCGAACTCATCGCAATGAACGAGGTCTTCAGCGGCTACTTTCCGCAAGACCCGCCGGCGCGAACTACGTTCCAGGCGGCTGGCTTGGTGGCCGGAGCGCGCGTCGAGATCGAGGCTATTGCGACCGGGTAAAGGCGCAAAGAGGTCGCTGCAGGCCGAGGACGGATCTGCGGCAGTGGCGCCTCGGGACTCGGCAGCGTCAATATCCCGCGTTGCGGTCCACCACTTCCTTGAGCGGCTGGCCGTCGAGAAAGCGGCCCAGATTGTCGGCGAACAGGCGCGCGACGATTCTGTCGCGCTGCGGGTGCGGGCCGCCGATATGCGGCAGCACGATGATTCCCTCGGTGGTCCAGAACGGATGGTCGGCGGGCAGCGGCTCCTGGCGGAATACGTCGAGCATGGCGCCGGCGATTTTCTTTGCCTTCACGGCGGCGACGAGATCGTTGTCCTTGATCAGATGGCCGCGGCCGAAATTCAGCAGCCATGCATTCGGCTTCATCATTCCCAGGCGCTCGGCGTTGATGAAGTTGTCGGTCTCCGGCGTGGCCGGCAACAGCAGCAGCAGGAAGTCGGATTGGGCCAGCACCTCGGGCGTGCGCCCGGCGGGAAAAACCTCGGCGACATTGGCCATGGGTTGCGGACGGCGCCGGGTGCCGATCACCCGCATGCCGAGCGCGGCGGCGAGGCGGGCGACGTCCTGAGCGATCGCGCCGAGCCCGAGGATGCCGAGGGTCTTGCCGGTCAGCGGCTGCGCGACGCATTGAACCCATTTGCCGTGCTTCTGGTTCTCGACCGCCGCGGCGTAGGGTTTGGCGACATAAAACAGCGCGCCGATGATGTTCTCCGGCATCGATTCCCGGTGGGTGCCACGGGCGCAGGTAAGCGTCAAACCGGCCGGCAGGTCGGGCAAGGCGAACCAGCCCTCGACGCCGGCGGTCATGGCCTGGGCCCAGCGCAGTTTCGGCATCGCCGGCAACACGCCCGGCGCAACGGCGTAAGCCATCAGCGCCTCGGTGCGGGCCATCTGCTCGGCGGAGGGTTTCTCCTTGCGCGGCAAGGTGTCGACCACAACACGTTCGGCCAGGCCGGCGGCCTTGATCGCATCGAGATAGGCGGCGGCCGAGTCGGTCCAGAGCAAGACATAGGTGCGGCTGGTCACAATGCGGCTCCTAAGTGATGTGATGTGAGCGTCAGCCGGCCACGAACTTCGGCGCGATCTTGCGCAGCTTTTCAGGATCGATGCGGCCGCTGCGCTGGATGTAGCTCCAGGCGAAGTCCTGCGGCGCGAGCTGCATCTGCTCCGAAAAGCGCTCGTACCAGCCGGCGCTCGCGTCCGCCGCCGCCACCAGTTTCTCGACCACCGGCCGGCGCGCGGCTTCAAAGGACGCCAGTGCCCCGGCGACGTCGTGCTTGAACTCAGACAGCGCCTTGGTCAGCGCAATCGAGTCTTCCATCGCCAGGCGCGTGCCGGAGCCGATGGAGAAATGCGCCGTGCGTTGCGCATCGCCAATCAGTACCACGTTGCCGCGCGACCAGTGGCGGTTGCGCACATTGAGAAAATTCCGCCACACGGACTTGTTAGACACGAGGCGATGGCCCTGCAGCGCGTCGGCGAAAACCCGTTCGCAATACGCCAGCGTCGCCGCATCGTTCATCGCCGCAAAGCCGGCACGCCCCCAAGTGGCGGCATCGCACTCAAAGACGAAGGTGCTCATCTTTGGTGAGTGCCGGTAGTGGTGCG
>CAMDRF010000007.1 GCA_945906765.1 Nitrosovibrio sp. Nv4 | reverse complement strand
GCCGAAATGCGGGCCTTGAATGCAGTTTGACAGGACAGGCGGTCGGAAGACGCCTGCACATTCGCCGCCCGGGTCGCGGACACTGTCGTACACAATGCCCCAGGAGTCCGCCGCCTTGAGCTCGCGGCCTAGAGCTTGTCCCGCCGCATAGTTGTTCGAGTCGTAGACGGCGGCGAGATCGAGTCGAGCGCGGATGTCGTGCAGATCCCCGGTCAAATCGGTCAGGTAGGTCCGCATCTCGATCTCGATCGGTTCTTCTTTTGTGCGCGACAGGAACTGCTCGCGTCGATACGTCGTTTCCGCGATCGCCGTGTCAAGCGAGCGCCCGGCATAAAAAACGCCATACGTGCCGTCGCTGAATCGGCTGCCCTCTGGGTTCAGGTGCGTGAAGGCCGCCATGATCGGCGTGCTTCCCTCGCCTGACAGCCGATCCTCCGCGGGAATCAGCGAGAGTTCGCCCGCCTCCTGGCGCAGCCGCGGGTTGGTCAGGTTCTCGACCGCGAAGACGGCCTCAAGATCCGCCGGATGCGCGACCCGATCGTAGGCCCCCACGGGAGGAAATCGACTGGAAATCATCCGGTAGCAGGGTCGCCACTCGACCCGCGAAACCGAAGGGATCACGCCTAGCCGCCTCGCTGGGCGTCGAGGTACTGGCGCACGAGAAACAGGTCGGCTACCTGGCCGGACAGCATTCGATCGAGCGCGCTGCGGCCGCCGAAGAGGGCTGCGGTGTTGGGCTTCCTGATCCACGCGTCCGCCGCGTCCGGCCGTGGCAGAAGAATCTGCAGCGCTTTGTAGATACCAAGGATATAGGAGAGCCGCTCGAGCGTGTCTTGTGGAAGTGCCACGTCACGCGTCTGTTTCCAGTAGTAGAAGGTTGAGCGCGCCGGGCTGCCAAGAAGCTTCATCCGCTCCTTGTTGCTAAGACCCCAGGAATCGGCTATTCGAAAAAAAGTTCGCAAAGCCGGAACGGAAACCTTCTCGCTACTGGCGGGCGCCGAACCTTCATGTGTATTCATGGCCATCCTCTTCAGTCCAATACAAGACTATTTTATATAATAGTCCAATACAAGACAAAACTCCAGCACTTGACCTATAATCTGCCCCCTATGCAAGTTCTCTACGAAGAAGACGGTGAGTACAAGGCTGGCGCGGTGTTGTCGCAAAGCCCCGCTTCCTACCAAATTGAGAGCCCGCACGGGCGCCGCTCCAAGATCAAGGCTGCCAACGTAGTTCTGACGTTCGAGCGGCCCTCGGCCGGGGAGCTGCTCGCCGAGGCGCGCAAGTTCGCCGACGCCCTGGACACGGACTTTCTCTGGCAATGCCGCAAGGGGGCCGAATTCGGTTTCCAGGACCTGGCGCGCGACTACATCGGCCATGATCCGGCGGACATCGAAAGCGCCGGGGTGCTGCTCAAGCTGCACTCGGCGCCGATGTATTTCTACCGCCGCGGGCGGGGGCGTTTCCAGGCGGCGCCGGAGGACACGCTCAAGCTCGCGCTCGCGGGGCTGGAGAAGAAAAGGCTCCTGCAGGAGCGGATCGCCGGGTGGGCGGCGCAACTCTCGCGCTTCGAGTGCCCGCCTGAGATTGCGTCGCTGCGCGACGAACTGCTCTATGCGCCGGACCGCGCCAAAGCCGAGACCAAGGCGCTGGAGCAGGCCTGCACCCAGGCCGGCCTGACCACCGCGCGCCTGTTCGAGCGCTGCGGCCTGCTCGCCGACAGCCACGAGTATCACCTCGGGCGCTTCGTACACGAGTTCTATCCGAAGGGCACCGGCTTTCCGGCGCACGACGCGCCCGTGCTGCCGGACGATCTGCCGCTGGCCGAAAGTCCTGCTTTCAGCCTGGACGATATCGGCACCACCGAAATCGACGACGCCTTTTCCGTCATGCGCGTGTCGGACGACGAACTGCGCGTCGGCATTCACATCGCCGCGCCGGGACTGGTCTTCTCGCCCGGCTCGGCGCTCGACGCCATCGCCCGCGATCGGCTCTCGACCGCCTACACGCCCGGCCGCAAGTTCACCATGCTTCCCGAGGACGCCATCGAGCGCCTGTCGCTCGACGAGGGTCAGGTGCGCCCGGTGGTGTCGCTCTACCTGAACGTCGGGGCGAAGGATTTCGCGCTGCGCGGCCGGCATACGAAACTCGAACGCGTCAAGGTGGCCGCCAATCTGCGCCATGCCGGGCACGCTGCGCTGAACGCCGCATTTGAGGCCGGCGGGGCGAATCTGGCCCGCTTCGGGCTTGCCTTCGAAGAGGAGCTGCATACGCTGTGGCAGCTGGCGCTGGCGCTTGAGGTGCGCCGCGGCAAGCCGAGCGTCAACGCCGCCAACCTGGACTATGTTTTCCGCGTTGAGGACGGGCGGGTGGCGATCGAAGCGCGCAAGCGCGGCGCGCCGCTCGACAAGCTTGTCTCGGAACTCATGATCCTCGCCAACACCAGCTGGGGCGAGCAGCTTGCCGAGAAGGACATCGCCGGCATCTACCGCGTGCAGTCCTCGGGCAAGGTCAGGCTGAGCGTGCACGCGGAAATGCATGAAGGACTGGGCGTGTCGTCCTACTCCTGGATGACCTCGCCGTTGCGCCGCTACGTCGACCTCGTCAACCAGTGGCAGCTGGTGGCCGGATTGCGCGGGCAGCGCCCGCCTTTTGCGCGCAACAGCGAGTCGCTGCTGGCGGCCCTGCGCGCCTTCGAATTGACCACCGCGGGCTACGACGAGCACCAGCGCGCGATGGAGCACTACTGGTGCCTTCGCTGGATCGCGCAGGAACAAGTGGCGCAGATTGACGGCACCGTCCTGCGCGAGAACCTGGTGCGCTTCGACGGCATGCCTCTGGCGGTGCGCGTGCCCTCGCTGCCGGAACTTGATGCAGGCACTCGGGTGCGCCTGGCGCTCGAAGCGCCCGACCTGATCGGGCCCACCTTGGCCTGCACGTGGCGGGAAACCCTCGGGCAGGGAGTGCTGTAAGAGTCTAAAATACCCGCAGAACTTCGCCGTCTGAGGTGATTTTGCACGGCAACACCGCGAACTTATTGCTGGATCCGCGTGAATACTGGAGCGGACTTGACCGCCAGTCCCGCATCCTGGCGATATCGGTCGCCGTGTCCATCCTCCTGCATGCGATGCTGCTGACGATCCATTTCCGCTTTCCCGAAGCGCTGCGCTGGAAATCGGCCAGCCAGCCGCTTGAAGTGATCCTGGTGAATTCCAAGACGCGCGACAAGCTCTCGCGCGCCAAGGCGCTGGCGCAGGCCAACCTGGATGGCGGCGGCAACACCGACGACAAGCGGCGCGCCACCAGCGCGGCGCCGGTGACCAACCCGCGCGATCCCGGACGCGATCTGGCTGACACGCAGCGCCGCCAGCGCGAGCTGGAAGCGCAGCAGCAGAAACTCCTCGCGTTGAACCGGGAGCAGGGCGCGGAAATTCCCACCGAATCGCAGCGCCAGGCTTCCGAAGAAGCGTCGCCGCAGGTTTCCGGGCGCGACATGGCGGATCGTTCGCTGGCGATGCTCGACCTGCAGGCCCAGATCGCGCGCCAGACGCAGGCCTACCAGGAGCGGCCGCGCAAGCGCTTCATCGGCGCCAACGCCAGCGAATACCGCTTCGCGCAGTACGAAGAGGACTGGCGCGCGAAAATCGAGCGCGTCGGCACGATCAACTACCCGGCTGAAGCGCGCGGCAAGCTCTACGGCGTGCTGCGCCTCACGGTGACGATCCGGCCCGATGGCAGCGTCGAGTCGATCGACCTTGAGCGTTCCTCCGGGCTCAAGGGGCTGGACAGGGCGGCGTTCCGCATCGTGCAGATGGCGGCGCCCTTCGCCGCCTTTCCGGCCGACATCCGCAAGGACACCGATCTGCTGGTGATCACGCGGACGTGGTTCTTCGCGCAAGGCGACAAGGTCTGGACTGAATAAGGCATGGCCGATCGCTACGCGGTGATAGGAAACCCTGTCGCCCACTCGAAGTCGCCCTGGATTCATGCCGAATTCGCGCGCCAGACGCGGCAGGACATCGAATACACGCAAATTGAGGCACCGCTGGATGGTTTCGCGCGCACGCTGGACGCGTTTCGCGCTGCTGGCGGACGCGGCGCTAACGTTACGCTGCCGTTCAAGGACCAGGCTTTCCGCTATTGCGGGAATGCGCTAAGCGAAAGAGCCCGCGCGGCGGGGGTCGTCAATACCCTGATCTTCGAGGGAAACGGCGTGCGCGGCGACAACACCGACGGCATAGGACTGCTGCGCGACATTACCGTGAACCTCGGGCGCGCGATCGCGGGCCGGCGCGTGCTGCTGATGGGTGCGGGCGGCGCGGCCCGGGGCGTTGTCGGCCCGTTGCTCAGCGCCCGTCCGCAGTGTCTGGTGATCGCGAATCGCACCGCGGACAAGGCACGCGCGCTGGCGCAGCGTTTTGGCGCGGCGTCGGGTGGCGGTTACGGCGATATCGAAAACGCGCAGTTCGATCTCCTGATCAATGCCACCTCGGCGGGCCTCGTCGATGAAGCGCCGCCACTGGCCTCGGGCGCATTTGCGCCCGGCGCGCTCGGCTACGACATGGTGTACGGCCGCGACACGCCGTTCCTCGCCCTGGCGCGCGCCGCAGGCGCAGCAGCGAGTGACGGGCTGGGGATGCTGGTCGAGCAGGCGGCGGAGTCATTCCAGATATGGCGCAGTGTTGCCCCCGACACAAGGGCAGTGCTAGCGGCGCTGCGTGCCGCCTAAGTCCAAAAGTCGGCTCGGGTGGATGCTCCGAGCCTGGAAGGTCTTTTGTTACAGCCTGGGCGCGCTGGTCCTGATCGTGGCGGCTGTTCAGTGCTGGTTCTTCGCCCACGTCCTTTGGTGGCGGGTGTATCAGCCCGAAACCACGGCGTTCATGGAAGCGCGCATCGAACGGCTGCGCGAGAAGGATGCCAAGGCAAAGCTCGCGCACCAATGGATTCCGTATGAACGTGTTTCGGCGCAGTTGAAGCGCGCCGTGGTGGCCGCGGAGGACGCGAAATTCGTCGACCACGAGGGATTCGACTGGGAGGCGATCTCCAAGGCGATGGAAAAAAACGAAAAGAAGGGCAAGGTGGTTTCCGGCGCCTCGACCATCAGCCAGCAGCTGGCGAAGAACCTGTTTCTATCGGGCGAGCGATCGTGGCTGCGCAAGGGCCAGGAAGCCGTGATCACCTGGATGCTCGAGTCCACGCTCAGCAAGCGCCGCATCCTGGAGCTGTATCTGAATTTCGCGGAGTGGGGCGAAGGGGTTTTCGGCGCCCAGGCCGCGGCGCGGTACCACTTCGGCATCGACGCGGCGTCCCTGAGCGCCCCGCAGGCGGCGTTCCTGGCGGCGATCCTGCCCAGCCCGCGCCGCTATGCGCCGGGCCGCATCACGTCCTACATCGCCGGCCGCATCGAGACGATACTCTCGCGCATGCCGGCGGCGCAGATTCCGTGATGACAGACCAGCCTTCGCGCCTCGAAGTCGAGGATCTGCAGCAGAACCTGCGAACGGTGCAGGAGCGGCTCGCGCGCACCCGCGATCCAGCTGGACTGCGCACCGAACTCGATAAGCTTCATCCGGCCGACGTCGCCTACACCCTCGAAGCGCTGCCGCTGGATGAGCGCTTGGTGGTCTGGGACCTGGTCAAGGCCGAACGCGAGGGCGAAATCCTGCTGGAGCTTTCGGACGCGGTACGCGAATCGCTCATCGCGACCATGGACTCCAAGGAGCTGGTTGCGGCGGCAGAAACCCTCGACGCGGACGAGATCGCTGACCTCGCCCCCGATCTGCCCGACGAGGTGGTGCAGGACGTCATCCGGGCGCTGCCCCCGCAAGAGCGCGTGCTGTTGCGCGCCGCGCTGTCCTACGATGAAGGCACGGTCGGTGCGCTGATGGAATTCGACCAGGTCACGGTGCGCGAGGACGTCACGCTTGAGGCCGCGACCCGCTATCTGCGGGCGCTGGATGAATTGCCGGCGCATACCGATCAGTTGTTCGTGATCGACCGCGGCAACAAACTCCGGGGAACGTTGCCATTGGCGCGCCTCATCGTTTCGGACCTTGAGCGCGTGGTGGGGGACGTGATGGTGCCCGAGAGCGTCAAGCTGCGTCCCGAAGATCGCGCCGAGGATGCCGCGCAGGCGTTCGAGCGCTACGACCTGGTATCGGCGCCGGTGGTCGACCTCATCACCGGAAGCCTGGTGGGCCGCGTGACGGTGAATGCGGTCATGGACCACATCCGCGAAACGAGCGCCGAATCGCAGCTTGCCGAGGCCGGTTTGTCCAAGGAAGAGGACGTATTCGCCCCGGTCTGGAACAGTTTCAGGAACCGCTGGGCGTGGCTGGCGGTGAATCTGGTCACCGCCTTTGTCGCATCGCGCGTCATCGGCGCTTTCGAAGGCTCGATCGAGAAGCTGGTGGCCCTCGCCGCGCTGATGCCGATCGTCGCCGGCATCGGCGGCAACTCGGGCAACCAGACCATCACCATGATCGTGCGCGCGCTGGCGCTGGGGCAGATCCAGTCCAGCTACTGGAATAAGCTGATCGCCAAGGAACTCGGCGTCGCGACCCTGAACGGCGTGATCTGGGGCGGGCTGCTCGGCGTCGCGACCTACCTGCTCTACGGCAGCGCCGCACTGGGCGGCGTGATGGCGCTTGCGATGCTGCTCAATCTGCTCCTCGCCGCCGGCATGGGCGTCACGATCCCCTATCTGCGCGCCCGCTTCGGCCGCGATCCGGCGCTCGGCTCTTCGGTGCTGATCACCGCCTGCACCGACTCGGGCGGGTTTTTTATTTTTCTCGGATTGGCGACGCTGTTCTTGCTCTAAGACGGGGCTCAGGCGCTGTTCCGCAGGCGAGCGTGATAAACTGTTTTGAACGCGTGGGTGTTGCGTTTCCGCATGGAGGAGCACGGAGCAGAAGTCATGGCCGCCATCCCTGAAATCCTTGAAGCGCCGTTGACACAAGAGGGCCTCGCCGAGCGGTTTCGGGCGCTGTGCACGGACCCGCGACTTGCGAATCTGCCGGGAAAAATCGAGTTGGATGTCTGGGGGCGGATACTGATGAGCCCGGCGAGCAACTACCATGGAGCGCTTCAGGGCAGGCTTTGCCAACGGCTCGCACCGCTCGGCGGGCAGGCGATCGCCGAAGCTTCGGTCGTCACCCCGGTGGGGCTTTTGGTCGCCGACGTGGCGTGGGCAAGTCCGAATTTCATGCGCGCGTATGGCGCCGAGACGCCGTTTACGCGCGCCCCGGAGCTGTGCATCGAGATCGCTTCGCCGTCGAACTCGCTCAAGGAACTGCGCGGCAAGGTGGATGCCTATCTCGCCGTCGGCGCTCTTGAGGCGTGGATCGTTTATCCGCAATCGAAGCGCGTCGAGTTTTTCGGCAAGAACGGCTCGATCGAACGCTCGGACTACACGGCAGATCTTGCCGCGTTGTGCGACTGACCCTGCACGAACCGGATAGCGCCGCGCGGCATGAACCGGCGCGAAGCAACGGAAGACGACTCGGACGCGGCGGTTCGCAAGACCGGGATATTGCCTTCGCAGGAACTCGAATATCTGACGAGAGTAACCAGGGAAATTTTTTCCCAAGAGCCCATCCACGACGACCAGTATCAGCCTGCCAGCCTCGACCTCCGTTTGGGGTCGATCGCGTCCGTGAGCGCTACAGCGGCTCGCTCTATGCCGAGGTCTCGCCCCGCACCTTCAGCGTACTGGTGCGCAGGGGTTCCAGGTTGAATCAGATTCGCATACGCCGCGGCAATCCGCCCAGCAGCGACACGGCGATGAGGCGGCTTCTGGAAGAGCACCAGGTTGTGGCCTCGATCAGCGGCAACGATATCCGCGATGGCGTTCCGGTTACGGTCGATGTGCAGGGTGACAAATCGGGAGGCATCATTGGCTACAAGGCAAGGAGCCATGCCGGTCTCATCGACATCGACAAGGTGCGGCACTACGACGTGCTGGACTATTGGGAGCCAGTCCACGCGCCTCGCCGCGGCGGATTGGTACTGGACCCGGCGGACTTCTACATTCTGGCGTCGCGCGAAGCGGTGAATGTTCCACCGACGCATGCGGCCGAGATGCTTGCCTTCGACACTTTGATGGGCGACTTTCGGGTCCACTACGCCGGATTCTTCGATCCCGGTTTTGGTCATCGCGATGCGGGAGGGGAAGGATCGCGGGCCGTTCTCGAAGTCCGGTCCTTTGAAGTCCCGTTCGTGATTGAACACGGCCAGGTGGTCGGTCGGCTGGTTTATGAGCTTCTCATGGCACCGCCGGCGCGGCTCTACGGCAGCAACGCGAACTCGTCCTACCAACGCCAAGGCATCGCACTCAGCAAGCACTTCAAACCGCTGCCTGCCGCCGATGTGCGCTAAGCCTTAAACGCCTCACGTGCGGCAGCAAGCGTCGCGTCGATTTCCGTGGTGCCATGCGTCGCCGACACGAAGCCGGCCTCGTAGGCGGATGGCGCGAGGTACACGCCGCGCTCAAGCATGGTGTGGAAGAATTTGTTGAAGCGATCTTTGTCGCATTGCATCACTTCGGCAAAGCTGGTCGGCGGCACGGCGCGGAAATACAGCCCGAACATGCTGCCGACCGATTGCGCTGAGAACACGACTCCGGCTTTTTGCGCTTCGTTCTTGAGACCTTGAATCAAGGCATCTGCAACACCGGAAATTTTTTCCTGAAATCCCGGTGTATCCAGCAGCTTCAACGTCGCCAAGCCCGCGGCGACGGCGACCGGGTTGCCTGAGAGCGTGCCGGCCTGGTACACCGGCCCGAGCGGCGCGATCTTCTCCATGATTTCGCGCTTGCCGCCGAAGGCGCCGACCGGCAGGCCGCCGCCGATGACTTTTCCCAGCGTCGTAAGGTCCGGCTTGATGCCGTAGCGCGCCTGCGCGCCGCCTAGCGCGACGCGAAAACCGGTCATGACTTCATCGAGGATAAGTACCGCGCCATGCCGGCTGCAGTTCTCGCGCAGCGAATCGAGAAAACCGGGCGCGGGTAAGACGAGATTCATGTTGCCGGCGACCGGTTCCACGATCACGCAGGCGATTTCTGGGCCGCGGGCGGCGAAGGTTTTTTCTATTTGATCAATATTATTAAAATCAAGAACGAGAGTAAGCGCGGCGATCTCTGGCGGCACGCCCGCGGAACTCGGGTTGCCGAAGGTGAGGGCGCCGGAGCCGGCTTTCACCAGCAGGCTGTCGGCATGGCCGTGATAGCAGCCCTCGAATTTCACGATCAGGTTGCGCCCGGTGTGGCCGCGCGCCAGGCGGATCGCCGACATCGTCGCTTCGGTACCCGAGGAAACGAGGCGCACCATCTCAACCGAGGGCATCAGGCGGCAGATCGCTTCGGCCAATTCGATCTCGCTTTCGGTCGGCGCGCCGAAGGATAGCGCGCGCGCTGCCGCCGCCTGCACGGCCTCGACCACTTGCGGGTGGGTGTGGCCGAGCACCATCGGACCCCAGGAGCCGACGTAATCGATGTAGCGCTTGCCGTCGGCGTCCCAGAGGTGCGGGCCGGAGGCGCGTTCGAAGAAGGGCGGCGTGCCGCCTACGGCACGGAAGGCGCGCACTGGCGAGTTGACGCCCGCGGGGATGCGCTGCCGCGCGCGCTCGAACAGGGTTTCATTGCGTGTAGTCATGATTGGAAGAGCATACCGTAGGCGCGTGCGCGCGCGCCGATATCCGGGGCGTCGAATAGATCGGAGATCACCGCCACGCAGTCGGCGCCGGCGGCGAGCAGTTGCGGCGCGTTCTGCAGGGTGATGCCGCCGATCGCAACCAGCGGTACGCCGAGCGAGCGCGCTTCGCCAAAAAGCGTGAGCGGCGCGCGTACCGCCGCGGGCTTGGTCGACGAGGGGAAAACGCTGCCGAAAGCGACGTAGTCGGCGCCCGCGGCGACCGCCGCGCGGGCGGCGGAGAGGGAATCGTAGCAGGAGGCGCCGAGAAACCTGCCGCCGAGCTTTGCGCGCGCGGCGGCGAGTTCGCCATCTGCGCTCCCGAGGTGCACGCCGTCGGCGCCGCAGTCCAGAGCGAGCGCGATATTGTCGTTGACGACGAACGGCACGGCGCGCTCCCGGCACAAGCGTGCAAGCGTCTTTGCTTCGTCAATATGTTGCTTGCCCTTGCGCCGGTACTGCAGTATCGCGATTCCACCGTCGAGCGCCTGCGCTACGCTCCGCAATAGCGTCCCGGTGTCCGCGAGCTCCGGCGTGATGGCGTACAGGCCGCGCAGCTTCATCGGGATTCGAAAAAGCGATCGGGAATCGCCTGGCCATGGCCCGGAGAAAATCCGGCGGCAAGCGATTTCCAGGTATATTCCTGCGCTTGCTGGACGGCTCCCTCCACTGCCGCGCCCTTGGCAAGCAGGGCGGCGGTCGCGGAGGCAAGCGTGCAGCCGGAGCCGTGATAGCTCCCGGGCAGGCGCTGCCAGCGATCTTCGCGCACCACCCCGTGGGCGTTGTAGAGCGTGTTGACGACCTCCGCCCCTTTTTCATGCGTGCCGGTAACGAGCACGTATTTGCAGCCCTGTTTGGTGAGTTCACGCGCGCATTCGGCGAGATCTGCATCCGGCGCCGCACCGGCCAGGCGACGCGCCTCCAGGCTGTTCGGCGTCAGCACGCTCGTGCGCGGCAGGAGCGCGCTGCGCAATATTCGTGTGGTTTCGTCATCCGCAAGCGCATCGCCCCGGCCGGAGGCAAGCACTGGATCGAGCACCACGGGTATGCGTGGATGCTCGGCGAGGATGGCGGCAATGACCCGGGCGTTGCCGGCGGATCCGAGAACACCGAGCTTGAACGCCGCGACCGGTATATCCTCGAGCACGCGGCGCGCCTGGCCCTCGACCCATGCCGCTTCGATCGCAAGCAGGCTCTCGACGCCGCGCGTGTCCTGCACCGTGAGCCCGGTAAGCACCGACAGCGGATGGCAGCCGAGACTCGCGAGCGTGAGCAGGTCCGCCTGCAGGCCTGCACCGCCGGTCGGATCGGAAGCGGCAAAGGCAAGTACCACAGGAGGTGACGACGACATGCGCTATTATCCGGGGCAATTTTACTGTCCCGCCTCCAATGACCGAGCAACAAGTTCAATTCAAGACGTGGATGTGCCTAATCTGCGGATGGGTCTACGACGAAGCCGCAGGAATTCCCGGTGAAGGCATCGCGCCGGGCACGCGCTGGGAGGACGTGCCGATGAACTGGACCTGTCCCGAGTGCGGCGCACGCAAGGACGACTTCGAAATGATGGAGATCTGAGCGTCCCGTACCGGGAGAAATCCGGGGACGCGGGGCGGGCGATGCGGTAAAATAACGTCAAGCGTGTCCTCGATCAATCTGACGAATCATTTCCTGATCGCCATGCCCAACATGGCAGATCCGTACTTTTCGAGGACACTGACTTACGTCTGCGAGCACAACGAGCAGGGCGCGCTCGGGATCGTCGTCAACCGCCCCATCGACATGACCCTGCAGGCGCTGTTCGAGCGCTTGTCGCTAAGCCTGAAGAGCAGCACTTTCGCCGACGCGCCGGTCTATTTCGGCGGCCCGGTGCAGACCGATCGTGGATTCGTCCTGCACCTGCCCGCGGGCGAGTGGCAGGCGACGATCAAGGTGACTGGCGGGGCGGCTGGCGCCGTCGGACTCACCACGTCAAAGGACATCCTCGAGGCGGTCGGCCGCGGCGAGGGCCCGTCGAAGCTGCTGGTTTCGCTCGGCTACGCCGGCTGGTCGGCCGGCCAGATCGAGCACGAGCTGAAGCAGAACGCCTGGCTCACCGTGGAGGCGAAGGACGCCATTCTGTTCGATGTTCCAGCCGATGAGCGCTTGCCCGCGGCGATGCAGCTGCTGGGAATCGACTACGCGCAGCTCACCGACCAGGCGGGACATGCCTGACAAGGCTGCCCAGACCGTCCTTGCGTTCGACTTCGGATTGCAGCGTATTGGCGTGGCGGTGGGCGAAGCGGAACTGGGCACCGCGCATCCCCTGCAGGGCGTCGCCGCGCAACCCCAGCCGGGGCGGCTCACCGCGATTGAGCGCCTGGTGAAGGAATGGAAACCTTCCTTGCTGGTGGTCGGGCGCCCGCTCGGTGAAGACGGCGCGCCGCACGAGATGACGCGCCGCGCCGAACGATTCGCGCGCCAGCTGAACGGCCGCTTCCGGCTCCCGGTAGAGCTGGTGGACGAGCGCTACAGTTCGGCGGAGGTCGAAAGCCGCATGCGGGCGGCTTACGGCAAGCGCAAGACGGCCGATCTGGCGAAGGGCAAAACGCTTGATTCGCATGCGGCACAAATCATCCTCGAGCAATATTTCGGTGAGCGAACGTCGTGACCAAACTGCCTGACGCAGAGACGCTGCTGCCGAAGCTCGCGGCCGAGCTCCGGGGGCACATCACGCCGGCCAGCGCGATGATCGGCCTGCATACGGGAGGCGCCTGGCTCGCCGAGCGGTTGCATCCGCTGCTCGGCATGAAGGACCCTCTGGGACTCATGGACATCGCCTTCTACCGCGACGATTACGCCAAAGAAGGTCTCAAGCACGATCCCAAGCGCACGAAAATTCCGTTCGAAGTCGAGGGCCGCGACCTGCTGCTGGTGGACGACGTGCTCTACACCGGGCGCACGGTGCGCGCGGCGATGAACGAACTGTTCGACTACGGCAGGCCGAGGAGCATCTCGCTGGTGGTGCTCGCCGATCGCGGCGGACGGCAGTTGCCGATCGCTGCCCAGCACGTCGGCGCGCGGGTGGAGGTGCCGGCAGGCAAACGCCTGCGCCTGAAGCGCGGCGCCAGCGGCAAGCTGTCGTTGGAGCTCGAAGATGGCGGCTAACCCGCAACTCAACGCCAACGGCGAGCTGCAGCACCTGCTGTCGATCGAGGGGCTGCCGCGGGAAATACTCGTGCAGATCCTCGACACCGCGGAGCCCTTCGCCGGCGTGACCGAACGCGAAGTGAAGAAAGTGCCGTTGATGCGCGGCAAGAGCGTGTTCAACCTGTTTTTCGAGGCGTCGACGCGCACGCGCACCACATTCGAGATCGCCGCCAAGCGGCTTTCGGCCGACGTCATCAATCTGAACGTCGCGGCGAGTTCGCAATCAAAGGGCGAATCTTTGCTAGACACGGTGGCCAACCTGTCGGCAATGCAGGCAGACGTGTTCGTGGTGCGCCACGGCTCTTCAGGCGCCCCCTACCTGATCGCGCGGCACGTCAAGCCGCACGAGCACGTCATCAATGCGGGCGACGGCCGGCACGCGCATCCGACGCAGGGCTTGCTCGACCTCTACACCATCCGGCACTACAAGAAAGACTTCACCGGGCTCACCGTGGCGATCGTCGGCGATGTGCTGCATTCGCGTGTTGCGCGCTCCCTGATCCACGGCCTAACCACGCTCGGCGCCCCTGAAGTGCGCGTGATCGGCCCGCAGACGCTGCTGCCCGCAGGGGTGGAATCGCTCGGCGTGCGCGTGTTCCACGACATGCGCGCGGGTCTCAAGGGCTGCGACGTGGTAGTCATGCTGCGGCTGCAGAACGAGCGCATGAACGGCGCGCTGCTGCCTTCGGCGCAGGAATTCTTCAAGCACTATGGCCTGACGGCTGACAAACTCGCGCTCGCGAAAGCGGATGCCATCGTAATGCATCCGGGACCGATGAATCGCGGCGTTGAGATTGATTCGTCGGTGGCAGATGGCCCGCATTCGGTGATCCTGCCGCAGGTCACCTTCGGTATCGCGGTGCGCATGGCGGTGATGTCCATCGTGGCAGGAAACTGATGAAGCTGTTGATCAAAGGTGGGCGCGTGGTAGATCCGGCCAGCGGACGCGATGAGCTTGGAGACGTGTTCGTTTCTGGCGGGAAGATTTCCGACAAGAAAGAAAAAGCCGATCAAACTATCGATGCCAAGGGGCTGGTCGTCGCCCCCGGCCTGATCGACCTCTCGGCGCGCCTGCGCGAGCCGGGTTACGAGTACAAGGCAACGCTCGAATCGGAGATGGACGCCGCCGTGGCGGGCGGCGTGACCAGTCTTGCCTGTCCGCCGGATACCGATCCGCCACTGGATGAACCGGGCCTGGTGGACATGCTGCGCCGGCGCGCCAAGGCGCTCGCTCGCGCACGCGTGTATCCGGTCGGTGCGCTCACGGTAAAGCTGGCAGGGGAACGGCTTACCGAGATGGCCGAACTTGCCGAGGCGGGTTGCGTCGCCTTCTCGCAGGCCAACGCGCCGCTCGCTGACACGCAGGTGCTCTGGCGCGCGATGCAATACGCCGCCACCTTCGGCTTTCCGGTGTGGCTGCGTGCGGAGGACCGCTCGCTCGCGCACGGCGGCGTCGCGCATGACGGCGAAGTCGCGACCCGCCTGGGGCTGCCCGGCATTCCGTCGTTTGCCGAAACCATCGCGCTCGGTACCCTGCTGCAACTGGTTCGCGCCACCGGCACGCGCGTACATGTCTGCCGCCTGTCCACCGCGGTCGCCGTCGAGATGATCCGCGCCGCGAAGAAGGAAGGCCTGCCGGTCAGCTGCGACGTCGGCATCCATCACGTACACCTGTCGGAAATGGACCTTGGCTACTACGACTCGCACTGCCGGCTCGAGCCGCCGTTGCGCTCGCAGCGTGACCGCGACGCGCTTGCCGCGGGCCTTGCCGATGGCACCGTCGACTGCGCGGTGTCCGACCACACGCCGGTAGACGAGGACCAGAAGCAGATGCCGTTCGCGGAAGCCGAACCCGGCGCCACCGGCCTGGAATTGCTGCTGCCGCTGCTGCTCAAGTGGGGCGCGGCGAAGAAGCTGCCGCTGGCGAAGACACTCGCGCGCGTCACCAGCGATGCGGCGCGCATCCTCGGCGTGCAGACGGGGCGGATCGAGGCCGGCTTGCCGGCGGATCTCGTGCTGTTCGATCCGCAGCAGAGCTGGCGCGTGGCCCCGGAGGTGCTGCGCAGCCAGGGCAAGAACACGCCGTTTCTGGGCTACGAGCTCGCCGGTCGTGTGCGCACGACGATTGTCGCCGGCAACGTGGTGTACGAGCAGCGGTGAAGCTGGCAGTTCTTGCGGCGACCCTTGTCTTGGCCGGTTGCGGAACGATCTCCCGACACGAAGCGTCGCCACCTGCCGCATCCCCGCCCGCCAAAGGCGCTTACTACAAGGACGACGGCCCCGGCGCAAACCCGCCGCCCGATCTGGCGGCCGTTCCGGATGCGGTGCCGAAAGCCGAGCCGCTGCACCGTTTCGCCAACCGTCCCTATCAGGTCTTCGGCAAGGATTACGTCCCAGCCGCAAGCTTGGCGCCCTTCAGGCAGATCGGTGTCGGAAGCTGGTACGGCCGGCGCTACCACGGCGCGCCCACCTCGAGCGGCGAGCGCTACGACATGTACGCCATGACCGCGGCGCATCCGACCCTGCCGATTCCCAGCTACGTACGCGTCACCAATCCCGCCAATGGCCGCAGCGTGGTGGTGCGGATCAACGATCGCGGGCCGTTCCACTCGGATCGAATCATCGATCTGTCTTACGCCGCGGCCTGGAAACTCGGCTACACGGAATCCGGCAGCGCCCGCGTTGAAGTAGAAACCGTTTTGCCGGGGAAAGCAGAACCGGTCCGGGAGGCGAAAGCCGAAACCCAGGGCGTGTTTCTGCAGTTGGGGGCTTTTTCCGCGCGTGAAGCGGCCGAGAATTTCCGCATTCGCGTCTACCGCGATCTTGCCTGGCTGACGGAACCGATCCAGGTGGTTCCCGGTGGTACCGTTTTTCGCCTGCATCTGGGCCCCTACCGCTCGCAGGACGAGGCGCGGTCGATCGCCGATCGAATCCAGACGGAACTGAGCCTGAGGCCGGTGCTCGTCGCAAGGTAACCGCTATAATCCACGGTTTTTTGCGCAGTGAAGCTCCGATGCCGCGCTGTTTCCTTTTCCTGATCCTTATTCTGCCGGCTCTTGCCTCGGCGCAAGCACCTCAAGCGCCGCAAGTGACGGGCCGTGCCTGGGTGGTCGTGGATATTTCAAGCGGCCAGATTCTCGCCGCGGAAAAGCCCGACGAGCGCTTCGAGCCGGCTTCCCTGACCAAGCTGATGACTGCCTACCTGGTGTTCGCCGCGCTGAAGGAGAAAAAGCTCGCGCTCGAGCAACAGGTGAACGTGTCGGAGCGCGCCTGGCGCGCGCCCGGCTCGCGCATGTTCATCGAGCCGAAGAAGCCGGTGAGCGTGGACGAACTGATCCGCGGCATGATCGTTCAGTCCGGCAACGACGCCTGCATCGCGCTCGCCGAGCAGCTCGCCGGTTCCGAGGAAGCGTTCGCGGGGAGGATGAACCGCGAGGCCGATCGCCTCGGCATGAAGAACACCAAGTACATGAACGCGTCGGGGCTGCCCGACCCGCAGCACTATTCGACGGCGCGCGACCTTCACCTGCTCGCCTCGGCGCTGATCCGCGATTTCCCGGAGCAGTACGCGCAGTACTATTCGCAGCGCGAGTACCGCTACAACGGCATCATCCAGGTCAACCGCAATCGCCTGCTGTGGCTCGACAACACGGTGGACGGGATGAAAACCGGTTTCACCGAGGCGGCTGGCTACTGCCTGGTCGCGTCCTCGAAACGCGGACCGCGGCGCTTGCTGTCGGTGCTGCTCGGCTCGACATCAGAGTCCATGCGCGCGCAGGAATCGCAGAAACTGCTCAATTGGGGATTCCAGTTCTTCGACGCGGTACGCCTCTACGCGGGCAACGCGCCGGTGAAGGAGATCGAAGTCTGGAAAGGCGCGCGCGCAAGCCTGAAGGCCGGTTTCCGCGACGATCTGGTGGTCACGGTTCCCAAGGGCCAGGGCGAGAAACTGAAGGCCGAACTGCTGTCGCATTCGCCGCTGCTGGCGCCGGTGGCGGCGGGCACCCGCGTCGGCAACCTGCGCGTGACGCTGGATGGCAAGCCGTTCGGCGAGTACCCGGTGATCGCGCTCGAAGAGGTGCCGGCAGCGGGGATTTTCGTGCGCGCCTGGGATACACTGAGGCTCTGGTTGAGGTAGCGGAGTCAGAATGGTTTTTCTTAATGGCAAGTTCATGCCGGTCGAGGAAGCGCGCGTTCCCGTGCTCGACCGCGGTTTCATCTTCGGCGACGGTGTTTACGAACTGATCCCCGTCTACTCGCGCGTGCCGTTCCGCATAGACGAGCACCTCGCGCGCCTGGAGCGCAGTCTCGCCGCGGTGCGGATCCGCAATCCCTACAGCCGCGCGGAGTGGCGCGACATCATCCTGCAGCTGGTCGCGAAGCAGTCCTTCGAGGACCAAGGCGTGTATTTCCAGGTGACGCGCGGCGTTGCCAGGCGCGACCATGCGTTTCCGAAGGATGCGGTGCCGACGGTGTTTGTAATGTCCAATCCACTCGTCAATCCGCCGCAGGAGCTGGTGCAACGCGGCGCGGCCGCGGTCAGTGCGATTGACGACCGCTGGCAGCACTGCGACATCAAGTCCATCTCTCTCATCGGCAACTGCCTGCTGCGCCAGGTTTCGGCGGACGCGGGCGCGGTGGAGACGATCCTGTTTCGCGACGGCAATCTCACCGAGGCGTCGGCCTCGAATGTTTTTGTGGTTAAAGGCGGGGTAATCCTGTCGCCGCCGAAGTCAAACCTGATCCTCCCGGGCATCACCTACGACGTGATCGCGGAGATCGCGCAGGCGGCCGGGCTGGCGCTCGAGTACCGCAATATCAGCGAAGCCGAAGTGCGCGGCGCAGACGAAGTCTGGGTTACGTCCTCTTCCAAGGAAGTGCTCGCCATCGTGACGCTCGACGGCAGGCCGGTCGCTGGTGGCAAGCCCGGCCCGGTGTTCCGCCGCGTGCATGCGCTGTATCAGGAATTCAAGCAAAAAGGCATGCGTGCAGGAAAGGAAAAACAAGCCGCTTGAGATGGAGTCGGTCATCGCTTTTCCCACGGCGTTCCCGGTCAAGATCATGGGGCGCCGGGAAAGCGGCTTCACCTCGGCAGTGATCGAGATCGTGCGCCGGCACGCGCCTGACTTCGTGCCTGGCGCCATCGAGACGCGGCCCAGCCGCGAGGGCAAGTACATCAGCCTGACAGCCACCGTGAACGCCACCTCTCAGGAACAGCTCGATGCCCTCTACCGGGAACTCTGCGACCACCCGGCCGTCGTGATGGTGCTTTGATGAGCGCCGTCCTCGAGCGGGTGCGCATGGTGCGCATGGTGCGGATGGGAATGAGTCCCTATGAATCCACGCTGCAGGCGATGCGCGAGTTCACCGCGCGGCGCGGCGCCGATACGCCTGATGAACTCTGGCTGCTCGAGCATCCCCCGGTCTATACGCTCGGCCTTGCCGCCGATGCGGCGCACGGACCGAAACCCGGCGGCAGCATTCCCGTGCTGCAGGTCGAGCGCGGCGGCGAAATCACCTACCACGGCCCCGGACAGGTTGTTCTCTACACGCTGGTGGACCTGGCGCGCCGCGGCATCAAGGTGAAACAGTTCGTGGCGATGCTCGAGCAATCGGTCATCGACCTTCTCGGCAGCCGCGCCGAAAGAAAGCCAGGGGCGCCCGGCATCTATGTCGGCGGCGCAAAGATCGCCGCGCTCGGCATCCGCGTTTCGCGAGGCTGCGCGTTTCACGGCCTCGCGCTAAACGTCGACATGGATCTGAAGCCATTCTCCGCCATCGACCCTTGCGGCTTTCCGGGCATGCAGGTGACGCAGACGCGCGACCTTGGAATAAAGGAAAGCAAGGAGATTCTGGGGAAAAACCTTGCCGGCATCCTCATCGGGAAACTCGAGCATGCGTGAAGCCGGCGTCAAGGAAAAGGGCGCCCTCAAGACGGCACGTCTGAAGTTTTTTCCGAAAGAGAAACTTCAAAAGCCGGATTGGATCCGCGTACGAGCGCCCGGGCCGGGATCGCGCTTCCACGAGATCAAGCAGGTCCTCCGCGAGCAGAAACTGCACACGGTCTGCGAGGAGGCATCCTGCCCGAACATCGGCGAATGTTTCGGCAAGGGCACGGCGACGTTCATGATCCTCGGTGACATCTGCACCCGCCGCTGCCCGTTCTGCGACGTGGCGCACGGCCGGCCGCTCGCACCCGATGTGGATGAACCCCGGCATCTCGCCGAAACGATCGAAAAACTGAAATTGTCCTACGTGGTAATCACCAGCGTGGATCGCGACGACCTGAAAGACGGCGGCGCGCAGCATTTCGTGGACTGCATCCGGGCGGTGCGCGAGAAATCACCACGCACCACGATCGAAGTGCTGGTGCCGGATTTCCGCGGCCGCCTCGAGCGCGCGCTGGAGGTGCTCGCCGCGGCGCCGCCCGATGTGGTGAACCACAACCTGGAAACCGTGCCGCGCCTGTACAAACGGGCGCGCCCGGGCGGCGATTACGCGCATTCGCTCAAATTATTTGATTTTTACAATAAAAAAAATTCGGAAATCCCGACCAAGTCCGGGCTGATGGTCGGGCTAGGCGAAACCGACGAGGAAATCCTCGCGGTGATGCGCGATCTGCGCGCGCATGGCGTCGCCATGCTGACGATCGGCCAGTACCTCGCGCCCTCCGCGCATCACCTGCCGGTCGAGCGTTACGTGCATCCGGACGCGTTCGCGATGTTCGAGCGCGAAGCCGCGGCGATGGGATTCCGGCACGCGGCGGTCGGGCCGATGGTGCGATCGTCGTATCATGCGGACCAGCAGGCGCATCACGCTGGCGTGGACTAGGAGGCCTTTATGTTGGTACGCGCGTTTGCATTTTTCCTGCTGTCCTAAGCGTTCCCGGCGCAGGCCAACCTCGATGCGCTTACCAACACGGATGCGAGCGCGGGCCTCAAGGCCGCGCTGGAGAAGGGCGCCGGGATCGCTGTCGACTTGCTCGGCAAGACCGACGGTTTCTTCGGCAACGGCGCGGTCAAGATTCCTCTGCCCGATTCGCTCGAGAAGTACGAAAAGCTCATGCGCAGCGTCGGCATGGGCAAATACGCCGACGAACTGGTGCTGACGATGAACCGCGCCGCCAAAGCCGCCGTGCCCGAAGCGAAAAAACTGTTCTCGGATTCGATCAAGAAAATGAGTGTGCAGGACGCCAAGGGCGTCCTCACCGGCGGCCAGACATCCGGCACCGACTACTTCAAGCGCAGCACCACTGAGCAGCTGAAGGGGAAGTTCCTGCCGATCGTGAAGAAGGCCACGGCCAAGGTGAAGCTCGCGGAGAAGTACAACCAGTACGCGCAGAAGGGGGTGCAGTTCGGTCTGGTGAAGAAGGAGCAGGCGAACCTGGACGACCACGTGACGCAGAAAGCGCTCGACGGCCTGTTTTTCATGGTCGCCGAAGAGGAAAAGAAGATCCGCCAGGATCCGGTGAAGGCGGGCAGCGACATCATCAAGAAGGTGTTTGGAGCCTTGCAGAAGTAATGCAGCACATCATTCAATTACAGGGGGACATCACATGGAAAAACTGATCGCGCTGCTGTGTTGTGCAATGCTGGCCGTGTCATCGGCCGCGCTGGCGCAGGACAAGGCCAAGAAGGAGCCGAGCGAAAAGCAGAAAGCGCAGCAAAACAAGATGAAGGACTGCAACAAGCAAGCGGCGGAGAAGAAACTGAAGGGCGATGAGCGCAAAGGATTCGTGAGCAGTTGCTTAAAGGGCTGATATGAAGCGGGCGGTCACCTGCCCGTGAGGCGACATAATCCCGATTGTGCGCCGCTGCGCTGCGGCGACGGCGCGCGAAAACGGGATTCCGCGCGGGCAGCTTCGGATTGATTTGCCTATCCGTTCCGTTGGTTCGGCGATCAATCCGGGCGTTTATCGCCGGAAGCCGGGGGCGATTTCGGTGCCTTGCGCAGGTAGCGCAATAGATCCCTGGGTTTTGCGCGGCCCGCCCGCTCCAAGAGAAAAGTTTCGACTGATCGCATGCTACCGACCTTCTCCGCTACGGCAGCGGCGATGAATTGATTCAGCGAGACCCCATCGGACTTGGCAAGTTGGGCGGCCGCAGTCTTGACCGACGTGGGCAATTTCAAGGGATACGCGCTCTTGCTCATGTCTTTAATTCCTTCAATATATTGCCGGGCGCAACCACCCGCAAGCCGAACCTTCTCGCCGCCTCCGCGAAGTCCGCGATATTGTGCGTAACCAGCGCGTCAGCGTGTCCATTGATCGCGGCCTCCAGCACTATTTCATCGGCTGGGTCGCTGAGTTGCAGACGCCACTGAAAGTGCACCTCAACGCCTTCCGAGGCACTGGCGAGCGCGGCGAGAAAGCTCGCGACGTCTGCCTCGCTCATTCCCGTAACGAGCCGGTGCTCGGCTCTAAGAAGAACCTCTTCGTACTCGAGAAACAGGGGCGTCGTCACCAATGGTTTGATTTCCTGCTCCGCCACGAGGACCAATAGCGCATTGCTCGCGCCCTGCTTGCTGCGCAGCCCGGCCACAAGCACCGAGGTGTCCAGTACTACGCGTAGCATACCTATAAGATATCACATCACCGGTGATGTCAGTTAGGGCGAGGTCTCAAGTCGGGTAGATCGAGGGTCGGCGTCGGCGGTCGGCGACCTGAAAGACGGCGATCATTGATTCCAGCGCCTGCGTCAGGCCGATGTCGTCCAGGCCTTCGAGCAGCATCTTCCTGTTGCGCGGTGAGACGACAGAATCCGCATTGGGCGCAGTACGGCGAGGCTTGGACAGACTTTCCTATCCGTCAATGCGCTTGATCCCAATTATCTCCAACGCCGACGTCCACGATCAGTTCCACATCCAGCTTGGCGACGTTCTGCATCAGTTCGCGGACTTTTTCCTTCACTTTCTTTAGTTCGTTCTCCGGCACTTCCAGCACCAGCTCGTCATGCACCTGCATGATGAGTTTGCTGGCGCATTTTTTCTCGTCCAGCCAGTTCTGCACTGAAACCATCGCGAGCTTAATCAGGTCGGCGGCGGTGCCTTGCATCGGCGCGTTGATGGCGGCGCGTTCGGCGGCCTGGCGGCGGGCGGGGGAACCGGACTGGATTTCGGGCAGGCGCAGGCGGCGGCCGAAGACGGTTTCGACGTAGCCGTCGCGGCGCGCTTTCTCCCGGGTTTCGTCCATGAATTTCTTCACCCCGGGGTAGCGGGTGAAGTAGGAGTCGATGTAGGCCTGGGCGGTGGCGCGCTCGGTGTTCAGGTTCTGCGCGAGGCCGAAGGCGCTCATGCCGTAGATCAGGCCGAAGTTGATCACCTTGGCGGTGCGCCGTTCGTCCTTGGTGACCTTTTCCAGTGGCACGCCGAACACTTCGGCGGCGGTCGCCTGATGCACGTCGTGGCCGTGGTCGAAGGCGTGGCGCAGGCCCTTGTCGCCCGAGAGGTGGGCCATGATGCGCAGTTCGATCTGCGAGTAGTCGGCGGAAACGATCTTGCTTCCCGGCGGGGCGATGAATGCTTCGCGGATGCGCCGGCCCTGCGGGGTGCGGACGGGAATATTCTGCAGGTTGGGATCGTTCGAGGCGAGCCGGCCGGTGACCGCGGTCGCCTGGGAGTAGGTGGTGTGCACGCGCCCGGTGTTCGCATCCACCATGCGCGGCAGCTTGTCGGTGTAGGTGGATTTCAGCTTGGCGAGGCCGCGGTATTCCAGCAGCAGCTTGGGCAGCGGATAGTCGAGCGCGAGTTCGGCGAGTACGTCCTCGTCGGTCGAGGGCTGGCCCGTGGGGGTTTTTTTCTTTACCGGGAGTTTTTGTTTGTCGAACAGGATTTCCTGGATCTGCTTGGGCGAGTTGAGGTTGAAGGGCTGGCCCGCCGCCTGGTAGGCTTTCTGCTCGATTAACAGCATCTCCTTGCCGAGCTCGTGGCTCTGCGCCTCAAGTTTGGCGCTGTCGATCAGCACGCCGTTGCGTTCCATCCGCAGCAGCACCGGCAGCCCCGGCAGTTCGATGTTCTCGTAGACGAACTTCAGTTTTTCGTCTGCCGAGATCTTTTCGAATAAAACAGAATGCACGCTCAATGCGCAATCCGCGTCCTCGGCGGCGTATTCGGTGGCGCGCGCGATGTCCACCTCCGCGAAAGAAATGCGCGACGCGCCCTTGCCGGTTACCTCGTCGTAGGAAATGGTTTTCCAGCCCAGGTGCCGCTGCCCGAGCGTATCCAGGTCGTGCCGCTCGTGCACCTCGTAGACGTAGGACTCGAGCAGCGTGTCGTGTACGATGCCGGCGAGGCGGATGCCATGGTTGGCGAGAATGTGCGCGTCGAACTTGAGGTTCTGGCCGACTTTCGCGTGGCGATCGCTTTCCAGCCAGCCCTTCAGGATCTTCAGCGCCTTTTCGACGCCAATCTGATCGGGGGCGCCGGGATACTCGTGCGACAGCGGCAGATACCAGGCCTTGTCGCCAAAGGCGAAGGACATGCCCACCAGCTTTGCGACCATCGGCTCCAGGCCGGTCGTCTCGGTATCGAAGCCGACCAGCTCCGCTTCCTCGAGCTTTTCCAGGAATTCGGCGAGATCCTTCTCGGTATGGAGCGTGAAGTACTTGCGCCGCTCGGGCGATGCGGTCGCCGACGGCGGATCCAGCAACGCGGTGGCCGCCGGGGCGGGAGCATTGCCCCGGACCTCTCGCAGCATGGTCTTCATGCCATAGCGCTCGAAGAACTCCGCCAATTTCGCCGCGTCGGTTTCCTTTGCTCCCAGGCCGCTCAACCCGACGGGCAGTTGCACGTCGCGCTTCACCGTCAGCAGTTCGCGCCCTTTGGGCAGCCAGTCGAGCGCCTTTCTCAGGTTCTCGCCGACCGCGCCGGGAATCTCGCCGGCATGTGCCATCACCCCGTCGAGCGAGCCGAATTGCTGAATCCATTTCGCCGCGGTCTTCGGTCCCACCTTGTCGACGCCGGGCACGTTATCCACGGCGTCGCCGGTGAGCGAGAGGTAATCGACGATCTGTTCCGGAGTGACGCCGAATTTCTGCTTCACGCCGGCCGGGTCGAGCTTCTCGTTCGACATGGTATTGACCAGCGTCACGCGCTCGTCCACCAGCTGCGCGAGGTCCTTGTCGCCGGTGGAGATGATGCAGCTCCAGCCGCCCTGCCGCGCCTGCTCGGCGAGTGTCGCGATGACATCGTCGGCCTCCACGCCGGCGATGGTCAGCACCGGCCAGCCGAGGGCGGCGATCGCCTCCTTCAACGGCTCGATCTGGCTGGCGAGATCCTCGGGCATCGAGGGCCGGTTTGCCTTGTACAGCGGGTAGGCGTCTTCACGGAAGGTCTTGCCCTTGGCGTCGAACACGCAGGCGCGGGCCGCCGCCCCGTACTCGGCTGACAGGCGCTTGAGCATGCTGAGCACGCCGTGAATGGCGCCGGTCGGCTCCCCGCGCGGGCTCTTCAGCTCCGGCAGCGCATGGAAGGCGCGGTACAGGTAAGAGGATCCGTCTACCAGCAGCAGTGTCTTGTCCATCGAGGGGCGAATCTTACGGGTGATGTTGCGCAATAATCCAGTGGAGTAGAATGGACCCATGCGCCGTACCCTGTTCCTTGCCCTGTCGGTGGTGGCTGCCGGCGCCCTGGCGCAGCAGCCGCCGCCGAAACTCGAGCCGCTTCCCGAACCGCCGCCGCCGCCCCTGATCCGCGATGGCGCCGACGAGCCGCGCGTGCGTATCGCGCCGCAGGAGGGGGACCGGGTGGAGGAGATGCGCGAAGGCGGGCGCGTCGTGATGCTGAAAGTCACGCCGCCCAACGGCATCCCCTATTACCTCATGGACCTCACCGGCAACGGCAATTTGACCCGGCGCGAGTCGCTCGATCCTGGCATTCGCGTGCCGATGTGGGTAATCAAGTCTTTCGACTGATTTGTCGGTTTTCACCCCAGTTTCTGAAAGCCAGTTCGCCGTCTGGCTGAAGAACTATTCGGTTGGCGTCCTCACCTTGCTTGAGCCGATTGCGTCGGGAATCGAGAACACCAACTATTTCGTCACCACGACCCAGGGCCGCTATGTGCTCACCCTGTACGAGCGCCTGCCCGCGGCAGAATTGCCGTTCTACCTTGAACTGATGGCGCACCTCGCGCGTCACGGAATTCCCTGCCCGGCGCCGATCGCCGATCTGGGCGACCGCTATCTGTCGAGCCTGAACGGCAAGCCGGCGACCCTGGTGACGCGGCTCGCCGGCGCTTCGCTGCAGAACCCGGGCGCGGCCGATTGCGCCGAACTCGGGGCGCTGCTCGCGCGCATGCATCTGGCGGGGCGCTCCTATGGCGGCACCCTCGAAAATCCCCGCGGTCCGAATTGGTGGCGTCGAGCCGCGGCTGAAGTGCGCCCCTTTCTCGATCCGGAGCACGCGGCGCGGCTCGACGCGGAACTTTTTTTCCAGGCGCAACATCGCTTTGCGGATCTGCCGCGCGGCGCCGTACACGCGGACCTGTTCCGCGACAACGCCTTGTTCGACGGCGGGCGCATCAGCGGCGTGTTCGATTTTTATTTCGCCGGCATCGATTGCTTCGCCTACGACCTCGCGGTTTGCGCCAACGACTGGTGCCTTGTCGATGCGCGACGCAACCTGCGGCTGGACGAGCCGAAGACACTCGCGCTGCTCGGCTCGTACCACGCGATACGGCCGCTGGCAGCCGCGGAACGCGGCGCGTGGCCCTTGATGCTGCGCGCGGCGGCGCTGCGCTTCTGGCTCTCGCGCCTGCATGACTTGTATCTACCGCGCCCCGGCGTGCTGGTGAAAGTGCACGACCCGGAGCATTTTGGCGAGATTCTCGCGTTGCGCGCTGCGCCCGAAGCGCCAGCGCCCTGGGTTGGCTAGCAGCGTGCGCGCCAATCGTCTTCCGGCAATTCGCGGCCTGCGCTGGGTCGCCGAAGCATTCATGATTTTCCGAGTCGCTCCGGTGCGTCAGTTGCTATTCAATCTCGCGTTCCTGCTCGCCAGCACGGTCGTGGTCGCGCTGCCGCTGGTCGGGTTTGCCGCGATCTGGTTGCTGTTTCCGGCGCTGATGGTCGGCCCCCACGCGGTGGCGCGCATGGCGGCCGGCGGCACGACGCCGGGCCCGGACCTCTTGCTATCCGGTTTTCGCGGACAGCTGCCGGCGCAGCTGCGCATGGGCGGGTTGTTCCTCGGCGCGATGGTGGTGGTATTGGCCGGCACCGCACTGGCCGACGACGGACGTTTTGCGCAGGCGGTGATCGGTCGCTCCCGTCTTGAGATCGGCGATCTGCAGAGCCCCGAGCTGCAGCGCGCGATGCTGATCGGCGCCGGCCTGCAGACCTTGCTGCTGGGCGCGCTGTGGTACGCGCCGTTGCTGGTGGCGTGGCATGGGTTGTCGGCTTCCAAGGCGGCATTCTTCAGCGCTGCCGCGGCGCTGATCAACTGGCGCGCCTTTCTCGTCTACGGCGTCGCCGTCATGCTGCTGTTCGGCTTTGTCCTGATGCTTGCACTGGGCGGGGCGATACTGCTGGGCGGCAGCGGCGCGGTGCAGGCCAATTCCGCCCTTTTCTCGGTCATCTGGACGCTGCTGCCGGTCTGGTTCGCGAGCTCGTATCTCAGCTACCGCGAGGTTTTCAGTGAGGACAATGCCCTCGATATTGCCCCCAAATCCCCTACAATTTCCCCATGAAAAAGCTGACGCTCCCCGAGCTCTCGCCCCAGGCGGCGCCGGAATTCATTGATGCGCCGAGCGCGAAGGCATGGCTGGAGAACGTGCCGCTGGCGAATGTTGCAGCCGCCCAGCAGCAGTTGCTGGAGCAGATACGGGAATTCAACGGCTATGGCACCAGCGCGGCCAGCCGCCTCGCGACGCTGGACCAGCGGCAGCTCACCTTCGTCGCTTTTCTGCTCGAGCGCTGGGCCGAGAAGGTGGATTTATTGAAAGCAGCGCCGGCGGGCGAGGAAATCGCGCCGCTGGTCATCGACCTGGAAAGCGATTTTTGCCCTGAGCGCGACGGCCCGGACGCCGCCGATCCGAGATACCTGGACGTCAAGCGCCTGGCCAAGAGCCTGCGCAATCGCATCGGCCTGCTGAGAAAAGGCGAGTCGCCGGCGAAACTCGCGTTGGGCGAGGACTGCGTCCAGCCTTCCTGCGAGCAACTGCTGGTGTATCTTTATCGCCTGTGGTGCCAGGTCCGGCAGCCGCGGGGCGCGGAAAGGAAAAAGGTCGCCGACGTCGCGCAGGCGAGTCACGACATGGCGGCGCTGCACTATTACATCTCCGGCCGCGTCTTCAAGCAGCCGGGTCACGCCAAGGAACTCACGCAGCAGCAACGCGACCAGATCGCCACATTTGGCCGCGTCAGCACGCGCGACGAGGACGATTACAGCGTGGTGCATGGATTCGTGCTGGAGCACTGGCGCCTCGAGGACGAGAGCACGCAGGGCCTGAAAATGGTCCGCCGCGCTGCGGACCCGGGCAAGCGCTACAGCCACGGCCAGCTCATCGGGGGGAAGCCGGCGGCTACTGCGGTGCGGCCTACGGGCCTGAACGTACAGGATGCGAAATACGTGCCGGCGCTCTCCCTCACCGGTGTCGCGGCGCAAAGCGCGCCGCCGTCGTTGGTGCTGCCTTCGGGCTGGTTCAAGCCCAAGCGCGTGATCGAGGTTTATGTGGAAGGGCACGTCAAGGTGCGGCTCACCGAAATGATCGAGCGCGGCAGCGACTTCGAGCGCGTCGCCTACGAGATGTTGAGCTGACATGGCGGATACGGACTTTGGATTTGAACGCGTATCCGAGGAAAGAAAGGCCAAGCGAGTAGAGCAGGTCTTCGATCGCGTCGCCGGGCGCTACGATCTGATGAACGACCTGATGTCGTTCGGCCTGCATCGATTGTGGAAGGCGTTCGCCGTCTCGGTGGCGCGGATCCGGCCCGGCGAGCGCGTGCTCGACGTGGCCTCGGGCAGCGGCGACCTCGCGCGCGCCTTTGCCGCGCGCGGCGCACAGGTTTGGATGAGCGACATCAACGGGCCGATGCTCGCTCGCGGTCGTGACCGCCTGCTGGACGCGGGTCACATGACGCCCGCCGTGCGCTGTGACGCCGAGCGGCTGCCGTTCGGCGCCGCGAGCTTCGACTGCGTCAGCGTGGGCTTCGGCCTGCGCAACATGACCCACAAGGACGCCGCGTTGGCGGAGATGGCAAGAGTCCTGAAGCCGGGCGGGCGGCTGCTGGTGCTCGAGTTCTCGCAGGTCTGGAAGCCGCTGCAAAAACCCTATGACCTGTATTCCTTTCATGTGCTGCCCTGGCTGGGCGAAAAGGTGGCGGGGGACGCTGCGCCCTACCGCTACCTGGCCGAGTCCATCCGCATGCATCCCGACCAGCAGACCCTTGCATCAATGCTGGAACAAACGGGGTTGGAGAGGGTCGAATACTTCAATCTCGCCGCAGGGGCGGTTGCCGTGCATCGCGCGTTCAAACTGCGGTAGTATGGAAATACTGACAAAAAGCTGACATGATGTTCTTATAACAGGAGTGGGGAAAACATGAAAAAGCTCGTACTTGGATTCGCCGCCGCGCTGATTTGCGTGACGTTCGCGGCAACGGAAGCGGATGCAGCGAAACGCCTGGGCGGCGCCCGCTCGGTCGGTGCGCAGCGCAATATCACCAATGCTCCGCCGGCGGCAATCCCCGGCAAGCCGGCCCAGGCGCAGCAGATGCAGCAATCTGCCGCGCCCGCGGCAGCGCAGCCCGCCGCTTCGGGAATGAGCAGGTGGATGCCGCTGCTGGGCGGCCTAGCTCTGGGCGGTGCGCTTGGCTGGCTGATGGGCGCCAATGGCATGGGCGGCATGATGGTTGGCCTGCTGCTCGCCGGACTTCTGGTGTTCGCGGCGATCTTCGTCATTCGCATGCTGATGCAAAAGCGCGGTGACGCACCGCGCATGCAATATGCCGGCGGACCGAATGCCGGCAGACCGCAGAGTTCCTCCTACTCCGCGATGGGCAGCGAGACGGTCGCGGCGCCGCCGCCGTCGCAGGCGACCGGCTTCGATGCATCCGCGGCACCGGTAGCCAGCGGCGTTGCGGCGAACGTTCCGGCGGGCTTCGATGTCGCCGGATTCCTGCGCGGCGCCAAGCTCAACTACATGAAACTGCAGATCGCCAACGATCAGGGCAATCTGGATGAACTGCGCGAATTCACCAGCGACGCTCTGTTCGAGGAACTCAAAAAGGACGTGCAGGCGCGCGGCAGCGAGAAGCAGCAGACCGACGTGCTGGCCCTGAACGCCGACCTGCTCGAGGTTGTGACCGAGGGCGACAAGCACTGGGCAAGCGTGCGCTTCTCGGGGACCGTGCGCGAGTCGCCTGGCGATGCGCCTACGGGTTTCGAGGAAGTGTGGAACCTGGCCAAGCCGGTCAGCGGTACGCAAGGTTGGCAACTCGCCGGCATCCAGCAGATGCATTAATCTCCGGGTTCCGCCCGGGGGAAGAAAGGCCACCGCGCGGTGGCCTTTTGTTTTTCAGCATGCTGACCTTCGAATCTCCTCTTGCCGCCGCGTTGAATCGCCTGCTCCAGAGCGAGCCGTGGGCGCGCGAGCGCTTGCTGCCGTTCGCGTCCGAGACCCTGGAACTGCGCGCTCCGCCGTTGCCGACGCTGCGCTTTACCATCGCCGCCGATGGGCGTCTCGGCACCGCGCTGCCCGCAGCCGAGCCCTCGCTGGTGGTCACGATCCGGCCCGAAGCGCTCGCTGCCGCAGTGAAGGGCGAAGACCATCTTTTGCGTTCGATCGATGTTGCAGGCAATGCCAAGCTTGCAAGTGAGGTCATGTTCCTGGTGCGCCACCTGCGCTGGGATTTCGAGGAAGACCTCGCTAAATTCGTCGGTGACGCCGCCGCGCACCGTCTGGCCGGGCTGGCCAGGAATGCCGCTGCATGGCATGCCGATGCGGCGCAGCGCATAGCCGGAAGCTTCATGGAGTACGCAGTAGAGGAAATGAAAATGCTCGTGAGGCGCCCCGCGCTGGAGGATTTCTCGGCAGCGCTTGCGCGTTTGCGCGACGCTGTCGAGCGGCTCGAAAAGCGCGTCGAGCGCCTTGCGGGAAGGCACTGAATGTCCGTCCTGCGCCTTGGCCGGATTCTTTGGATTGGCTGGCGCTTCCGCTTGTACCGGTTCCTGCCCCGCTTTTCTGGTGGCGTTGACGCCACCCGCGGGGTGCGATTGCGCGAGGCACTCGAGACACTAGGGCCGATTTTCGTGAAATTCGGACAAGTGCTCTCAACGCGTCGCGACCTGCTTCCGGCAGACCTTGCCGACGAACTGGCGAAGTTGCAGGACCGGGTGCCGCCGTTCGGCTCCGACTTCGCGGTTGCCGAGGTGGAAAGTTCGCTTGGTAAAAGGCTGGATCAGGTATTCGGCAGTTTCGAAAGAGAGCCCGTTGCAAGTGCATCCGTCGCGCAAGTGCACCTTGCTGCGCTCAAGGACGGCACCGAGGTGGCGGTCAAGGTGCTGCGGCCGGGCGTGGAGCGGGCGATTGCGAAAGACGTGCTGCTCCTGGAAACCGCGGCCTGGCTGGTGGACCTGCTGTGGGCCGATGGGCGCAGGCTGAAACCGCGAGAAGTAGTCGCCGAGTTCGCGCGCCACCTCGATGACGAGCTCGACCTGGTGCGCGAAGCCGCCAATGCGTCGCTGCTGCGGCGCAATTTCTCACAATCGACGTTGCTCGCGGTGCCCGCGATTCACTGGGATTTTTGTTCGCGGCGCGTGATGGTGATGGAGCGGATGCATGGCACGCCGATTTCGCAGATCGATGTTCTCAGGCGCAAAGGCGTCGACATCCCCGCGCTGTCGCGGGCGGGCGTCGAAATATTCTTCACCCAGGTTTTCCGCGACGGTTTCTTCCACGCCGACATGCATCCGGGAAACATTCTCGTATCGGACAATGGCAAATACATTGCCCTCGACTTCGGCATCATGGGCACGCTGTCCGAAGTCGACAAGAGCTACCTGGCGCAGAATTTCCTCGCCTTCTTCAATCGGGACTACCGGCGCGCGGCGCAGGCGCACCTGGATGCGGGCTGGGTTCCGGCTGGCACGCGGCTGGATGATTTCGAGGCCGCCATCCGCGCGGTGTGCGAACCGATCTTCGCGCGGCCACTGAAGGAGATCTACTTCGGCAAGCTGCTCCTGCGCCTGTTCCAGACCTCGCGCCGCTTCAACGTCGAAATTCAGCCGCAACTGGTGATGCTGCAGAAAACCCTGCTCAACATCGAGGGCCTGGGCCGCGACCTCGACCCAGACCTCGACCTCTGGCAGACGGCCAAGCCGTTCCTAGAGCGCTGGATGAGCGAGCAGGTCGGCTGGCGCGGCCTGCTGAGGACCGTCAGGCATGAGGCGCCGTTCTGGGCGCAAACGCTGCCCGCCATCCCGCGCCTGCTGCACCGGCTGCTCGCGGAGGACCGTGCGGGCGGGCTGCAGGCGGTGCTCGAGCGCCTGTCGGCGGAGAATCGCAGCCGCAACCTGCTGCTCGCGGGCCTGCTCGCGGTGGCCGCGGCGGTGCTGACGCTGCAGCTGCTCGTGTTTTTTCCGTTCTAGTATTATCCCAGCGCCATGTTGATCGTCTCGGTGATCCTGTATTTCATCGTTACCATCGCGATTGGCCTGTGGGCGGCGCGGCGGGTGCACAATTCGAAGGATTTCCTGATCGCGGGCCGCAGCCTGCCGCTCTACATGAGCGCCGCCACGGTGTTCGCCACCTGGTTCGGCGCCGAAACCGTGTTGTCGGTATCCGCCACCTTCGCCAAGGACGGCCTGGGCGGCATCGTCGCCGATCCGTTCGGCTCCTCGTTCTGCCTGCTGTTTGTGGCGCTTTTCTTCGCGCGCGCGTTCTACCGCATGGACCTGCTCACGATCGGCGACTTCTACCACAAGCGCTACGGCAAGCCGGTGGAGTTGATCACCAGCCTCGCGATTACCGCTTCCTACCTCGGCTGGACCTCGGCGCAGCTCACCGCGCTTGGGCTGGTGATCTCGGTGCTGTCGGATGGCGCCATCGGCCTGAACACCGGCATCGTCATCGGGGCGGTGATCGTGGCCGGCTACACCATCTGGGGCGGCATGTGGTCGGTGGCCATGACCGATCTTTTTCAGTCGGTGGTCATCCTGGTGGGCCTGGTCGCGGTGGCCTGGCTGGTGGGCGACATGGCGGGCGGCGCCGGCAAGGTGTTCGCCGCTGCTTCCGAGGCGGGCAGGTTCGAGTTCTGGCCCAAGGGTGGCGCGAAGGAATGGCTTTGGTTCGCGGCGGCCTGGATGACGCTCGCGATCGGCTCTATTCCTCAGCAGGACGTGTTCCAGCGCGTCACCTCCGCGAAGGACGAGAAGACCGCGGTCCGCGGTTGCCTGATCGGCGGCGGCGTCTATTTTTGCTTCGCTTTCGTGCCGATCTTCATCGCTTACGCGGCGCTGGTGATCGACCCGGGTTATGCGAAGCTCTTCGCCAGCGAGGATGCGCGCGAGATCCAGCGCATCCTGCCAAACCTGATCCTGGAGCGCACGCCGCTTTGGGCGCAGGTGCTGTTTTTCGGCGCGCTGCTGTCGGCGATCCTGTCCACCGCGTCCGGCGCGCTGCTGGCCCCGGCCGCGCTGTTCACCGAAAACGTGATCCGGCCGTACGCGCCGCGCATGGACGACAAGCAATTTCTGCTGCTGCTGCGGGTGGTGCTGGTCGCATTCACGCTAGCCGCGCTGCTGTTCGCGCTGAATTCGAAGAGCACGATGTACGAGATGGTGCAGAACGCCTACAAAGTGACGCTGGTGTCGTGCATCGTGCCGCTCGCCGCGGGCATCTACTGGCGGCGTGCGAATGTGCCTGGCGCGCTGCTGTCGGTGGTGTTCGGTCTCGGTACCTGGGGCCTTGCCGAGGCGATTGCCGGGGATGCCACCGTGCCGCCACCGCTGCTTGGCCTTGCGGCATCTGTCTTCGGCATGGTGATGGGCTCGTTCATACCTCACGAGCGTGCGAGCCCACACTGACGCGTTTTTTTCTTGCTGTCTACGTCCTGCTGGTCGCTTATGCGACGCTGTACCCGCTCAGCGGTTGGCGCGAGCCGGGCGGATCGGCGTTCGCGTTCCTTACCGCGCCCTGGCCGCGCTACGTCACGGCTTTCGACCTGGCGACGAACTTCTTCGGTTATCTCCCCTTTGGCCTGCTGTGCGTGCTCGCGGTCAACTGGCGCCATTCCCGTGGCGCGGCGTTGGCACTTGCCACGGTTGCCGGCGCTGTGCTGTCGTTGTTGCTCGAATCCGCGCAAAGCTTCCTGCCGGCGCGCATTGCCTCAAACGTCGATGTGCTGGCCAACGTCGCCGGCGCGGCGGCCGGCGGGCTCTTGGCGGCGGTTTTTGCCCGATGGCTGCTTGGTGGCGGGCCGCTGCATCGCCTGCGCGCGCAGGCGCTGACGCCCGGCGCTGCCGCGGACCTGGACCTGGCGCTGCTCGGCCTGTGGCTGTTCGCCCAACTCAATCCCGCGACACTGCTGTTCGGCAGTGGCGATTTGAGAGATCTCCTCGCTAGCACGGCAGGAGAGAGTCACAAGGCCGAGCTGTTCGTTTCCATCGAAGCGGCGATCACGGCCATGAATCTCGCGGCAGTCGCGGTGCTGGCCTCCGCGGGCGCGCGGCCCGAGGCGCCATTGCGCCGGCTGGTGGTTTTGCTCGTCGTCCTGGCGCTGGTGGTGAAGACATTCGCGTTCGCGATCCTGATGCGCGCCGAACACGTGTTTGCCTGGCTGACGCCGGGCGCGCAGATGGGCCTGGCGGCCGGCATCGTGCTCGCAATGGCGGCGCTGTGGCTGCCGCGCCCAACGCGGCTGGCATTGGCTGCGGTGCTGCTCATGGCAGCCACGGTGCTGGTCAACCTGGCGCCGCCGAATCCCTATTTCGCGGCCACGCTCAAGGTCTGGGAGCAGGGGCATTTTCTAAACTTCAACGGCCTGACTCGCCTGGTGTCGGCGGCGTGGCCGTTCGCGGCGCTCGCCTATCTGGTGTATCTCGCTTCCTCCAGGCTGCGCGACCCCCTCCGGTAAAATTGGCCGATGGCGTATTACGAGCGACACATCTTCTTCTGCTGCAACCAGCGCGACGGCGGCAAGACCTGCTGCAACGACAAAGGCGCGAGCGCCATGCGCGACTACGCCAAGGAGCGGGTCAAGGCGCTCGGGCTGGCGGGCCCGGGCAAGGCGCGCGTCAACCAAGCCGGCTGCCTGGATCGCTGCGAAGAGGGTCCCTGCATCGTGGTCTACCCGGAAGCTGTCTGGTATACCTACGTGGATCGCGCGGATATCGACGAGATTGTCGAACAGCACCTGCAGCACGGCCGTGTCGTCGAACGGCTGCGCATTTGATGTCAGTCGCGTGACGCGCGCTGGCACGCGCCAGGAGTTTGTCCCGGGTCCTGCGGGAAAAATCGAATGCGCTGTTGATCTCCCCGCCGCCGAACCGCGCGGCGTTGCCCTCGTGGCACACCCGCACCCCCTGTTCGGCGGCGCGCTGGACAACAAGGTGACGCAGACGCTGGCGCGCGCGTTCGTCGAACTCGGCTATACCGCCTGGCGGCCCAATTTCCGCGGCGTCGGCGGCAGCGATGGGACGCACGACGAAGGCCGCGGTGAACTCGACGATCTCGCTGCCGTCATCGAATACGCCAAGGCCGAAAAGCCGGTTCTCGCTGGATTTTCATTCGGCGCGGTCCTCCAGGCCAGGCTTGCACAAACGGTGAAACCGGAGCGCATGGTGCTGGTGGGCGTTGCGCTGAAGCATTTCGAGGCGCCAGCGGTCCCTGCGGACACGATCGTGATTCATGGCGAAGAAGACACCACGGTGCTGCTTGCGGACGTGCTCGAATGGGCACGACCGCAGGACCTGCCGGTGGTAGTGGTGCCCGGCGCCGACCATTTTTTCCATCGCCGGCTGCATGTCCTGCGCGCCATCGTGCAGAACAACTGGAAATAGGCCGGCCATGCTGCTCGTCAAAAGCCTGCACCTCATCTTCATGGTGACCTGGTTCGCCGGCCTGTTCTACTTGCCGCGCCTGTTCGTCTATCACGCGCAGGCCAGCGACCGGATATCCATCGAGCGCTTTAAAGTCATGGAGCGCAAGCTTTACTGGGGAATCGCGACGCCGGGCGGTGTGCTTACGCTGGTGTTTGGCCTGTGGCTGTGGCTGGGTTGGTTCCAGGGAGCGGGCGGTTGGCTGCATGCCAAGCTCGCGCTGGTCGCGGTACTGGTCGTGTATCACGCTTGGTGCGGCAAGCTGATGCTCGATTTACGCAACGAGCGCAACACCAAAAGCCATGTCTGGTTCCGCTGGTTCAATGAATTTCCGCTCGTGATCCTGGTCGCCGTCGTCCTGCTCGTCGTCTTCAAACCGCTGTAGTGGAACAGTTCTTTGCCTCTTCCCCGCGCGGCCTGGAGCCGCTGCTTGCCGCCGAGCTCGTTTCGCTTGGCGCGCAGAGCGTGCAGCAGGTGCCCGGTGGCGCCGCGTTCTCGGGCGACTGGCGGGTCTGCTATATGGCGAATCTCTGGTCGCGCCTCGCCTCGCGCATCCTCTGGCGCGTCGCCGAGTTCGACTATGCGGGTGAAGGTGACATTCACGAAGCCGCGCGCAAGGTGGACTGGATGCGCCTGTTCACGGTGGAGCGTTCCCTGCGCGTCAACGTGTCGGCGCAGAAAAGCCCGTTGACGAGCCTCGATTTCGCCACCTTGCGCATCAAGGATGCGGTCTGCGACCGCTTCCGTGAAACGCTCGGCAGCCGGCCGAACGTGGACCGTGCCAATCCGGATGTGCGCGTGCATGCTTTCCTTGAGTCCGCGCGCGGGGTGTTCTACCTGGACACCTCGGGCGAACCGCTGTTCAAGCGCGGCTGGCGCGCGGGGGCGGGCGAGGCGCCGCTGCGCGAGAACCTTGCCGCGGGCATCATCTTGCTGTCGGGCTGGAAGCCCGAGGAGCCGCTGCTTGATCCCATGTGCGGCGGCGGCACGCTGCTGATCGAGGCCGCCGCGATTGCCCGCGGCCGCGCGCCCGGCGTCAATCGCCGTTTTGGCTTCGAGAATTTGAAAGTTTTCAGCCCTGCCATCTGGGAAAAAGAAAAACGGGATGCCCAGAAACCCCGAAATTCTCCCAAGGCGCTGGAGATCTTCGGCAGCGACAATGATCCGCGCGTGCTGGGCGATGCGCGGCGAAACATCGCGGGCGCGGGCGTGGACCGCTGGGTGAAGCTGGAACAGGCGGACATCCTGGAGCGTGCGGCGCCCGCTCCTGCCGGCGTCATGGTGGCCAATCCGCCCTACGGTGAGCGCATCGGCTCCAAGGAAAAACTGGCCGAGTTCTACCCCAAACTGGGCAGCGCGCTGAAGAAGAACTATCCCGGCTGGCGCTGCCATTTCTTCACCGCGGACCTGCGGTTGCCGAAACTGATGCGCCTGCAGCCCTCGCGCCGCGTGCCGCTCTTCAACGGCGCGCTTGAATGCCGGCTGTTCGAAATCTGTATCGTCGCCGGCAGCAACCGGCGCTGAACTTCCCGGGCTTCAGACGATGTCGAGGTGCTCGAGGCCCTTGGTGAGGTCTTTTTCCTTAGATTCCTTGCCGTGCAGCTTGATGTTGAGCCGCACCTCGTTGGTCGAGTCGGCGAAGCGCAGCGCGTCTTCGAAGCTGATGCGGCCGGCTTCGTGGAGGTCGAACAGGGCCTGGTCGAAGGTCTGCATGCCCAGTTCCCTCGATTTCTTCATGATCTCCTTGATGCCGTGGATTTCGCCCTTGAAGATGAGGTCCGAAATGAGTGGGGAATTGAGCAGCACCTCGATCGCGGCGGCACGTCCCTTGCCTTCCTTCAGAGGGATCAGGCGTTGCGAAATTACCGCCTTGAGGTTCAACGACAGGTCCATCAGCAGTTGGTGGCGCCGCGCTTCGGGAAAGAAGTTGATGATCCGGTCCATCGCCTGGTTGGAGTTGTTCGCGTGCAGCGTCCCGAGCGCGAGGTGGCCGGTTTCGGCGAAGGCGACCGCGTGCTCCATGACCTCCATCTCGCGGATCTCGCCGATCAGGATCACGTCGGGCGCCTGGCGCAGCGTGTTCTTGAGCGCCGACTCCCAGGAGTCGGTGTCCACTCCGACCTCGCGCTGGGTGATCATGCAATTCTTGTGCGGGTGCACGTACTCGACCGGATCCTCGATGGTGATGATATGGCCGTGGGAGTTCTCATTGCGGTAGCCGATCATCGCGGCGAGCGAGGTGGACTTACCCGAGCCGGTGCCGCCGACGAAAAGTACCAGCCCGCGCTTGGTCATCGCCACGTCCCTGAGCACGGGCGGAAGCTTCAATTCCTCGAGGGTCGGGATGGCGGTGGTGATCACCCGCATCACCATGCCGACCTGCCCCTGTTGCACGAAGCAGTTGACGCGGAAACGCCCGATGCCCGCGGGGTTGATGGCGAAATTGCATTCCTTTTTCGCCTCGAACTCGGCCGCCTGCTTGTCGTTCATCACGGCACGGACCAGCATCGCCGTATGCTGGCCGGTGAGCGCGGTCTGGGAAACCGGCGTCATCTTGCTGTCGATTTTCATCGCCGGCGGGAAGCCGGTGGTGATAAAAAGGTCCGAGCCCTTTTTCGCGAGCAGCGCGCGCAGAAGGTCGTAGATGAACTTGACTGCCTGTTCGCGTTCCATGCTCTAACCTCCGGCGAAGTTGTCTTTGTTGGCGGCCTTGCCGCGTGCCTCGGACATCGAGACGATGTTTCTCTTGACCAGGTCCTGAAGATTCTGGTCCAGCGTCTGCATGCCCAGCTGCGCGCCGGTCTGGATCGACGAGTACATCTGCGCGATCTTGTTCTCGCGGATCAGGTTGCGGATCGCCGGCGTGCCGACCATGATTTCATGCGCCGCGATGCGGCCGGCGCCGTCCTTGGTCTTGAGCAGGGTCTGGGAGATTATGGCGCGGATCGATTCGGAGATCATGGCGCGGATCATTTCCTTCTCCGCCGCCGGGAATACGTCCACGATCCGGTCGATGGTCTTCGCCGCCGAAGAGGTGTGCAGCGTGCCGAACACCAGGTGGCCCGTTTCCGCGCCGGACAGGGCCAGGCGGATGGTTTCCAGGTCGCGCATCTCGCCCACCAGTATGACGTCCGGATCCTCCCGTAGCGCGCTTCTCAAGGCGTTGGAGAACGACAGCGTGTGCGGCCCGACCTCGCGCTGGTTGATCAGGCATTTCTTCGACTCGTGCACGAACTCGATCGGATCCTCGATGGTGAGGATGTGGCCTTCCTCGTTCTCGTTTTTGTGGTTGACCATCGCCGCGAGCGTGGTCGACTTGCCCGAGCCGGTCGGGCCGGTGACCAGCACCACGCCGCGCGGCTGGTCGGCGAGTTGCTCGAAGATCTTCGGGCACTTCAGCTGTTCCAGCGACAGGATCTTGGAAGGAATCGTCCGCAGAACCGCGGCGGCGCCGCGGTTCTGCACGAAGGCATTGACGCGGAAGCGCGCGAGGTTCGGTATCGCGAACGAGAAGTCGCATTCGAGGTTTTCTTCGTAGAACTTGCGCTGCCCGTCGTTCATGATGTCGTAGAGCATGCTGTGCACGTCTTTGTGCTCCATCGCGGGCAGGTTGATGCGCTTGATGTCGCCATGCACGCGGATCATCGGCGGCAGGCCGGAGGACAGGTGCAGGTCCGAGGCTTTGTTCTTGACGACAAACACAAGCAATTCAGTGAGATCCATTACAATTCCTCTGATAGCAATGGGCCAAAGTATGCGGGCAATCCATGACAACTTGCAAGCCGTTCGGGGGCGCATCGCGCACGCCGCAACGGCCGCTGGCCGCGACCCCCTCAACGTGACTCTTTTGGCAGTGTCGAAGACCCATTCCACGGCACTCGTTGAGCAGGCCCTGGCCGCGGGTCAGCGGGCGTTCGGCGAAAACTACGTGCAGGAAGCCGTCGAAAAAATGGACGCTCTTGCAGGCGCCTCGATCGAATGGCACCTTGTCGGCCCGCTTCAGAGCAACAAGACCAGGCTCGTCGCGGCACGCTTCGATTGGGTGCATACCATCGAGAGCGGGAAGATCGCGCGCCGGCTATCCGAGCAGCGGCCCGCCGGCATGGCGCCGCTGTACGTCCTGATCCAGGTGAACGTTTCGGGCGAAGCGAGCAAGAGCGGCGTCGCGCCGGAGCACGTCGCAGGCCTGGCCAATGCGATCGCGGCCCTGCCGAATCTGAAATTGCGGGGCCTGATGGCGATTCCCGAACCGGGGGCGGCGCGGGCCAGGTTTCGCGATGTGAAGATCCTGTTCGAGAAACTGAAGGTCGAGTTCAACCTGGATACCGTGTCGATGGGCATGAGCGACGACCTTGAAGACGCTATCGCCGAGGGTTCGACGATGGTGCGCGTCGGCACCGCTATTTTCGGCGCACGGAACAAGATCAGGTCCGCCGCATGAACGTCGCCATGAACGTGGTGTTCATCGGCGGCGGCAACATGGCCGATGCGCTGATCGGCGGCCTGCTGAAAAGCGGCATTGAAGCGAATCAGGTCCGCGCCGTGGAAGTGGATGGCGCTGCGCGCCGCAGGCTTTCCGACAAGTACCGCATCGAATGTTCCGCGGAAGCGCGCGGCACGATACGCGCCGGCGAAGTGGTCGTGTTCGCGGTGAAACCACAGCAGATAAAGGAAGCGGCGCGCTTCTCGGGCGTGAAGGGCAACGCAAACCTCGTCATCAGCATCGCCGCCGGCATCACGCTCGCGAGCCTGTCGCGCTGGCTTGGTGGCACCACACGGATCGTGCGCGCCATGCCCAACACGCCGGCGCTGATCGGGGAGGGGATCACCGGTCTCTATGCGCCGCCAGGTTTCGCCGAATCGGACATGCGGCAGGCGGAGACGATCCTTGGCGCCGTTGGGGCCACGGTGCGCGTCGACGACGAGGACAAGATCAATGCGGTGACCGCGGTCTCGGGCAGCGGGCCCGCTTACGTCTTCTACTTCATCGAAGCCTGCGAGGAGGCGGCCAGGCAGCTAGGCCTGCCCGAAGCGGTGGCGCGCAAACTCGCGCTGCAGACTTTCAGCGGGGCGGTGAAGCTGGCTGCCTCGAGCCCGGATCCTGCCGCCGTGTTGCGCGCGCGCGTGACTTCCAAGGGCGGCACCACCGAAGCCGCGCTTGCCAGCATGGCTTCGGATCAGGTGAAAGAAGCGATCGTGCGCGCGATCCACGCCGCGAACGAGCGCGGCAGGGAACTCGGCAAGCAGATGGACGAGGGCTGATGCTGCAGCAGATCGCGAGTTTCCTGGTAGACGTGGTGGTGGGCTTCTTCGTCTACCTGCTGCTCGCACGCTTCCTGTTCCAGTGGCTGCGCGTGCCGTTCCGCAACGTGCTGGGCGAATTCATCATCGCGGGAACTAACTGGATGGTGATGCCGGCGCGGCGCGTGATTCCCTCGCTTGCCGGACTCGACCTCGCCTCGCTGCTGCTGGCCTGGCTGCTGCAGGTGCTCCTGCTTTTCCTGGTCTACCTGATCGCGGGCATCGATTTCAGTTCGGCGCTCGGCATCGGCGCCGGGGCCGTGGCCGGCCTCGCGCTGATCGATCTGGTGCGCTTCACGCTGTACATCCTGGTGTTCGCGCTGATCGTGCAGGCGGTGCTGTCCTGGGTGAACCCGCACTCGCCGGTCGGGCCGCTGTTCGACGCGTTGACGCGGCCGTTCCTGCGCCCGATCCGGCGCTTCGTGCCGCCGCTCGGCAACGTGGACCTGTCGCCGCTGGTGCTGATCGTGCTGCTGCAGGTGCTCCTCATTCCGCTGGCCGAACTGCGCCGCCTGGCCGGGGGCCTGTTCTAGGTGCCGCGCGATCACCTCGTGAAGCGGATTTCCTCGGGGTAAGGAAACACGTCTTCCTCGAGCCCGGCGCGGATGCGCGCCTGCTTGCCGCTCCAGAACGCCGGGTCCATCAGGTCGGCGTGGTTCTCGAGGAACACCGCGCGTGACGCGTCTCCGGTGACGAGGAATTTCTCGAACTGCTCCGGGAACACGTCGTTCGGGCCGATCGACCAGTAGGGCTCGGCCGCCATTTCGTCCTCGTACGAACGCGGCGGCGGAATGCGCCGGAAATTGCAATCGGTCATGTAGGCGATCTCGTCGTAGTCGTAGAACACGACGCGGTTGTGGCGCGTGACGCCGAAGTTCTTCAGCAGCATGTCGCCGGGAAAAATGCCGGCGCCGGCGAGTTCCTTGATCGCGTTGCCGTACTCGGTGAGCGCGTGCCGGCTTAGCGCCTGGTCGCCGTCCCGCACCACTTCATCGAGATACAGGTTCAGCGGCGTCATGCGCCGCTCGATGTACATGTGCTTGATGACGACCTTGTCGCCTTCGAACTCGATGCTGGAGGCGGCCTCGGCCTTGAGCTCCTCCAGTACTTCGGCGGAGAAGCGCTCCAGCGGCAGCGCCACCAGCGAGTACTCGAGCGTGTCCGCCATCCTGCCAACGCGGTCGTGCTGCTTCACCAGCAGGTACTTGTCCTTGACCGTCTGCCGGTCCATCTCCTTGGGCGGCGCGAAGTGGTCGCGGATCATCTTGAAGACGTAGGGGAACGAAGGCAGCATGAAGACCAGCATCACCATGCCCGGGATGCCCGGCGCCAGGACGAAATTGTCGGAGGAGTGCTTCAGGTGATAGTGCAGGTCGCGGTAGAACAGCGTCTTGCCCTGCTTGGCGAGACCCACCGACATGTACATCTCGGCGCGCGGCTTGTCCGGCATCAGCATGCGCAGGAACGAGACGTAGGCGGCCGGTACCTCCATGTCGACGAAGAAATAGGCGCGTGCGAAAGAGAACAGGACGATCAGCTGTTCCTTGTCGAGCAGCAACGCATCGAGGTACAGCTCGCCGCGCGCGTTGCGCAGCACCGGCACCGCGAACGGCAGTTCGCGGTGGCCGTTCATGATCCGGCCGACGATGTAGGCGGCCTTGTTGCGGAAGAAAAGCGAGCCCAGCACCTGGATCTGCAGATTCGGCCGCGCGCGCGAGGGGCGCGGGAAATGCGCGCGCAAGGCATGGACCAGGCTCCTCAGATCCCGTTGCAGGTTCTCCCATGGTGCGACGAGATCGAAGCTGCGCAGGATATTCTCAAGATTCTTTCTTAACCCCCCCTGGAGCGGGTAGTAGGAGCGGTAGGCCGGCTCTTCGCCCTCGAGGTGCTCGGTGGCGACCGCCGGGCGCCAGAAGATGAATTCGTTACGGTAGTAGCGACGGTGCAGTACCTGGCAAGCCACCGAGTTGTAAAAAGTCTCGGCGCATTCGGGCTGGCGGTGCTCGTGCAGCAACGGGATGAAGGCCAGTTTGATCGCGGGCCAGAGTTTCTCGTCAACCTCGGCTTCGGGAAACCGGTCGACGATGCTGCGTACCGCCTCCTCGACGCGCCGGTCGTACATTTCCATGCGCGCTCGGGTGAGGCTGCGGATCTGCGGCCACTCGCCGCGCTCGAAATGCCGCTTCGCCTGCTGCGCGGCTTCCCGGAACAGGCGGTAGTGCCTGTCGAAGCCGGAGAGGATCGCACGCGCCACCTCCGCGGCCCGCGTCGCGCGGGCCGCGTGCAATGGCAGGACCTTCGCCGGCTGGTTCACGTCGGCGTCAGGCGACTTTCTTTACTTTTTCCTTGCCGTCGAAAAACTGCTCGTCTTCCGTCGAGCCGTGCAACGCAGTGGTCGAGGCCTTGCCGGCGGTGACCACCTGGGTGATCTGGTCGAAGTAGCCGGTGCCGACTTCGCGCTGGTGCTTGACCGCGGTGAAGCCCTTCTCCGCGGCGGCGAACTCCTTCTCCTGCAGCTCCACGAACGCGCTCATGTTGTTGCGCGCGTAGCCGTACGCAAGCTCGAACATCGAGTAGTTGAGCGAGTGGAAGCCGGCCAGCGTGATGAACTGGAACTTGTAGCCCATGGCGCCCAGCTCGCGCTGGAACTTGGCGATGGAGGCGTCATCCAGGTTGCGCTTCCAGTTGAACGACGGCGAGCAGTTGTAGGCCAGCATCTTGCCCGGGTATTTCTTGCGCACGCCCTCGGCGAATTTCTTCGCGAAGGCGAGATCCGGCGTGCCTGTCTCGCACCACACCATGTCCGCGTATTCGGCATACGCGATGCCGCGGGAGAGGGCTTGGTCGAAACCTTTCTTCGTCTTGTAGAAACCTTCCGAGGTGCGCTCGCCGGTGAGAAACGGCTTGTCGTTGTCATCGACGTCGGTGGTGACGATGTCGGCGGCTTCCGCATCCGTCCTCGCCAGCAGCAGCGTCGGCACTCCCATCACGTCGGCTGCGAGGCGGGCGGCGATCAGCTTTTGCACCGCTTCCTGCGTGGCAACGAGCACTTTGCCGCCCATGTGGCCGCACTTCTTCACGCTCGCCAGCTGGTCCTCGAAGTGCACGCCGGCGGCGCCCGCATCGATCATCGCCTTCATCAGCTCGAAAGCGTTCAGCACGCCACCGAAGCCGGACTCGGCATCTGCCACGATCGGGGCGTACCAATCGATGTCTCCTTTGCCTTCCATCGTCTGGATCTGGTCCTGGCGCATGAGCGCGTTGTTGATGCGCTTCACTACTGTCGGTACCGACGTGGTCGCGTAGAGCGACTGGTCGGGATACATCGAAAGAGAATCGTTGGCGTCGGCCGCCACCTGCCAACCCGAGAGGTAAATCGCCGGAACGCCGGCCTTTACCTGCTGCATCGCCTGGTTGCCCGTGAGCGCGCCGAGGGAATTGACGAACGGCTTCTCGCTGCACATTTTCCACAGCTTTTCCGCGCCGAGTTTCGCCAGCGTGTGCTCGATTTTCACGCTGCCGCGCAGGCGAACCACGTCTTCGGCTGTGTAGCCGCGCCGTATCCCACGCCAGCGCGGGTTCTCGGACCAGTCTTTTTTTAGTTGCGCGATTTCCTGCTCTTTGCGATTCATCCATTCTCCGTGGGCAAGGTGTTGAACTGACACGAGAATACGGCTCAGGATGCCGCGCAGCAACATTGCCATTCCATATCATGAATTGGCATTAAAACAAGGATTTACAGTGGTTTAGGCGCAGGCCTTTTCACAATGCGGTGGCATGTTTCAAATTTATGCTGCCCCGCAAAATTGGGCGCTGCGGGTCAGGTCTGGACCAGCCTGCGATGGCTGTGGACGCTCATCAGGATGCCGATGCCGATAAACAGGGTCAGCAACGCCGTGCCGCCGTAGGAAATAAACGGCAGCGGCACGCCGACCACGGGAAGAATTCCCGAGACCATGCCCATGTTGACGAAAGCGTAGGTGAAGAACATGAGCGTGATGGTGGCCGCCAGCAGGCGCGCGAAGAAGGTGGCGGCATTGGCCGCGATCATCAGTCCGCGCGCGATCAGCAGCGTGTAAAGAGTGAGCAGGATGAGGTTGCCGATCAGGCCGAATTCCTCGGAGTACACCGCGAAGATGAAATCGGTGTGCCGCTCCGGGATGAATTCCAGGTGCGTCTGCGTACCGTGCAGCCAGCCTTTGCCGGTGATGCCGCCGGATCCCACCGCGATGGTCGACTGGATGATGTGGTAGCCCGCGCCCAGCGGATCCTGCGTCGGGTCGATCAGCGTGAGGATGCGCCGCCGCTGGTAGTCGTGCAGCATGCCCCAGAGTGGAAACAGGCTCGCCAGACCCAGCACGCCCAGCGCCGCGATCACTTTCCAGCCGATGCCCGCAAAGAAGATGACATAGCATCCGGCGGCGGCCACCAGCACCGCGGTGCCGAGGTCCGGCTGGCGCGCGATCAGCAGGACCGGCACCGCCAGCAGCACCGCGGCGACGGCGAAATCCCGCATGCGCAGCGTCGCCTCGTTCCTGTGGAAGTACCAGGCCAGCATCAGCGGCAGCGCGAGCTTCATCATCTCGGAGGGCTGGAAGCGCGCCACGCCGACGTGCAGCCAGCGCCGCGCGCCGTTCACCACGTCGCCGGCGAGCGCCACCGCGACCAGCAGTGCGACGCCGAACAGGTAAGCGGGCACGGCGAAGCGCATCAGCGTCTGGGGTGGAATCTGCGCCACCAGCCACATTGCCGTTATCGCCAGCGCCAGATGGGTCAGCTGCGCGCTGACACGCCCGGGGTTCTCGTAGCTCGCCGAGAACAGCGTCGCGAGCCCCAGCGCCACCAGTGCGAGGCTGAGCGCGAACAGCGGACCGTCGATGCCAGCCACCATTCTCGCGGCCGTGCGGTGGAAAATGCGGCGCGGCGAGAACTCGGCGGATTCGAGCGCCATCAGTCGCTTTCCACTTCTTCCTCGAGCGCCGCTGCGCCCGGTTTCAGCGCACCGGTCGCGTCCCCCGCAGTTGAAGATTCGGGCAGCTTGCCAAGCAGGTAGTAATCGAGCACCGTGCGCGCGATCGGGGCGGCGGCGCGCGCACCGAAGCCGCCGTTTTCCACGATCGCAAACAGCGCGATCTTCGGACTCTCGAGCGGCGCGAAGACGATGAACAGGGAATGGTCGCGATGGCGTTCGGCGACTTTCCTTTCGTCGTACTTCTCGTTCTGCTTCATGCCGATCACCTGCGCGGTGCCGGTCTTGCCGCCATTCGTGTACTGCGCGCTGCCGAAGGATCGCGCGCCGGTGCCTTCCTTGTTCACGCCCGCCATGGCGCGCTTCACGAATTCGATATTTTCAGCCTTGAGAGGGATCCGCTTGAGCAGCGCGGGCTCTATCTGGCGCCGCTCGCCGGTGCGCAGATTGTCGATGTGCGACGCAAGGCGCGGCCGGTACATGTCGCCGTTCGCCGCCAGCGTCGCCAGCGCCACCGCGAGCTGGATCGGCGTGTACGCGTTGTAGCCCTGGCCGATGCCGATGGAAATGGTTTCGCCGGCATACCACTTCTGCTGCTCGGGGCGGCGGAAGCGCCTCTGCTTCCATTCCTGCGAGGGCAGAACGCCGGTCGCTTCGCCTTCCAGGTCGATGCCGCTTTTCGCACCAAAGCCGAACTTGCCCATGAAATCGGCGATCGCGTCGATGCCCATGTCGTTGGCGAGCTGGTAGTAGAACGTGTCGGAGGACACGACGATCGATTTGTACAGGTCGACATGGCCATGGCCGCCGGGCTTGGAGTCGCGAAAACGCCTGCCGCCGAACTCGAAGTAGCCCGGATCGTTGATCGCGCTTTTCTGCGTGCGCTTGCCCAGTTCAAGCGCCGCCATCGCCATGTACGGCTTGAAGGTCGAGCCTGGCGGGTAGATGCCGGCGATGGCGCGGTTGATGAGCGGCCGGTCGGGAGAGTTGTTCAGCTCCGCCCAGCTTGCGGAGTCGATGCCGTCGACGAACAGGTTCGGATCGAATCCGGGCTTGGAGACGAACGCGAGGACGCTGCCGCTCGAGGGCTCGATCGCAACCAGCGCGCCGCGGCGCTCGCCGAACGCCGCTTCGGCGATCTCCTGCAGCTTGATGTCGAGCGTGAGCGTGACGTTGTTGCCGGCCTCGGCGTTGGTGCGCGCAAGGGTGCGGATGCCACGCCCGGCTGCGTCGATCTCGACCTGCTCGAAGCCGGTGGTGCCGTGCAACTCCTGCTGGTAGCTCGCCTCCAGGCCCGACTTGCCGATGTAATCGGTGCCGCGGTAGTTCGCCTCGACCTCCAGCTCTGCGAGCTTCTCCTGGTCTTTCTGGTTGATGCGGCCGATGTAGCCGATGACGTGCGAGGCGACTTCGCCAAACGGATACTGGCGGAACAGGCGCGCCTTGATCTCCACGCCCGGGAAACGGTAGCGGTTGGCGGCGAAGCGCGCCACTTCCTCGTCGGTGAGGCGAGTACGGATCGGCAGGCTCTCGGCATTGCGGATTTCGGCGAACAGCTTGCGGAACCTAGTGCGGTCCTTGGCCTGGATTTCGACCACTTCCTCCAGTTCCTGGATGGTGCGTTCGAGGTCGCGCACTTTGGCCGGGAAGATTTCCAGCGTGTAGGCCGAGTAGTTGCGCGCCAGCACCACGCCGTTCCTGTCCAGGATCAGCCCGCGGTTGGGCGCGATCGGCACGATGGAGATGCGGTTTTCCTCGGCCTTGGATGCATAGGCATCGTGCTGCACCACCTGCAGGTGGATGAAGCGCGCGAACAGCAGCGCGAACGCCGCCAGCACGGCAAAACCGGCGAAACCGATGCGCAGCTGGAACAAATGCAGCTCGCGCTCGTGGTTCTTGAGTTCTCCGAGCCTCAAATTGCTCTCGTTTCATCCACGTTCACCGGCAGGCGCTGCGGTAGCAGCAGCAACAGGCTCACCACCGGCCAGAGCACGGCACCGATCAGTGGTCCCACGACGATGGACCAGCCCGGGAATTCGGCGCCGGCCGCGAGGCGCACCAGCGCGGCGACGCCTTGCGCGAACAACAGCAACGCCGCAACGTGAAGCGCCTGGCTCCAGAGCGGGAACCACAGGATGCGGCGCGACAACGCGATGGCGGCGAACGCGAGCAGCGAATAGGCGAGCGCGTGCTGTCCCAGCAATACGCCGTTGCCGACGTCGATCAGGAGGCCCATCAGCCATGCCGCGCCCAATCCGACCAGCCGTGGCTGCCGCACGCACCAGAAGGCGAGCACCAGCGCCACGAAATCGGGCACCAGCGCGACGTTGTTCCACGGCAGGAAGTTGAGCAGCAATGCCAGCGCGAGCGAGGCGAGGATTGTTGCCGCCCGCACTGGCAGGAGAATCGACTGCGCCGGGGACGGGTTACCGAGCAGCATCGGCGTCCTTCCTGCGCGGTTTGCGAATTTTTCCGAGGCGCTTCCCGGGCTCGGGGCCGGCCTCTTCGGGATACGCGCTGCGCTTTGCCTCGGCGCCGAGCACCAGCACGTAGCTGCCGCTTTCAACGCCCGCCGCGGGCTGGCACACGATGCGCGCGAACGCGTAGGCGGCATCGCGCTCGATGCGCGCAACGGTGGCCACCGGCAGGCCCGGCGGATAGGTACCGTCGATGCCCGAGGTGACCAGCTTGTCGCCGTTCTGAATTTCGGCGTTGGCCGCCATGAAACGCAGCTCGAGCATGCCGCTCGAGCCGGCGCCGAAGGCGATCGCGCGCAGGCCGTTGCGCACCACCTGCACCGGGATCGCCTGCTCCTTGTCAGTGAGCAGCGTGACTTCCGACGATAGCGCGTGCGCCCGCGTCACTTGGCCAACCACGCCGTTTTCGTCCACCACCGGCGAGCCCGCGCTCACGCCGTTCTGGCTGCCCTTGTCGATTACCACTTTGCGCGCATACGGATCGCGGCCGTTGTACAGGATCTCGGCAGGCGTTGCGTTGAGCGGCAGGCGCTCGGCGGCGCCGATCAGGCGTCGCAATTGCCCGGTTTCCGCTTGTGCCGCTGCGTAGCGTTGCGCGCCCTGCGAGCTGGCCAGCAGTTTCGCGCGCAGCTCGGTGTTTTCTTCGCGCAGCTGCGACTGGCTGACGAAGTAGCCCGAGAACCGCTCAGCGAGCGCCGCCGGCGCGGTGGCGAGAGTCTGCAGCGGATAGACGGCGACGGCGATGACGCTCCTCAAGCCTTCGGTATAGCGAAAACGCGCGTCCAGGACCAGCAGTGCCAGGGAAAGGGAGGCGAAAAACGCCAGGCGGACGAGCGGCGCAGGGCCGCGATTGAAAAAGGGCGGGGGAGTGTGCTCCATCCCTAAAGAGGGAAACTGCGGGGGGTGCCAGCCTCCGTCACTCACTCATTCGTGAAGATCGACCCGAAGTGCTCCATCTGTTCGAGCGCCTTGCCCGAGCCGCGTACCACGCAGGTGAGCGGGTCGTCGGCGATGATCACCGGCAGCCCGGTTTCTTCCATCAGCAGACGGTCGAGGTCGCGCAGCAGCGCGCCGCCGCCGGTGAGCACCATGCCCTTCTCGGCGATGTCGGCGCCGAGCTCGGGCGGGGTCTGTTCCAGCGCGCTCTTCACCGCGCTGACGATCTGATTGAGCGGCTCGGTGAGCGCTTCAAGGATTTCGTTCGAGGAAATCGTGAAACTGCGTGGGATGCCTTCGGCCAGGTTGCGGCCCTTGACTTCCATCTCGCGAACCTCGGCGCCGGGGAACGCGGAACCGATGGTTTTCTTCACGTTCTCGGCGGTGGTCTCGCCGATCAGCATGCCGTAATTGCGGCGGATGTAGTTGATGATCGCTTCGTCGAACTTGTCGCCGCCGACGCGCACCGAGCCCGAGTACACCATGCCGCCGAGCGAGATCACGCCCACCTCGGTAGTGCCGCCGCCGACGTCCACCACCATCGAGCCGGTCGCCTCGGCGACCGGAAGGTCCGCGCCGATTGCCGCCGCCATCGGCTCCTCGATCAGGAACACCTGCCCGGCGCCCGCGCCGGTCGCGGATTCGCGGATCGCGCGCCGCTCGACCTGCGTCGAGCCGCAGGGCACGCAGATGATGATGCGCGGGCTCGGCGAGAATAATTTATTGTCGTGAACCTTCTTGATGAAATACTTCAGCATCTGCTCGGTGACGGTGAAGTTGGCGATCACGCCGTCCTTCATCGGCCGGATCGCGACGATGTTGCCCGGCGTCTTGCCAAGCATCAGCTTCGCGTCCTTGCCTACCGCCTGGATCGATTTCTTCGCGTTCGGTCCGCTGTCTGTGCGGATTGCGACTACCGAGGGCTCATCCAGCACGATGCCTTTGCCGCGCACGTAAATCAGCGTGTTGGCGGTTCCAAGATCGATCGCGAGATCGTTGGAGAAGTAGCTCCGCAAGTAACCAAACATGTTCGTGGCCAACCCTTTCCCGTGCTCCGTTATTTGCCGTAATTTGCCTTAACTTCCCGCGCTAAGGCTGCGTCCCGGAGCTGATTATTCCAGAGGAAGCTATGATACTCTTACCGCGACCTCCGGCAAGCGCAGTCCTACATGTTCCTTACCCCAGCCCAGCTCCACCGCATCGCGCTTCTCGCCCGCATCGCCGTCAGCCCGGAAGAGGCGCGCGCCGTGACCGACCGGCTGAACCAGGTGCTGGGCCTGATCGACCAACTGCAGGCCGTGGACACCCGCGGCATCGAACCCATGTCGCACCCGCTGGATACCCAGCAAGCGGTGCAGCAGCGCCTGCGGGCCGACGCGGTGACCGAACCCGACCTGCGCGCCGAGATCCAGGCGCTCGCGCCGGCGGTGGAGCAGGGCCTGTATCTGGTGCCCAAGGTCATCGAATAAGTGCTCAATTCAACCGTTACCGAGCTGTCTGACGCCCTCGCCGCGAGGAAAATCTCCTCGGTCGAACTGACGCGCTTGTTCCTCGACCGGATCAAGGGGCTGAACGGCCGGCTGAACGCTTTCATCACCGTGGACGAGGAGCGCAGCCTGGCGCAGGCACGTGTCGCCGACGAGCGACGCTCCGGGGGCAGGGCGGGCCGTCTCACCGGCATTCCGGTCGCCCACAAGGATATCTTCTGCACCAGGGGCATCCGCACCACCTGCGGTTCGAAGATGCTGGCGACCTTCAAGAGCCCTTACGATGCCCATGTAATCGAGCGCTTCAATGCCGCGGGCGCCGTGCTCCTGGGCAAGACCAACATGGACGAGTTCGCGATGGGCTCTTCGAACGAGACCTCGCATTTCGGGCCCGTGCGCAACCCCTGGGACCTCGACAGGGTGCCCGGGGGCTCCTCGGGAGGGTCGGCAGCGGCGGTGGCCGCCCGCATGGCTCCTGCGGCGACCGGAACCGATACCGGGGGCTCGATCCGCCAGCCGGCGGCGCTGAGTGGGGTCTCGGGGCTCAAACCGACCTACGGCGTGGTGTCGCGCTACGGCATGATTGCCTTCGCCTCGTCGCTCGACCAGGGCGGGCCGCTGGCCAAGAGCGCCGCGGACCTGGCTCTGCTCATGAACGCCATGGCGGGATTCGATGCGCGCGACTCGACCAGCCTGGAGCGTCCCGCGGAGGACTACACGCGATCCCTGAATGACTCTTTGCAGGGCCTGCGCATCGGCTTGCCGAAGGAGTACTTCGCCGATGGCGTGGATGCGGACGTGCTTGCCCGGGTGAGCGAAGCGGTGCGCTGGTTCGAGGGACACGGCGCGAAGACGGTGGCAATCACGCTGCCCAACACCGGGCTGGCGGTGCCGGTCTATTACGTGATCGCGCCGGCGGAAGCCTCAAGCAACCTGTCGCGCTTCGACGGCGTGCGCTATGGCCACCGCGCGAAGGAATATACCGATCTGAACGACATGTACCGCCGCACGCGCGCGGAAGGCTTCGGCGCCGAGGTCAAGCGGCGCATCCTGATCGGCACCTACGTGCTGTCGCACGGCTACTACGATGCCTACTACCTGCAGGCGCAGAAAGTGCGGCGCCTGATCGCGAAGGATTTTACCGAGGCCTTCGCGCGCTGCGACCTGATCATGGGCCCGACCTCGCCCTCGACCGCGTTTGCGCTGGGCGCCAAGACCGATGATCCGGTGCAGATGTACCTGAACGATATCTTCACCATCCCGGCGCCGCTCGCCGGGCTGCCGGGCCTGTCGATTCCCTGCGGCTTCGACGCCAAGGGCCTGCCGGTGGGCCTGCAGATCATGGGCAATTATTTCGCCGAAGCGAAAATGCTCGGCGCGGCCCACCGCTACCAGCAGGCGACCGACTGGCACCTGCGCGCGCCGAAGGAGGCGCAGCTATGAAATGGCTGGTGTCGTTACTCGCGGCATTTACGCAGCAGGCCTTTTCCCAGGAGGCGACCGAGACGCGCGAGCTGATCGGCAATCTGGGCGAGCGCAGTAAACAGCTCGGCGTGACTTTCCTCAGGGAGGGCATTTCGGCGATTCTCTATGGCCGGCCGGAAACGGCTACATTGCAAGGCGCCTGGTCGGGCGGCGTGTTCAAAGGCGCTCGCTACGGCCCGGGCGGACAACTGCGCGAGCAATTCGAGTTCAGCGAAAGCTTCGCGCCGATGGACGGCTACAGCGCCGCGGTTCGTTGCGAGACCTCCGAAGGCCGCTACTTGGCCACGCTCGCCTACGCGATCGAGGGCGGCAAACTGAAAAACATCGAGTGGCGCTCCAAGGTGTCGCCGGGCGAGCACCCCTGCAATATCTCCGGGCTCGAGCAGCGCCCTTACAACGGCGGCCTGCGCTTCGCCGCCGGGCGCTGCAGCGTCACCATGCGCGAACTGGGCGAATTCGTGCGCGTCGCGGCGGAAGGCTGCAGCCAGATGTGCGGATCGCAGGGCTACCTCGAGCCGGTCCTGATAGATCGCAGGGGCAGCTGCCAGCTGTTGCGGCCGCAATCGAGGTAGGCCAGTGGCCTGGGAAATTGTCGTCGGCATCGAGACTCATGCGCAGTTGCTGACGCACAGCAAGATTTTCTCCGGCGCGTCGACCGCTTTCGGCGCCGAGCCGAACACGCAGGCCTGCGCGGTGGACATCGCGCTGCCCGGCGTGCTGCCGGTGCTCAACGCGCAGGCGGTCGAGCTGGCGGTGCGCCTGGGCATCGCGGTCGGGGGGAAAATCAGCCGCAAATCGATCTTCGCGCGCAAGAATTATTTCTACCCCGACCTGCCCAAGGGCTACCAGATCAGCCAGTACGAGATTCCGGTGGTGCAGGGCGGTTCGCTAAAGATCGTGCTGCCCGAAGGCGAGAAAACGATACGGCTGACGCGTGCCCACCTCGAAGAAGATGCGGGCAAGTCGTTGCACGAAGACTTCCAGGGAATGACCGGCATCGACCTGAACCGCGCCGGCACGCCGCTGCTCGAGATCGTCACCGAGCCGGATATGCGCGGCGCGAAAGAGGCGGTCGCCTATGCGCGCGCGCTGCACTCGCTGGTGCGCTGGATCGGCATCTGCGACGGCAACATGCAGGAAGGCTCTTTCCGCTGTGACGCAAACGTGTCGGTACGGAAGGTCGGATCGAATGAGCTTGGCACGCGCTGCGAGATCAAGAACCTAAACTCCTTTTTATTTATGGAGCAAGCGATTGTTTTCGAGGCAAGTCGACAGATAGAAGTTCTGGAAAGTGGCGGAAAGATTCAGCAGGAAACAAGGCTATTCGATACGGAAATTGGTGAAACGCGGGCAATGCGTTCCAAGGAGGACGCGCAGGACTATCGATACTTTCCGGATCCTGATCTATTGCCGTTGGTTATCAGTGAGAAGGAAATCAACCGTATCGGGAGTGAGTTGCCCGAAGGACCAGAAAGCGTTCGAAAACGTTTCGTTGATGAGTACCATTTTTCGATGGAAATGGCATTTGTACTTACGTTGGATAGAGTTAGGGCAGAGCACTTTGACGCTTTCTGGAAACAGCTATTGGAACTCACTGCCAATGTCGATCCGATAGCAAGAGTGCAGGCGGCTAATTTTGCAATGATGGAAATTGGCGCGGCAATGGGGCGCCTAGGAATTGCAGTGGAGGAGATCCTGCCCGATAGATTGGCCGTGCTCATCGCACGAGTCTTAGACAATACGATTAGTCATCGGATCGCAAAAGAAGTATTTAGCGCCATGTTGGCCGGTGAAGGCGCGCCCGATGAAATCATCGAAAAACGCGGCCTGAAGCAGATCAGCGACTCCGGCGCGATCGGGAAGATCGTGGACGAGGTGCTGGCGGCGAACGCGAAGCAGGTGGAGGATTACCGCTCGGGCAAGGAGAAGGCGTTCAACTCGCTGGTCGGGCAGGTGATGAAGCGCAGCCAGGGCAAAGCGAACCCGGCGCAGGTGAACGAGATCCTGCGCCGCAAGCTGAAGGCAACCTGAGGCGCCGGGCTACTTCGACGCGCCCCTGGTCAGTTCGCCGTAACGCTTTTTGTCTTCGTCGTAGCGCGAATTGATCAGCGCCACACCCTTCTTCTTCGCGGCCATCAGGTCTTCCTGGGTCTTGATGTCGAAGTCCGAATTGCGGATGTCGTCGTTCAGCTTGGCCGGGGGCTTGGTCTTGCCCTGGAAGAAGTCGAGTTCCTTCTTCAGTTCGTCCTGGCGCTTCTTGAGCCCTGCGATGCGCTGCTCGATGTCCTTGAATGCGGCCTCGTTGTCCTTCAGGGCGCGGCCGCGCGCCTCGTCGATGTCTTTCTCACTGGTATAGGTGGCGAGCAGCGCGCGATTGCGCCGTCCTTCCTCCTTGGTGACGGCCTCGCGTTTCTTCCTTTCATCCTCGTCTACTGCCTTCTTCTCGCGCTCGGCGGCGGAGGCCGCGGCGTCGAAACGCTTGCTCACCATGCCCTGCGCGTTCAGTTGTTCGACCGGCATTCCCAGGCACGCGGGCGGAATGCTCTGCCCGTAGTATTTCTTGCCGTCCTTGCCGGTGCAGCGGTAGGACTGGGCCTCGGCGGCGATGGGCAGGGCGGCTAGGGTGAAGACAAGAGCGATGCGCAGCATTCATTCCCCCGGTTGCGGATTTGCTAAGGATTCTAACGCGCCGGGGCCCTCCGAGTTGACCTGCTAGAATCGCCGCGCCACTTCAGCCCACGCCATGCATTCCGCAGACCCAGCCTTCATCGCCGATACCACCGCTAGGATGCTGCTCGAGGTGAAGGCGGTGCTGTTCTCCGAGGACAAGCCGTTTATCTTCACCTCCGGCTGGGCGAGCCCGGTTTACATCGACTGCCGCAAGCTCATCTTTTATCCGCGCATTCGCACTCAGCTGGTGGACTTTGCCGCCGCGACGCTGTCGCGAGACGCCGGCTTCGAGCAGTTCGACGTCATCGCGGGCGGCGAAACCGCGGGTATCCCGTACGCGGCCTGGATTGCCGACCGCTTTGGCCTGCCGATGCAGTACATCCGCAAGAAGCCCAAGGGATTCGGCCGCAACGCCCAGATCGAAGGCGACATCCGCGATGGGGCAAGGACCCTGCTGGTGGAGGACCTCACCACCGACGGGCGCTCGAAGATAAATTTCTGCAGGGCGCTGCGCGAAGCGGGCGCGGTGGTCGATCACGTGTTCGTCAATTTCTACTACGACATTTTTCCCGAATCGAAGAAAGTGATGAGCGAGCTCGGCGTGCGCTTGCACCACCTCGCCACTTGGTGGGACGTGCTGCGCGTGGTCAAGCAGGGTAATTACCTTGGCGCGAAGCAGATCGACGAAGTCGAGAAGTTCCTCAACGCCCCGGCCGAGTGGTCCGCCGCCCATGGCGGGGTAGCCAGCTTTCCCAGCGGGTAGAAGCCCGTTTTGAGGGTCATTACCCTTAACCTCAACGGTATCCGGTCGGCGGCGAGGAAGGGCCTCTACCCCTGGCTCGCCGCACAGAAAGCCGACGTCGTCTGCCTGCAGGAGGTGAAGGCGCACGAAGCGGATCTCGACGTGGCGCTGCTCGCGCCCCGGGGGTACAGCGGGTTTTTCCACTGCGCCGAAAAGAAAGGCTATGCAGGCGTCGCGCTCTACAGTCGCCGCAAGCCGGATGCCGTGATCAGGGGATTCGGGGTGCGCGAGTTCGACGCCGAGGGACGGTTTCTCGATGCCCGATTCGGCAAGCTGTCGGTGATCTCGCTTTACCTGCCCTCCGGTTCCTCCGGCCCGCACCGCCAGGCATCAAAGTTCCGCTTTCTGAAGGCGTTTCTTGCCCATCTGAAGAAGCTGAAGGCGGGGGACGGTGACATCATCCTGTGCGGCGACTGGAACATAGCACACCAGCAGATCGACCTGAAGAACTGGCGTTCCAACCAGAAGAACTCCGGCTTCCTGCCCGAGGAGCGCGACTGGCTGACGAAGGTGTTCGACGAAGTGGGTTTCGTGGACGTGTTCCGGCGCCTGAACGCCAAGCCGGACCAGTACACCTGGTGGTCAAACCGCGGCCAGGCCTGGGCCAATAACGTCGGTTGGCGCATCGACTACCAGATTGCCACGCCTGGCGTGGCGGCGACCGCACAGCGCGAGTCGATCTACCTGAAGCAGCGTTTCAGCGACCACGCGCCGCTGATCATCGACTACCGCTGGACGCTATGAACAGGGGAACCGAGGTTTCCCCGTTACCCCCTCCTACACTAGGCTGACTTGGGCGCTGCGCCGTCGCCGTCGCGGTTGCGGTTGCGGCGGCGATCGAGCCACCAGGCCAGTATCGGCAGCACGGCGAATCCGCCCGGCATCACGATAATCACGAGATAGGGCGAGAGTTTCGAGATGCGCCTGAGGTGGGCGCGGATCTCGGCCAGTTCCTCCGGCGTCCACTGCTGCTTGTTGCGCCGTCGCATCAGGATCGGCATCAGTCCCCGGATCTGGGATATTTCGGCGAGCAGGAACTTGCGCTCGCGCTCGGCGAGCTCGAACGCGCGTTTTACCGGAGCGAGCCCTCTCACGACGCCTGCTTCGGCGCGCCAGCGGTTTCAAACCGCAGCCACCAGCCGCGGGCGCCGCGATAGAGGCGCCACAACGACCAGCCCCGCGAAAGCCACGTGATGGCGCGCTTCGGCCTCAGGGCAACGAGCAGCGCCACCCCGGCAACGACGCCAAGCGGGTGGTGCCGGGCCTGTTCCCCGATGTTGCGCGCGATCCGGAACAGGGAGGTTGCAAGGGAGGCCGGCGCGTCCGCGGGCGCGAGCAGCGCGTTGATCGTCACGCGCTCGGCTTGCGCGTGCGCCACCAGGCGCGCCCGGCGTTCCGCAAGGGCAAGAAGGCGTTCGCGCATCAGGGCTGGCCCAGCGTGTCCCGGTCGCGCTCGAGTTCGGCAAGCGTCGCGGCAAGGAGTTTCGGGCGCTCGCGCAGGCGCCGGCGGGCAATCAGCGCTGCGCCAGTGCCGAAAGAGACGAACAGCGCGGCAAGCAGTCCCGCCGCGAGCAGGCGGTTGGAGTCCCAGAACACGAGCACCACCAGCACTGCGGCGAACACGATCGGGATACCGAGGAAGAACAACACCGTGGCGAGCCAGATCAGGATCTCGATCAGGCGGACGCCCTGCTCCTCGAGCTCGGTGGCGGCGAGCCGCGTGCGTGTCAGCAGGACGAATGACAGCAGCGTGCGCGCGAATTCCCTGACCGGGCCGGGCATGAAAGATTTCCGGTCGCCCGTGGCTGGACGGGCGACGGATCAGCGGCGGCTGATGAGAACGCCGAGCACCAGGCCGGCAACGGCGGCAACGCCGACCGCCTGCCACGGGTTCTCGCGCACGTATTCGTCGGCCGCCTTGGCGGCCAGCTTGGACTTTTCCAGCAGCGCACGCTAGGCGTCGGTAAGCTTCACCTTGGCCGTGGCGAGCGAGGCCTGAATGCGTTCGCGCGCGGCGGAAACCTTCTCGCCTGCCTGCGAGGCGGTGGCGCGCAGCAGTTCCTCGGCATCGGCTACCACCACTTTCAGGTCGGCGACCAGCTTCTCTTTGGAAACATGGGTACTCGCGGTTTGGGTGTTCATATTCGGACTTCCTGACGGTACTTGAGGGGAGCGGCAGGCTACCGGTTTTTGATCCGGATGGCAACGGTACGCGGTGCACGGTACGCGGTGCACGGTACGCGGTGCTCGTGTACGCGGTGCTCGTTCACGGGGCGGGTAAGATGGCGCCCCGATGGCGCTCGCAGACTACGCCGCAGCGTTCCGCAGCCGCAAAATCGGGCTGCTGCTGCTGCTGGGCTTTGCCTCCGGCCTGCCGCTCGCGCTTACCGCGGGCACCCTGCAGGCCTGGCTGGCCACCGAAAACGTCGACATCGTCGCCATCGGCTGGTTCGCGCTCGTCGGCCAGCCCTACACCTACAAATTCCTCTGGGCGCCGTTCATGGACCGCTACGTGCCGCCCTTCCTCGGGCGGCGCCGGGGCTGGCTGCTCGTCACGCAAGTTCTGCTCGCGGCGGCGATTGTATTCATGGGCACGCTCACGCCCGCGGATTCGGCATGGTTGCTGGGCGGCGCCGCGCTCACCGTGGCGTTCCTGTCCGCCTCGCAGGACATCGTGTTCGACGCGCTGCGCACCGACTGGCTGGAGCGCGACGAGCGCGGCGCCGGCGCGGCGGTGTCGGTGCTCGGCTACCGGATCGCGATGCTGATCTCGGGCGCCGGCGCGTTGATTCTCGCCGACCAGTGGCTCGGCTGGCAGGCGACCTACTGGCTGATGGCCGCTCTGATGGGCGTCGGCATGATCGCGACCTGGTTCGTGGTCGAGCCAGAAACCAAGGACGGCGCGCCGAAGACGCTGGAGGATGCGGTGGTGAAGCCGTTCGCGGAGTTCTTCACGCGCCAAGGCGCTGTCGCGCTGCTGCTCCTGGTCGTCCTCTACAAACTCGGCGACGCCTTCGCGGGCAACCTCACCACCACTTTCCTCCTGCGCGGCCCGGGCTTCTCGCTGACCGAGGTCGGCGCGATCAACAAGGGTTTCGGCCTCGCCGCCACCATCTTCGGCGCGCTCGCCGGCGGCGCGCTGATGGCGAAGATGCGCCTGTACCGCGCGCTGCTTGTCTTCGGGCTGCTGCAGGCGGTCACCAACCTGGGCTTTATGCTGCTCGCCGCCAGCGGCAAGAGCTACGCGCTGATGGTGACGGTCATCGGTCTGGAAAATCTCTGCGGCGGCATGGGCACCGCCGCCTACGTCGCGCTCCTCATGGCGCTCTGCGACCGGCGTTTCTCCGCGACGCAGTACGCGCTGCTCAGCGCGCTGTCCGCGGTCGGCCGCGTCTACGTCGGCCCGGTGGCCGGCTACCTGGTCGCCGGTTTCGGCTGGCAGCCGTTTTTCTTCTTCAGCTTTTTGATTGCGCTGCCGGGGCTGGCGCTGTTGGTGTGGATGCGGAACCGGATAGAGCAGCTGGACGCAACGACGCCCGGTTAGGGAAGCTGTTGGCGCCGGTCGAACTCGCGCGCCGAAACGATGACCGCGACGCGCTTGCCGTGGCGAGTGAACGGAAGCGTCAAAGCGTGCCGGAGAGATCGATTGCAACGCCCGGCAGCGCTGCGACTGGCGTCACGGCCGGGCGCTCGGCAGCGGAAACGTCGGCATACGCGCCACCAACCGGCCTGCGGTGGAAATGCACCAGCGCGTTCTCCAGATCGATCACTCAGACTTCCGGGATGCCATGGCGCGCGTAGAGCGGGACCTTCACCCGCCGGTCCAGGCGCTGGGTCGAGTCGGCGACCTCGACGATGAGAAACACGTCCGCCGCGTCCGGCAGCGCATCGCGGTAGTAGTCCGCGCGCGGTTTCAGCAAAGCGAGGTCCGGCTCGGGCTCGGAAAGATCGCCCAGGCGCACCGGCCCTTGAACCTGCACGATCGCCCGTCCGCCGGGACAAACAGGCTGGTCAGCCGATTGACCACGCTCGCGTGCCGGCTTCCGATGGGCGCCTTGTCGAGAATCTCTCCTTCGATCAGCTCGGTCCGCGCGTCAGGCGCGAGCACCCCGGCCTCTCCCATGCGATGGTAGGCCTCCACCGTGATGCGGTGCTTCATTTCCGCAAACTCTTCCAGCAGGCCATCGATTTTTTCCTGGCGGCTACGATTCGTTTCGTATGCTAGTGTAGTGCGGTAGTGCGTCAAACAGATTGCAACTTATTGAGTCGTGCGCGCCAAGGCGCCTTCTTCCTGACAGCGCTTATCGCTTCGCGCATGCATCCTTCAACGACGATCCACCGGCCCGGGTTGACCGCCCGGGCGGCAGGCCGGCCGGTCATCGCAACCTCGCGCCGCGCTCCTTCAGCAGCCTGAGTCAGCGAGCCTGGTTGCGCGGGCGGGGCCAGGATCTTGGATCGCTTGCGGTATGAAGTACGTTGAGATGGCGTCGAACGACGCTTCGACTGCAGCAAGAAACTCCTCCCCTAGTCCGGCGCGACGCGCATCACTCAGCAGCACCGCTGAAGGATTCGCCGCAATGCTCTCCCAGATCAACTCGACGAGCCGAATTCGCTCTTCGATCGGGAGCTTGAGAATCTCGGCAACGTCTTCGGCAAAAGGCACTTCCATCGCAATGGCCGAAGTGTCCATTCCAAGCTTCTTTGAGTCCTGTTTCAGGTTTTCGGCGGCAGCCGCTTCGAGATCCGCGCCGACTGCGCAAGCTCTGCCATGGTTTCGATCCGTACCAGGCGCCGGTCGATGTCCCGCACTTCCGTACCGAGTTCGCGCACGGCGTCGGCGAGCCGCTTGATCTCTCCGCTCATCCGCAGCACTTCCTTGGCGCCGTCGACAATCTGGTCGAACGCGGCCATCAGGCGGCCTTCCGTTCCCTGCGACCCTTGCCGAGCTGGGCAAGAGTCACTTGCGTCTCGGCCAGAGCCGCGCGCAGCGCCGCCCCGCTTTCCTTGACCGAGCGTTGCAGCTCATCTGCAAGGGCCGAGAGTACCTGTTCGTCGGCGCCGGGCCTGAGGCCCTCGGCCGAGCGCCGCACCAGTTCGGCGACCGAAAGGTCCAGCGCCTTCGCGCGATGCGCGAGCGCGCGCTTCTGCTCGGGTGTGACCAGGATAACGAGGCGTTCGGTCTTCATATCAGGCTTCCTTCAATTCAAACATGCACATGCACATGGTAATAGCGGACGAGGGTCTTGCCAGGCGCCTGTTGCTTGGCGTATTGCGAGTTCATGATCTGTCCGGTTCTGTAGCACGACATCTGTCCGGTTCTCATAGTGCCCCGAAGGGGGTACGAAGTGAGACCGACACAATTGCTACAGGAGATTCGGAAGATGAGATTCGAGCCCCGATGGCCCGCATTTCCGCAGTCCGCCCCCAGTGGATTGCAGTGCGGGATGCCGCCTCGGCGCTCCGCCTGGAGGGCCGCATCCTGCTGCATGCGGGGCCGGCCCTCCTGGACCCCGCGCACCTGCCGCCGCCGATGCGAAACGCCGCGGTGCTGTCCTGCCTGCACGAAAAATGGGCGGCCAGCGAGCGCGAGGCCGAAGAACTGCTCGCTTCCGGTGCGGTGCGCATGGAGCCCTCGCATGCGCACTCGGTCGCCACGCCGCTCGCGGCGATGGTTTCGCCGCGCACGACGCTCGCCGAGATCGGCGACGGGGAGCGCCGATACTTTGCGTTCCTCGGCACCGGCGGCGGACCGCAGCAGCG
>CAMDRF010000006.1 GCA_945906765.1 Nitrosovibrio sp. Nv4 | reverse complement strand
CCACGGCATGCCCGGTAAAGCGGTCAAGGATTTCTCCCTGCCCGCGACCGGCGGCGGCACCTTCAGGCTCTCTGACCAGCGAGGCAAGACACTGGTCGTCTACTTCTACCCCAAGGACAACACCCCGGGCTGCACGCTCGAGGGTGCGGACTTCCGCGACCGCCACAAGGAGTTCGCCAAAGCGGGTGCGAAGGTGGCAGGCGTGTCGCGCGATTCGCTGAAATCGCACGAGGCCTTCAAGGCGAAGATGAAATTCCCCTTCGAATTGCTGTCGGACGTGGACGAGAAGGTCTGCGCACTGTTCGGCGTCATGAAGATGAAGAACATGTACGGCAAAAAGGTCCGCGGCATCGAGCGCAGCACCTTCGTCCTGAACGGCGAGGGGGTAATCGCGCACGAATGGCGCGGGGTCAAGGTTCCCGGCCACGTTGAGGAGGTATTGAACTTTGTTAAAACCCTATGATGTCGAGCAGGCCGGCGTAGAAGACTCTCCCTCCCGCGACGCCATGTCGAAGAAATCCCGCAGTCCCCGCAAAACCAAGGTCAAGAAGCTTTTCGTGCTCGACACCAACGTGCTGATGCACGATCCGGCCAGCCTGTTCCGTTTCGAGGAACACGACCTCTATCTGCCGATGGGCACGCTCGAGGAACTCGACAGCAACAAGAAGGGCCTCTCCGACGTGGCGCGCAATGCGCGCCAGGCGAGCCGCTTCCTCGACGAGATTGTCTCGGCCAAGGGCGGCGACATCGCCGCCGGCCTGGCAATCCGCGCCCCGAATTCTTCCGGCACGGGCGGCCCCTTCGCCGGCGGGCGCCTGTTCCTGCAGACCGAGGCGATCAACGGCGACCTGCCCGCCACGCTGCCGGCCGGCAAGACCGACAACCAGATCCTCTCGGTGGTGCGGCACCTGCAGAAGAAGGATCCGGCGCGCGGCGTGATCCTGGTATCCAAGGACATCAACATGCGCATCAAGGCGAGGGCGCTGGGCCTCGCCACGGAGGACTACACCAACGACAAGGTGCTGGAGGATACGGACCTCCTCTACACCGGCGTGCACAAGCTGGCGGCGAATTTCTGGGAGGCGCACGGCCGCGACATGGAGTCCTGGAAAAAGGACGGCCACACCTACTACCGGGTGCGCGGACCGCTGGTGCCGCAGCTCTACCTGAACGGCTTCGTCTACGACGAATCGGGCGAGCGGCCGCTGCACGCGCTGGTGAAGGAAAAATCCGGGCGCGTCGCGGTGATCGAAACGCTGCGTGAGTATTCCCACGCCAAGAATTCGGTCTGGGGCGTCACCGCGCGCAACCGCGAGCAGAATTTCGCCCTCAACCTGCTGATGAATCCGGATATCGATTTCGTCACCCTGCTGGGCCAGGCGGGCACCGGCAAGACGCTGCTCACGCTCGCCGCCGGTCTCACGCAGGTGCTGGACGAGAAGCGCTACTCCGAGATCATCATGACCCGGGTGACGGTGCCGATCGGCGAGGACATCGGCTTCCTGCCGGGCACCGAGGAGGAAAAAATGCAGCCCTGGATGGGCGCGCTGGAGGACAACCTGGATGTGCTGAACGTCTCGGACGAATCGGGCGGCGACTGGGGCCGCGCGGCGACACGCGACCTGGTGCGCTCGCGCATCAAGATCAAGTCGCTCAATTTCATGCGCGGCCGCACCTTCCTCAACAAGTGGCTGATCATCGACGAGGCGCAGAACCTGACGCCCAAGCAGATGAAAACGCTGATCACGCGCGCCGGCCCCGGCACCAAGGTGGTTTGCATGGGCAACATCGCGCAGATCGACACGCCCTACCTGACCGAGGGCAGTTCGGGCCTCTCGTTCGTGGTGGACCGCATGAAGGGCTGGGCGCACGCGGGACACGTCACGCTGGCGCGAGGCGAGCGCTCCCGTCTCGCGGACTTCGCCGCCGAAACGCTCTAAATTCTGCTACGCTTTGCCGCTTTTTTTCCGACGGGGAGTTTTAGATATGGTTCGATTTTTCCTGGTGTTTGTCTCAACGCTCGCGCTTGCGTTCCCGGCTGCGGCGCAGAAGCCCTACGAACCGCAGGTCGGCCAAGCCGGCAAGGACGTGATCTGGGTGCCGACGCCGGATGAGGTGGTGGACCGGATGCTGCGCATGGCGCAAGTGACCTCGAACGACCTCGTCTACGACCTGGGCGCGGGTGACGGCAAGATCGCGATCGCCGCGGCGAAGAAATTCGGCGCCCGTTCGGTGGGTATCGAGTACGACGTGGCGATGGCGAAGCACGCGCAAGGCAACGTTGAGAAGGCCGGCGTGGCGGGTCGCGCGCGCATCATCCCTGGCGACATCTTCGCCGCCGACTTCAGCCAGGCGACGGTGGTCACCATGTACCTGCTGCCGGGCCTGAACATGAAGCTGCGGCCGACGCTCCTGGCGATGCGCCCGGGCACCCGCGTGGCGTCGCACTCCTTCACCATGGAAGACTGGGAAGCCGACGAAATCTCCAGCATGGACGGGCGCCGCGCCTACTTCTGGGTGGTGCCGGCGAACGTGAACGGCGGCTGGACCCTCGAAGCCGGCGGCGAGAGAACCGAACTCGCATTCGAGCAGAAATTCCAGAAGATCGAGGGCACCGTCGGCCTCGGCCACACCCAGGGCGGCCTGCGCGACGCGCGCCTGCGCGGCTTCGGCATCAGCTTCGCCTGGGTGGACAACAACGGCGTGAAGCGCGACTACACGGGCCGCGTCACGGGCGGCAAGATGGAAGGCTCGTTCCGCTCGGACAACGGCGCCGAAGGCCGCTGGAGCGCGACCAAAAAGTAACTTAAGTCAGCTTTTTATGTGAGCCGTCGCAAAACGGCTTGCCCGCGCTGCGCTTGCAGCCGCACAGCCAGACCTTCTGCGCTTCGGCATTGGTGAATTTCAGCGGCGTGAATTCGCCGCCCTTGTGCGAGCCGTCGCAGAACGGCTGGCTCTTGGACTGGCCGCAGGCGCACCACCAGTAGTCGCCCGGCGCAAGCTCGACGGCGTAAGGCGATTTCTGCGCAATTAGCGGCTCTGCCATGATCCCTCCCTCGCACGGTCCTCGAATCTCGTATGCTCGCCGAGGAAGGTCATATTTACCTTGCCGATCGGCCCGTTGCGCTGCTTGGCGATGATGACTTCGGCGGTGCCCTTGGATTCGGGCTTTTCCGGGAAGTAAACCTCGTCGCGGTAGATGAAGAGGATCAAGTCCGCGTCCTGCTCGATGGCGCCCGATTCGCGCAGGTCCGACATCATCGGCCGCTTGTCGGGGCGCGCCTCCAGCGCCCGGTTGAGCTGCGACAGGGCCACCACCGGCGCCCCCAGTTCCTTGGCGAGCGCTTTGAGCGAGCGCGAAATCTCCGAAATCTCGGTGGCGCGGTTCTCGCCGGAGCTCGAGGCCGACATCAATTGCAGGTAGTCCACCATCACCAGGCCGAGCTTGCCGCACTGGCGGTGTATCCGCCGCGCGCGCGAGCGCAATTCGAGCGCGTTCAGCGCGCCTGTCTCGTCGATGAAAATCGGCGCGTCGTGCAGCTTGCCCATCGCCGTGGACAGCCTGCTCCACTCTTCATCGTTCAGGCGCCCGGTGCGCATCTTGTGCTGGTCCACGCGGGCGATCGAGCCGAGCATGCGCATCGCGAGCTGCGTGGCGCCCATCTCCATGCTGAAGATCGCCACCGGGACGCCGTTCTCCACGCCGACGTGTTCGGCAATATTCAGCGCGAAGGCCGTCTTGCCCATGGACGGGCGGCCGGCAACGATCACCAGGTCGCCTTCCTGCAGGCCGGCGGTCCGCTCGTCGAGGTCGGCGAAGCCGGTCGGCAGGCCCGTGACGTCAGACTTGTTTTCCTGGCGGTACAGGTGGTCGATGCGCTTGAACACGCGCGCCAGCACCGGCTGGATCAGCTCGAAGCCCTGAGTGCCGCGCTGCCCCTTCTCGCCCACCTCGAGGATCCGGGACTCCGCCTCGTCCAGCAACTGGCCGATCTCCTTGCCCGAAGGCGCCAGCGCGGATTCGGCGATCTCCGTGGCGACCGTGATCAGCCGGCGCTGGACCGAGCGTTCGCGCACCAGCTCGGCATAGCGCCGGATATTCAGCGCGCTGGGGGTGTTCTGCGCCAGCGAGCCGAGGTAGGCCGGGCCGCCGGTGCGGTCCTTGTCTTCGCTCGCCTCGATCGACTCGGCGATGGTGACCACGTCCGCCGGCTTGGCGTGCTCGATCAGCTTCGAGACGTGGCGGAAGATGCGCCGGTGATCATCGCGGTAGAAATCGTCGGCCGTGACCAGGTCGGCGATCTTGTCGAATGCCTGGTTGTCGAGCAGCAGCCCGCCCAGCAGCGACTGCTCGGCTTCCACCGAGTGCGGCGGAACCTTGAGCGCGAGCAGCTGGGGGTCCGGTGGTTCGTTGCGGCGCGCTTGAGGTTGGGCCATGGTGGTCAGACCATTCTAGAACAAATTCAAGCCCGAATTTTTCAGGCTTCGCCGATCACCGATACCGTAATGGTGACAACAACATCCGTGTGCAACGCGATTTGAAGCGCGTACTCGCCAGCCTGTTTCAGCGCGCCGGTGGGCATGCGCACCTGCGCACGCTCGACTTCGTGGCCCTGCGCCTTGAGCGCATCCACGATGTCGTGGTTGGTGACCGAGCCGAACAGCTTGCCGTCCACGCCCGCCTTCTGCGTGATCTTCAGCACCAGGCCGTCCAGCTTCGCGCCCCGCTCCTGCGCCTGCGCGAGGGCCGCGGACTGCGCCTTTTCCAGCTCGGCGCGGCGCGCCTCGAAGACCTTCAGGTTCTCTTCGGTGGCACGCTTCGCCTTGCCTTGGGGAATGAGGTAGTTCCTCGCGTAACCGTCCTTCACCTTGACGACGTCGCCCAGGTTGCCGAGGTTCGCCAGCTTTTCCATCAGGATCACTTGCATGTGGCTGGCCCTCAGTGCAGATCGGTGAACGGCATCAGCGCGAGGAAGCGCGCGCGCTTGACCGCAACCGACAACTGGCGCTGGTAACCGGCGGAAGTACCGGTGATGCGCGCCGGAATGATCCGGCCGTTCTCGTTGATGAAGTCCTTGAGGATGTCGATGGCCTTGTAATCGACCCATTCGATCTTCTCGGCGGTGAAGCGGCAGAACTTGCGGCGCCGGAAGAGGGCACGCTGTCCCCGGTCCTTTTTGTCCTTGCCCTTGCCCTTGAACTTTCCTTTACCGCGCTTCGGTGGAGGCATTTCAGTTTCCTTCCATGAATTCTATGTTCGTGACGTGCAGCACCGGCTTCTTCGAGCGCCGGTTCCTTGCACACAAAAATCCTTCGGCCTTCAGCAGGCGGCCCATCGGGCCGGCTGCCACGAGTCTGGCCTGGGCTTCGAACGCGACCGCGTCGATCTCCGCGTGCACCTTGCGGCGGGCGCCGGCTTCGGCGCGCTCCGATTCGTGCGCGAGCCGGAATTCGACGACCGGAACGCCGGCCGGCGTATAACGCAGCGATTGCAATTCGGTGAGCACGCCCGAGATCTCGAGTCGGTTAACTGCGCGGTTCGCGGTTTCGATCAAGGCGACGGAGGCGTAACTGCGGGCGCCGCGGCCGCGGCGGGCGCCGGAGCCGAAGCAGGAACGTCATCGGGCCTGGATTCGCCGGCCCGCTCCATCATCGACCTGGACTTCTCCTCCTTCATCATCGGAGAAGGATCGACGACCGCCTTGGTCATCTTCACGGTCAGATGGCGCAGCACCGCGTCGTTGAAGCGGAACGAGTGCTCGAATTCAGCGATGGTCTCGTTGTCGCATTCGATGTTCATCAGGACGTAGTGCGCCTTGTGAACCTTGGCGAGGGGATAGGCCAGCTGGCGGCGGCCCCAGTCTTCCAGCCGGTGCACCTTGCCGTTGCGCGCGGTGACCATGCCCTTGTAGCGCTCGACCATCGCGGGCACCTGCTCGCTCTGGTCCGGATGGACGATGAAACAGATTTCGTAATGCCGCATTCGGTGATTCTCCTTATGGGTAAGCCACCCGCGATGCGTAGGCGGTGTGGCAAGGAATGAGCGTCTGGGGACGCGAAAGGGGCGAATTGTAAGTAGTTTCTAGGACTTACGCAAGGCTAAGTTCCACAAGGCTGTGAATCTCCTGCCAGGGAACCGCGGTGATTTTGGGGGTAATCTTGAAGCGTCGGGGCGTGCGGCAGACGACGAAGCCTTCGCGCGCTTTCGGATACTCGCGCAGGAACGTTTGCAGATGTCGCGTATCCCGTTCGGCCGGTGCTTCGCTCCATTTCACTTCCACCGGCAGCCAGCGCTCGTCGCCCACCACGATCCAATCCACTTCCGGCCCGTCCGGATCGCGCCAGAAGCGCAGCTTCAGGGGGGCGGCGGCCTCTCGGGTCGCACGCAGCAGTTCCAGTCCGACGAACTGCTCGAACAATGCGCCGAGCACGCGCGGGGGCAGGCGGCGGCCTTCATCGGCGGCCGCCCGGCGCACGCCGAGATCGAAGAAGAGGTAGCGGGGCGACTTGGTGAGTTTCTTGCGCGTGCGGCTCTCGGACAAGGCCTCGATGCGCTCGGCGATCAGGCAGTCCTCCAGGATTTCATAGTAGCCGGACACCGTGGTGTGGGGCACGCCGAGTTCCTGGGCGATGCCGCGGAAGTGGCTGATGTTGCCGGCTTCGAGCGCGGCCAGTTGCAGGAAACGCGAGAACCTCCCCAGGTTGCGCACCAGCGCCTCGGCCCGCACTTCTTCCTCCAGGTACAGCGTCGTGTACGCCCGCAAATCCTCCTCACGCGCCGCGTCGTTCCCGGCCAAGGCGATCCCTGGCAGGCTGCCGTACAGCAGTGCCTGCTCCAGCGTGGGCGGGATGCGCTCAGCCAGCGATAACGGGTCGAGGCGCAATGGCAGCAGGCGGCCCGGCAGCAGGTTGACGCCCGAGCCCCGCCGCAGCTTGCGCGCCGAAGACCCCGTGAGAACAAAGCGGGCCAGCCGCCGGTCAACCAGGTCCTGGACCGAATTCATCAACTCGGGCACGCGCTGCGCTTCGTCGAGGACCACCAGCGGCTTGCGTTCGCGCGCGCGTTCGGCCAGCGCCTCGACTTCCGCGCCGAGCAGTTGGGGCGACCTCTCATAACGCTGCCGCACCTCCGGCCGGAGAAAGTTCAACAGCAGGTCGGGCTGCAGCGCCTCGACCAATGTCGTCTTGCCGGTCTGGCGCGGCCCGAGCAGCAGCACCGACTTCTGCCGCGCCAGCGCCCGGCGCAGCCGGGGCTCGATGATCCGAGGGATGGTTTTCATATGCTCCATTTTCGACGAATTTGGAGCTTTGTCAATAAAGCATTTTTCCCCGCCGCACCGACTCAAAGAGGCAGATCCCGGCGGCCACCGAGACGTTCAGGCTTTCCACCTGTCCGCGCATCGGCACGCGCACCAGCAGGTCGCAGCTCTCGCGCGTCAGCCGGCGCATGCCGGTCCCTTCGGCGCCCAGGACCCAGGCGATGGAACTGGGTAACTCTTTTACAGAAAATAAATCATCCTTAGCCGCGGCGTCGGAACCAACCACCCAAATATTTCTGTCTTTCAGGTCGGCTAAGGTGCGCGCGAGATTGGTGACCATGAAATACGGCGTCACCTCAGCGGCGCCGCTCGCAACCTTGGAGACCGTCGCATTGATGCCCGCGGCGTGGTCCTTGGGGGCGATCACCGCGTTGGCGCCGGCGGCATTGGCGACGCGCAGGCAGGCGCCGAGGTTGTGCGGATCGGTGATGCCATCGAGCACCAGCAGCAGCGGCGGGGTCTTGAGGCTCTCGAGCAGTTCTTCCAGCGTCTGTTTCTGCGTATTCACCTCGACGCGCGCGGCGACGCCCTGGTGCCGGCCGCCGCCGGCCATGCCGTCGAGGCGCGTGGGAGATACGCGCATCAGGCGCGCGCCGGCGCGCTCGACCGCGGCGGCGAAGTCCTTGGCGCGTGCGTCCTTGCGCGATTCATCCAGGAACACCTCGAGCACCGACTTCGGATCGGCCCGCAGGCGCGCGAGCACGGTGTGGAAACCGAAGATGACGCGTTCGGGCTGGAGGCTCACTTGCGCTGCCCGTCCGCGGGAACCAGGTCGATCTTGCGGGTCTCCAGATCGACGCGCACCAGCTTTACCTTCAACCGGTCGGCGAGCCGGTAGCGCTTGCCCGTCCGCTCCCCCAGCAGCATGTGGCGCGTGGGCTCAAAGCGGAAGTAATCGCGCCCGAGTTCCGAGATATGCACCAGACCATCGACGAAATAGTCGTCCAGCATCACGAACAGGCCGAACGAGGTGACGCCGGTCACCCGGCCCTCATAGATGCCGCCGACGTGGTCCTGCATGTAATAGCACTTGAGCCAGTTTTCGACGTCACGGCTCGCGTCGTCGGCGCGGCGCTCGGTCTCCGAGCAGTGGCGGCCGACCTCGTCCCAATCAAGGCCGGAATACTTCTGGTTCGCCAGCAATGCCTTTATCGCGCGATGCACGAGCAGGTCGGGGTAGCGCCGGATCGGCGAGGTGAAATGCACGTAAGCATCGAAGGCGAGTCCGAAATGGCCCACGTTCTCCGGCGTATAGACCGCCTGCTTGAGCGAGCGCAGGAGGATGGTCTGCAGCAGGAGGAAATCCGGCCTGGACTTTATCTTCTCGAGGATCTGCGCGTAGTCCTTCGGCGCGGGTTTTTCCCCGCCGGGCAGCGCGAGGCCGATCTCGGCGAGGAAGTCGCGCAGCGCCGTGATCTTCTCGGGCGCGGGCACGTCGTGCACCCGGTAGAGCACGGGGTGCTTGCGGCTGGAGAGGAAATCCCCGGCGCAGACGTTCGCCGCCAGCATGCACTCCTCGATCAGGCGGTGCGCCTCATTGCGCGGCTCGGGCACGATGCGCAGGATCTTGCCCTTGTCGTCGAACACCATTTTCGTCTCGACCGTCTCGAAGTCGATCGCCCCGCGGCGGCTTCTCTCCTGGGCCAACGCTTTGTAAACGTCATAAAGCGTCTTCAGTTCTGTATTGGAAGTTCCACGGGAAAGAGAGTCCCAAACCCCCGTGTACGTCAACCGGGCGCGCGAGCGGAACACCGCCGCGTAGAACTCGTAGCGCGTCACCTCGCCGTCGGCCGCGATCGCCATGTCGCAGACCATCGCCAGCCGGTCCACGTTCGGATTGAGCGAGCACAGCCCGTTGGAGAGTTTCTCCGGCAGCATCGGGATCACGCGACGCGGGAAGTAGACCGAGGTGCCGCGCTCGCGCGCATCCACGTCGAGCGCATCGCCCGGGCGAACGTAGTGGCTTACGTCCGCAATGGCCACCCTCAATCGGAAACCCTTGCCGTCGCGCAAAGCGTGCACGGCATCGTCAAAGTCCTTCGCGGTCTCACCGTCGATGGTGACGAAAGGCACGTCGCGCAGGTCCCGGCGATCTTTCAGATCGTCGGCACGCACTTCTTCCGGCATCGCGCGCGCCGCGGCGAGCGATTTCTTCGAAAACTCGTTCGGCAGGTCGAACTTGCGAAGCGCAATCTCGATTTCCATGCCCGGATCGGTGTAGTTGCCGAGCACCTCGGCGACGCGGCCGATGGGTTGGGCGTGCTTGGAGGGCTGCGCGATCAGCTCGACCGTGGCCACCTGGCCGGGCTTGGCGCTGCCGGCGTCGGCCGGCGGGATCAGGATGTCCAGCGTGATGCGCCGGTCCTCGGGCACGAGAAACAGCACGCCGTGCTCCTTGTGCAGCCGGCCGACAATGCGGCGGTTGGAGCGTTCCAGCACTTCCACGATGCTGCCCGCCGGCCGGCCGCGCGGGTCCTGGCCCGAGATGCGCACCGAAGCGCGGTCGCCGTGCATTAACTGGCGCATCTCGGGCGCCGGCAGGAACACCTGCGCGCTGCCGTCATCGGGAACCAGAAAACCGTGTCCGTCGCGATGGCCTTCGATGCGCCCGGCGATCACATCGATGCGCTTGGCGGCGAGGAAACTGCCGGCGCGGTTCTTCACCACGCGCCCGGTGCGTTCCAGCGCACCTAGCGCGTCGTTGAACGCTGTTCGCCGCAGTTCTCCACCGCGTCCCTGGATGGACAGGCCCGCCCTGAGCTCGGCCAGCGTAAGCGGCGCGCCGGCGCGCTCGAGGGCGCCGAGGATTTCCTCGCCGCAGGTGTCAGCAACCTGCGCCGCAACCGGCGCGGGAACCAGTGTGCGCTGGCGGGTGGGCTTTTCGCGTTTCTTTTTTGACATGGATGGACCGGGACTCTAAAATCCGCCCCCTTGCCGAGGTGGCGGAATTGGTAGACGCACATGGTTCAGGTCCATGCGGTGGCAACACTGTGGGGGTTCGAGTCCCTTCCTCGGCACCAGTAGTTTAATCCATTCGAGCGTCGCGTATCTGGATTTCCCCGGGTCTTCCTTTGGCGCTCAGCGCGACGATCTACAACTTCTCCATTCAGCTCTCCGACGTCGACCGCGGCGTCTACGAGGCGCTGGCGCTGAAGGTGGCGCGTCACCCCTCGGAGACCGAAGAGCATCTTCTCACCCGGGTATTGGCGTACTGCCTGGAATTCGCCGAAGGCATCGGCTTCTCGCGCGGCATCTCCAACCCCGACGAACCTGCGCTCTCGGTACGCGACATGACCGGCGCGCTCAGGGTCTGGATCGACATCGGCGCACCCGATGCGGCGCGCCTGCACAAGGCCGGCAAGGCGGCGCCCCGCGTCGCGCTCTACACGCACAAGGATCCGGCGCAGATTCAGCGCCAGCTTGCTGGCGAACGGATCCACCGCTCGGAGGCACTGGAGCTCTACGCCATCGACCGCGATCTCATTGCGGGACTGGTGCGGCTCCTGGAGCGCCGCATGAAGATCGACCTCTCGGTCACTGACCGCCACCTGTTTCTGTCGATCGGCGACGCCACGCTGTCAGGCGCCGTGGAACGGATCGACCTCGCGCCGTAGCTAGGCGGCGTCGAAGGGATGCCGCAGGACGATGGTTTGGTCGCGCTCCGCGCCGGTGGAAATCATGTCGATCGGCACACCGCAAAGAGATTCGATGCGCTTGAGGTAATCGCGCGCCGCCTTCGGCAGCCCGTCGTGCGCCTTCACCCCGACGGTGCTCTCGCGCCAGCCGGGCATTTCCTCGTACACCGGCACGCATAGCGCCAGTTCCTCGGCGCCCACCGGCAGGATGTCGCTCAGCTTGCCTTCCATGTCGTAGCCGACGCAGATCTTGAGCGACTCGGCGCCATCGAGCACGTCCAGCTTGGTGATGCACAGGCCCGAAACGCCGTTCAGCTGGATCGAGCGCTTCAACGCCGCCGCGTCGAACCAGCCGGTGCGCCGCGGCCGCCCGGTGGTGGCGCCGAACTCCTGGCCGCGCTGGCGCAGGCGCTCGCCGACGTCGTCCGACAGCTCGGTCGGGAACGGGCCCTCGCCCACGCGCGTGCTGTAGGCCTTGGTAATGCCGAGCACGTAGTGAAGATGCATCGGTCCGATGCCGGCGCCGGCCGCCGCCGCCCCGGCGACGCAATTGGACGATGTTACGAACGGATAGGAGCCATGGTCGATGTCGAGCAGCGCGCCCTGCGCGCCTTCGAACAGCAGGTTCTTCCCCGCCTTGTTCGCGTGGTACAGCGCCCGCGGCACATCGGCGACCAGCGGCACCAGGCGCGGCGCCAGCGCCAGGGTTTCATCGAGCGTTTTGCGGAAATCGATTTCCGGCTGGTGATGCCAGTTCTTCAGGACGAAGTTGTGGTATTCGAGCAGTTCCTTCAATTTCTCGGCGAAGCGCTCCGGTTTGAGCAGATCCTGCAGGCGGATCGCGCGGCGCGCCACTTTGTCCTCGTAGGCGGGGCCGATGCCCCGCCCTGTGGTACCGATTTTTTGCGCGCCCTTCGAGTGCTCGCGCGCCTGGTCGAGCGCGGCGTGGTAGGGCAGGATCAGCGGGCAGGCTTCCGACACGCACAGCCGCGCCACCACGCCCCGGACGCCTTCTGCTTCGAGCTCGTCAATTTCCGCCAGCAACGCTTGCGGCGAAAGCACCACGCCGTTGCCGATGTAGCAGTTGACGCTACCGCGCAGGATGCCCGAGGGGATCAGGTGCAGCACGGTCTTCTTGCCGCCGATCACCAGCGTGTGGCCGGCGTTATGGCCGCCCTGGAAGCGCACCACGCCCTGCGCGCGGTCGGTCAGCCAATCGACGATCTTGCCCTTGCCCTCGTCGCCCCACTGGGTGCCGATGACCACAACGTTGCGCGCACTGGCTTTCACTTTCTCTTTGCCTTTTTCCGGTATGCAACGGAAGCGATGCTTCTCAATTCAATCGAAAAACCTGTGGCCGGGCGCAGCCGGCCAAAGGCCTTGCCGACCTCGTCGTAGCGCCCGCCCCTGGCCACGGCGCCGGCGACACCGTCGCAGTAGGCGTCGAACACCACGCCCGAATGGTAGTGGTAGCCGCGCAATTCGGCGAGATCGAAACTCACCGGGATCGGGCAGGCCTTCGCCAGTGCCCGCAGGGTCACGAGCGCTTTTTTGAGTTCCGGTAGTTGCGGCAGCCTCTTCTCCGCGAGATCCAGTACATCGGCTGCGCCATAGAGTTCGGGCAACAGGAGCAGCGCGGCCCGCGTTTTCGCGTCCAGTCTCCTTGTCAAAGCCTTGAGGGCCGGGACATCCTTCTTTTGCAGGGCCTCGAACAGCTCGACTTCCAAATCATGGCCGAGCCGCGCCGCCTGCACCAGCGAGCGGAACACCGCGACGTGCCCGACATCCATGCGCGCGCCCTTGACGCCCGCCGCCGCGAGCGCCTGGCACAGCAGGCCCTGGATCTCCAGGTCGCTGCCGATTCCGGCATGGCCGTAGATCTCGGCGCCGATCTGGATCGGTTCGCGGGTCGCCGCGGGGCTCGCCGGACGCGCATGCAGCACGCTGCCGCAATAGCACAGGCGCGTCACGCCCTTGCGGTTCAGCAGGTGGGCATCGATACGCGCCACCTGCGGCGTGATGTCGGCGCGCACGCCCATCATCCGGCCCGACAACTGGTCCACCAGCTTGAAGGTGCGCAGGTCCAGGTCATGCCCGGTGCCGGTCAGCAGCGAGTCGGTGAACTCGACCAGCGGCGGCATGACCAGTTCATATTTTTTGTCAAAAAACAAATCCAGAATGCCGCGACGCAGAAGCTCGATGCGCATCGCCTCCGCGGGCAGGATGTCCTCGATGTGTTCGGGCAGTAACCAGCGCATGGAAATGTTTTAATACTTTGAAACAAGAAGAAGTATCAAACCGACGATCATCGACGTCAGGCCGAAGAAGCGGATCTGCCCGTCGGAGAGCTGCATCAGGCGCAGGAAGGTCTCGCGCCAGAGCTTAGGCGCGAGGAATGGAAGCAGTCCCTCGATCACCAGCATCAGGGCGAGCGCCATCAGAAGCGTGGTGGCCATCGCGCATCATTTCCTGCCGCCAGCTTTCCCGGCGGAATCCTTCATTTCTTTCCGCCCGGCCTGCCGGCGGAATCCCTCAGGTAGCGGAAGAAGTCGGAATTCGGCTCGATCACCATGACATCCGATTTGCCGCGGAAACTCAACTTGTAGGCTTCCATCGAGCGGTAGAAGGAATAGAACTCCGGATTCTGCTGGAAGGCCTGGGCGTAGATGGTCGCCGCTTTCGCGTCGCCCTCGCCCTTGATCTTCTGCGCGTCGCGGTAGGCATCGGCCAGGATCACCTCGCGCTGCTTCTCGGCATCCGCCCGGATGCGCTCGGCTTCGGCCGAACCGGTCGAGCGCAGTTCGGAAGCCGCGCGCTTCCTCTCCGATTCCATGCGGCGGTAGACGTCGGCACTGACGCCCTGCGGCAGATCGACGCGCTTCAGGCGCACGTCCACGATGGAGACGCCGATCTTCTTCGCATCCAACTCCACGCGCTCGCGCACCTTGCTCATCACCTCTTCGCGCTCGCCCGACACCACCTCATGCACGGTGCGCTTGCCGAACTCCTCGCGCAGCAGGCCGTTCACGGTCTGGCTGATGCGGCTCGCCGCGCCGCGTTCGTCGCCGACCGCGATGTAGAACTCGCGCGCATCCGAGATGCGCCATTTCACGAACGTATCCACCAGCACCGGCTTGTTCTCGGAGGTGATGAAGGACTGCGGGTCCGGATCGTCCATGGTGAGGATGCGCGTGTCGATGTAGCGCACGTTCTGCACCAGCGGCAGCTTGAAATTCAAGCCCGGCTTGGTGATCACGTCCTTCAGCTCGCCGAACTGGAACACCATCGCGTTCTGGCGCTGGTCCACGATGAACACCATGGAACTGCCGAGCGCGAAGAGGGCGATCAAGCCCGCGAACGCGGGCACCAGGTAGCGCATCATCGCTCCCCCCTGCCGCGCTCGCGCAGCGCTTCGCGCGAGCGCGGCGCCGTCTCGGGCGCCGCCGGCGCCTGCTCGGGCGCCGCCGGCAGCTGGCGCGCCACGCCCGACTGGTCGATCACCGGCAACGCCACCTGCTGCATGAGCTTGTCCAGCGGCAGGTAGAGGAGATTGCCGCTGCCCTTGGCATCCAGCATGACTTTCGATGTCGAGGTGTAGACCTGCTGCATGGTGTCGATGTAGATACGCTCGCGCGTCACCGCCGGCGCCTTGGCATACTCCGTGAGCACCTGCTTGAAGCGGGACGCATCGCCCTCCGCCGTCGCGATCACGCGCGAGCGGTAACCCTCGGACTCGAGCAGCAGGCGCTGCGCCACGCCGCGCGCCTTGGGCACCACGTCATTGAAGTAGGCCTCGCCCTCGTTCTTCTGGCGTTCGCGGTCCTGGCCCGCCTTCTGCACGTCGTCGAACGCGTTCTGCACCTGCTCCGGGGGCTGCGCGTTCTGCATGTTGACCTTGCTGACCTGGATGCCGGTCTTGTAGCGGTCGAGGATCGCCTGCATCAGCGGCGTCGAATCGTCGGCGATCTTCTGGCCCTGGTTGAGCACCGCATCCATCTTGCTTTTGCCCACCACCTCGCGCAGCGCGGTTTCCGCGGCCTGCAGCACGCTGTCGTCGGGCCGGCGGTTGTTGAACAGGTAGTCCTTGGCGTCCCGCACCAGGTACTGGACCGCGATCTGCACGTCGACGATGTTCTCGTCGTCGGTCAGCATGAGCGATTCCTTGGCGACCTTGGTCTTGATCGTATTGCGATATCCGACCTCGACGCTGCGCACCTGCGCGAGATTGACGATCTCGTGCGACTGGAACGGCCAGGGCGCGCGCCAGTTAAGGCCCGAGCTGGTCTGCGCGGAATACTGGCCGAAGGTCAGCACCACGCCGCGCTGCCCCTCGACCACGATGTAGATGCCGCTCGCCAGCCAGATGGCGACGATGATCGCGATAATGATGCCCGCGCCGCCGCCGAATTGCGCGCCGGAAGGCATGCGCGACGGCGGCTCGGCGCCGGGCCGCTTGTCGCCGAGCCGGCCGCCGAACAGGTCGTTCAGCTTGCGGTTGAAGCTGCGCCAGAGCGCATCGAGGTCGGGCGGGCCCTGGTTGCCTCCGCCAGGCCCGCGATTTCCGCCCCCGCGCCCCCAGTTTGGATCGTTCAGCGACATTAAATGCTCAGTTCTGGAGATGGATTTTGAGTATGGCCCGCCGGTTTGCCCAGCTGAGCCGCTTCGGCGATCGCACCGCGCAATCCGGCAAGCCCGGCACCGGTGCGCGCGCTTACGAGAACGCGTGAAATCCTACCATACTCATCGCGTTCCACCGCGGGCTGGAGAGCGCGTTTTTCACCTGCGATGTCGATCTTGTTCCAGACCGCAAGCTGCGGGATGGCGGCCGCGTCAATCTCTGCCAAAACCTTGTTGACGTCCTCGACTTCCCGGGCGCGCGCCGGCGCGGCGGCGTCCACCACGTGCAACAGCAGGTCGGCGCGTACCGTCTCCTCGAGCGTCGCGCGGAACGCCGCGACCAGCCCGTGGGGCAGGTCGCGGATGAAGCCGACCGTATCGGCGAGCACCACCTGCCCCGCGCCATCGGCCCAGATCTTGCGCGCGGTGGTGTCGAGCGTGGCAAAGAGCTTGTCCGCGACGTAAGCACCCGCGCTCGGGCGCGTCAGTGCATTGAACAGCGTGGACTTGCCCGCATTGGTGTAACCCACCAGGGAGACCGAGAACACCTCGCGCCGGGCACGCGCCCGCCGCCGGATCACGCTTTGTTTTTGCAATTCATTCAACTTTTCCTTCAATACCCCGACGCGCCTCTCGATATAGCGCCGGTCGAGTTCGATCTGCTTCTCGCCCGGCCCGCCGGTCTTGCCCAGGCCGCCCCGCTGGCGCTCGAGGTGGGTCCAGCCGCGCACCAGGCGCGTCGAGAGATGTTCCAGCTGCGCCAGTTCCACCTGCAGCTTGCCTTCGTTGGTCTTGGCGCGCTGCGAGAAAATGCGCAGGATCAGCTCGGTGCGGTCGAGCACTGTGCGGCCGAGCTCCTTTTCCAGGTTGCGCTGCTGGCCCGGCGAAAGAGTGTGGTTGAAGATCACCGTCGCCGCGTTCAGCGCATCCGCGGCAAGGCCGATCTCCTCCACCTTGCCGCTGCCGGCATAGAGCCTGGCATCGGGCCGCTGGCGCCTGCCCTGCACTACCTTGTTGCGCTTCGCGCCCGCGCTCTCCGCAAGGCGGGTGATTTCCGCGATGCCGTCTTCGTAGCCGTCGTCGCCGAAGTCCAGACAGACAAGCACGGCAGCGGCAGCGTCGGGGGCCCTGCGAACTGTTGTTACGGCGAGGGTGTCGAGCAAACGAGCCTAGACGCCCGCGTCCGGCTCAACGTTCAGGTTGACCGGCCGTGAGGGTACGACAGTGGAGATCGCATGCTTGTAGACCATCTGGGTCACCGAATTTTTCAGTAACACCACGTACTGGTCGAAGGAGTCGATCTGGCCCTGAAGCTTTATGCCATTCACCAGGTAAATCGAAACCGGCACATGCTCCTTGCGGAGCGCATTCAGGAACGGGTCTTGTAGCAGCTGCCCTTTGGTGCTCATCTTGTTACCTCTCGTGGGGAGGTTTGGAATGACACTGTAATTGATTCCGTTCGGTTTTCCTATCCCTAACGCGCCAGCGCGTTCCTAAATCGGTTTCGTCGGCGGCGTGACATCGCCGCACTGAGCGCGATGGCGCAGGGCATGGTCCATCAGGACGCAGGCAAGCATGCCCTCCGCGATCGGTGTCGCCCGGATGCCGACGCAGGGGTCATGGCGGCCGGTTGTCGCGACCGTCGCCGCCCTGCCCTGGGCGTCGATCGTGCGCCGCGGCAGCCGGATGCTGGAGGTGGGCTTGAGCGCAATCGAGACCATCACGTCCTGCCCCGTCGAGATGCCGCCCAGCACGCCGCCGTTGTTATTCGACAGGAAGCCCGCCGGCGTCATCTCGTCGCCGTGCTCGCTGCCTTTTTGCGTTATCGAAGAGAAACCGGCGCCGATTTCCACGCCCTTGACCGCGTTGATCGACATCATCGCCCCGGCAATGTCGGCATCCAGCCTGCCGTACACCGGCTCACCCCAGCCGACCGGCACTTTCTCGGCGATGACGTTGACGCGCGCGCCGCAGGAATCGCCGCTCTCGCGCAACTGGTCCATGAATTTCTCAAGCTCTTCTATTCTTGAATTGTCTGGCGCGAAGAACGGATTCGCTTGCACGTCTTGCCAGGCTTTGAATTTAATTTCCAAGGGACCAAGCTGGGCCAAGTACCCGCGGATCCGTACGCCGTATCTCTCCTGCAACCATTTCTTCGCGATCGCACCAGCCGCCACGCGTATGACCGTTTCCCTGGCCGAGGCGCGCCCGCCGCCGCGCGGATCGCGGATGCCGTATTTCTGCCAGTAGGTGTAGTCCGCGTGCCCGGGGCGGAATTTCTCTGCGATCGCGGAATAGTCCTTCGAGCGCTGGTCCTCGTTGCGGATCAGGAAGCCGATCGCGGTGCCGGTGGTCTTGCCCTCAAAAATACCGGAAAGGATCTCCACCGTGTCGCTCTCACGGCGCTGCGTCACATGCCGCGAGCTGCCGGGTTTGCGGCGATCCAGTTCCTTCTGCAGGTCGGCCACCGTGAGCGCCATCCCCGGCGGGCAGCCGTCCACCACGCCGCCGTACGCCGGCCCGTGCGATTCGCCGAACGAGGTGACGCAGTAAAGCGTGCCGAAGCTGTTGCCGGACATGGGAAAAGCTTAGCGCAGATCGACGAGATCCGCTGGCGCAAACGCTACTCGCCAGGGCGCTCAGGCTGCGCGGGTGCGCGGGATTCGACCATGTCGGCAAGCCGCTGGCCGAGAATGCAGCTGATGTTGAAGTTCAGCCTACCGACGATGTTGGGGAAAAAGCGCAGGTCATTCTCCAGCTTGTCGCGGTCGAAGCGCAGCACCGAAACCGGGCCCAGCGTGCGCACGTCGGCGGTGCGGCGCGTGGCGCGGATGAAGCCGATCTCGCCGAGCACGTCCCCGGGCTTGAGCAGCGCCAGCCTGCGCTCGACGCCGCCGTCGCGACGCACCACTTCCAGCTCGCCGCTCACCACCAGGTACATGCTGCTGCCCATCGTGCCCTGCTCGATGAGCCGCGTTCCCGCGGCGACCTCATTCAGCTCGGAGATCAGGATCGCCTTGCGCACCTGGTAGGACGTCATGCCATGAAACAGCGGGCTGTTGTCAAGCACCTCGCGCTGCACCGACATGGCGAGAATCTCGTACAGGCCGACCAGCCGGATGCGCGACATCACCATCGGCGTGACCAGCAAGTTGGCAAAGATCGAAAACAGCATGGTGCAGGCCGCGAGCGCGCCGAACTGTGCCACGATGATGAAGTCCGACAGCAGCAGCACGCCGAAGCCGAGCGCCAGCGCGAGGCTGGTCGCAACCACCGGCTTGGCCTCCTCCTTCACGGTCTCGAGAATGGCCTGGTCGTAGTTCGACGTCTTTCGGCACAGCGCGTTGTAGCGCGAGAAGAGGTGGATGGTGCCGTCGATCGCGATGCCGATGGCGATGACCGCCACCATCGCCGTGCCGGCGTTCAGCGGGATGTCGAGCAGCGCCATTACGCCAAGCATCAGCGCGATCGGCGCCACGCTCGGCACCAGCGCGATCAATCCGCCCTTGAGCGAGGTGAACATCAGCGACATCACCAGGAAGATCACCGTCAGCAGGATGGCGATCGCCTCGATCTGGCCCCTGAGCAGGCGGTCGGCCGCGGCATTGACCATCAGATTTTCGCCCGTCACTGCGCTGGCCATGTCGGGCCCGGCGATGTGGCGCACCACCTGGCGCAGTTCCTCGACATGGTGGTTCAGCGTCGTCGATTCCTTGACGTCGTGGCGCACCACGATGTTGGCGCGCCGGAAATCCTGGCTGACGTAGGGTTCGATGTCCCGCCGCTGGAAGAACAGCAGGCTTTGCGCCACCAGCTTGCGCGTCGCCGGTACGCGAAAGGCGTCGGGCCGGCCGCCGTTCAGCTCGCGGTTGACGAGCGAAAGCTGGTCGGCGAGCGACTGGCTGCGGTCGAAGATGCCCTGCTTGGCGACGAAGGCCTGGATTTCCACCAGCTTCTGCAGGTTTGGCGGGTCCTGGAATGCGCGCTCGCTGTTGGCCTCGATGGTTATGTAGAAAACCTTCACCCCCGCCAGATCCTGCTGGATGCGCCTCGCATCCTGCACCAGTGCGCGATCCGCGCGGAAGTAGGTCAGCGGATCATTGGTCACGTAGAGCCGCGCCGCCTGGTAGGTGAATATCGCGACCAGCACAGCCGCGATCGCGATCACGTAGAAAATCTCGCGCCGGCGCAGCAGGCCGAGCGCCTGCAATGCGATGCCGGCCACCGGGTTGTTCTCGCCTTCGCCGCGCTGGCGCCGCTTGCGCTGCGGGCCGATGAGCGACAGCAGCATCGGCACCAGCAGCAGCGACACGGCGCCGTTGGCCAGGATGGCGAAGGTGGCGGCGAACGCGAAGTCCCGGATCAGCGCGATACCGGTGAAGGCGTTGCTGGCGAAGCCGATGGCGGTGGTCAGCACGGTGAGGATGGCCGGCACGCCCAGGTGCGCCACCATGAAGCGCGCGGCGCTGGCCCGCCGCCCGTCCTCCGAAGCGGCCAGCCCCTTGAAGTAGCCGTCCATTATGTGCAGGCTCTGAGTCGCCCCGATTGCCACCACCAGCGAGGGCAGCATCGCGCTCAGGATGCTGAGCGGTACGCCGGCATGGCCCAGCATGCCGAGCGTCCAGAGCAGGCTGAGCCCGGCGATCAGCAGCGGCACCACGGCCGCGATCAGGCTGCGAAAAATCGCGAGCACGGTCAGAAAAAGCAGCGCCGCGGAGACCGGGAGCAGCACCTTCAGGTCGTGCATCAGGCTGCGCTCGAGCTCGACGCTGATGCGCGGCGGGCCGACCTGGAACACCGTGCCGAGCGCCCCGCGCTCGCTCGCCAGCGCCTGTTCGATGGCGTGATAGGCGGCATGGTCCGCTCCCGTACCCGCACGCTCGCGCAGCGAGACCGTCAGCGCCACCGCATTGCCGTCGGCCGAGATCAGATTGCGCAATGCCAGCGGATCGCCAAGCGCGGCGAGCCGCGCACGCGCGCCCGCCTCGGCATCCGCCGGCACGCCGGCCAGCAGCGGGCCGGCGGCCACGCTGCCGTCGACGCTGCGCAGGCTGCGCTGCGTGAACAGGTCATCGACGCGCTCAACGACGGGCAACGCCACCAGCGCGCGGTGCAGCCGCTCGAACGCCGCCAGTTTTTCGGGCGTCCACAGCGCGGCATCGCGTACATAGACGAACGTGCGGTTGTCCGAGCCGAACTCGCGCGTCACCCGCAGGTAGGTCTGCCGGTCCGCGTTATCGTCCGAGATCAACCGGTCGAAGCCGGTGTCGATTCGCACCTTGGGCACGCCGAGCGCCGCCAACACGCTCAGCGCGAGCAGGCACACGATTGTCGCGAAGCGGTGCTCGACGCCCGCCAGGAACACTTTATTCAGCATCTCGCCGGGCGCCTTGCGGTCCGAACGGCGAGTCGCCGCCGACCAGCAGGTAACGCTGCTCGAGCAGCCACTGCCGCGAAAAAATCTCGGGCGGAACGTACTCGGGCGAGAACACGCGGCGCTCGACCTTGATCAGCGTGCGGTGCCGCTCGCCGAAATCCTCCATCAGCACCATGCCGGCCTCCCAGACGCCGGGTTCGACCTGCTTCGGATCGCGGAAGCTCTGGCGCCTCGCCAGGAGGCCGTATGCGTCATGGAAGTCGATGCGCACGAGAAAATAGTCGCCCTTGCGAATGTAGTAGCGCCGCAGGCCGCCGCCGGCACGCTGCGCCGCCGCGTCGGCCGGCGCCGCGCGCACCACGTAGTGCATGCTGCGGTCGATCTCTGCATCGGCTTCGCGCGCGTAGACAAAGTTGCGCGGCGCCTCACCCAGCAGATCGGCGAGATTGAAATCGCTGCCGACCAGCGGCATCGCGCCCGCGGCGCCGGCGACAAGGCCAAGCGGCCTGCCAAGCGCCGGCAGGTAGATCTCGCCGCGCGCGGCACCGGGCGCGTCGCGCGTCAACAGCACTGCCGCGCCGCGCACGTCGGCCGGGGCGACGAACACCAGCAACAGCCGGCTGCCGCCATCGGGCTCGCGACGCTCGTACCAGCGGATCCTGCGCAAGCCGCGTTCACCCGCGGCATCGGACAGAATCATGGTCAGCTCCTGATAGATGCAGCAGGCCTTGGACCGGTGCGCGAGGGCCCGGTCCACGATGCCGGCGCCGTCGGGCGCGCCGTGGGCCGGCGCGCATACCGCTGCGAGCGCCACCAGCGCCGCGGCCGCCCAGCGTGCGCGCACAGCACTCATGGCACCGCCTTCGGCTGCTGCGCGATCACCTGCGCGATGGCGCGCGCGAGCTCGCCATAGGCGCGGCTCATCGCCGCCACGGTGGGGTCGAAAGTCGGCGCGGCGGGCAGCGGCTCGCTCGTCAGCGTGGTCGTCGGACCGGCGAGCTGCGCGCCGTCAGCGCCGCGCAACAGCCACCACTTGGCCGTCAGGTAAACGCGCGCGTCGCCCGCGCGCTCGAAACGCAACACATCGACCTCGACGCGGTAGTCCGGCCGCAGGCGCTGCGTGTGCGGCGCCGCAACCACCGCGTCGCTGCGCAGCAACCGCGAAAGGTTCTCGGCCAGCACGCGCGTCAGGTCCTTGGCCAGGTTCCCGCCCCACTGGTGGAACTCCTCCACCTGAAGTTGGTTATCGCCGCTGCGCGTGACCAGCTGCGGTCGCTCCAGGTACTGGGGCAGGCGCACGCCCGCGACCACCACGCCGGGACCGGGCGAGGAGGCAGCCGCCGCCGTCCCTTCGAGGGACGTAACGACGTAGTAACGCATCGGCGGCGCGCTGGAGCAACCCGTTGCGAGCGCTACGGCAAGCGTGAGCGTAAAGGCGGCGATAACGTCCTTGTGCATCACTTACTCCCCCCAGGCGCAGCCTTCTTGCCGAACAGAATCGATTGCGGGTCGCGCTGCAGCATGTCCACCAGCGCGCGGATCGAGCGCGCGGCCTCGGCCAGTTCTTCGGCAAGCCGCGACGCATGGTCGTGCAGCGGCGAGTCGGGCACCAGTACGCGATCCATCAGTGCGAGAGTCTCGCGCGCCGAAGCGAGCGCCTTTTCCAGGTTGGCGGCGATCGGCTCGGCGTGCGCGTCGACTTTGCGCAGGATGCCGCGAAGACTGGCGAGCGAAGCGGAGAGATCCGCCATCGAGCTTTGCATTTCCGGCGCGTTCAGCAGTTTGTTGGCGCCCGCAAGCGTGTCCTTCAATTCGCCGCCGATGGTCACGAGGTCGATGCGGTCGAGTTTCGCCAATATGCTCTCGAGCGAAGAGGTCATCTGGCTGAAGCCGCCCGCAATGGTTGGCAGCTCCGGATACGGACCGCCGGCCCGGGCGAGCCGGATCGGCGACTTCGGATGCATGTCGAGCTCGACGAACATCTGCCCGGTGAGCAGGTTGCCGGTTTGCAGGCGCGCGCGCAGGCCGCGCTTGACGAGCGCCTGGAAGGCCGCCTGCGGCGCCGAACGCATGCCCGCGCCGCGCTCGACGATGCGCTCGGGTTCGACCTCGATCATCACCGGAATGCGAAAGACCGCGCTCTTCTGGTCGTACTCGAGCCGGATACCGGTCACCGTGCCAATCTTGATACCCTTGAATTCCACCGGCGCGCCGAGCGCCAGCCCGCGCACCGAGTCGTCGAAGTACAGCACGAACTTGGACTTGCTCGTGTAGGCATGCTCCTGGATCGAGCGCCGGTCGTCATAGAGCGTGAAGACCAGCCCTTCGGTGTCCTCGCTCGCGCCGTCCTGCGCATCGGGCGTGTCGAAGGCGATGCCGCCGAACAGCAGTGCCTGCAGCGATTCAGTCTGCACGCGCACGCCGTCGGCGCCGAGCGCGACCTCGACGCCGCTCGCGTGCCAGAAGCGCGTGCTCGAGCGCAGCAGCCGGTCGAAGGGCGCCTTGACAAATGCATGCACCAGCACGCTGCGGTAGTCGTTGGCCATCTCGTAGCCGAGCACTTCGCCGGCAAGAATTCCCTGGTAGTAGAGCGGCGAACCCCGGTCGATCGAGCCGAGCCGCGCGGACAGCAGCTCGATTCTGCGCCCGGCCTCGTCCGCGGCGACCACCGGCGGCACCTCGAGGCCGACGAAATTCGTCTCCGTCGCGCCCTGCCCCGGCTCGATCTCGATAAAGACGCCCGAAATCAGGGTGCTCAGGCCCGACACCCCGCGCACCCCGAGGCTCGGTTTGACCACCCAGAAGCGCGTGCCGCGACGCAGGAACGGTGCCGCCTCCTTGTTGAGTCTTGCCAACACCACCACGCGCTTGAAATTCTCGCTGAAGCGCAATCCTTCGACCACGCCGATATCCAGGCTCTTGTACTTGATGCGCGTCTTGCCGACCTCGATCCCCTCCGCCTGCTTGAAGCTGACGGTGAGCGCCGGCCCCTTCTCCGCGAGCGTCTTGAAGATCAGCCAGCCGCCGATCAACGCGGTGAGCAGCGGAATCAGCCACACCAGCGAAGGCCCCGAGCGCCGGCGCAGGACCGGCTCCGGCGGCGCGGCGTGATCCGGTTCGCTCATCGCGCGCCCTCCGCTCTTTCACCGCGGTCCCCACCGCGCTCGGCGCGGTCCCATATGAGGCGCGGATCGAAGCTCATGGCCGCCAGCATGGTGAGCACCACCGCGGCACCAAAGAAAATTGCGCCGACGCCCGGGCGCACGCTCGCCAGCGCGCCCAGGTTCACCAGCGCTACCAGGATGCCGACCAGAAAGATGTCGATCATGGACCATGCACCGACCACCTCGGTGACGCGGTACAGCAGCGCGCGGTCGCGCCGCCGCCAGGCCGAGCCCTTCTGCACTGTCACCAGCAGCAGCACCAGCACCGCGATCTTGCTCAGCGGCACGACGAAGCTGGCGAAGAACACCAACAGCGCCAGCGGCCACATGCCCGAACCGATCAGGTGCATCACGCCGCTCAGGATGGTGTTCGGTTCTCCCCGGCCGAACTGGATCACCGTCATCACCGGATACAGGTTGGCGGGGATCAGCATCAGCGCGGCCGAACCGAGCAGCGCCCAGGTGCGCGCGATGCTGTCGGGCCGGCGCAGGCCGTGCACCGCGCTGCCGCAGCGCGCACAGTGCGCGTGGCCGCCTTGCGGCGCGGCCGGCACCAGCAGCTCGCAGGTGTGACAGCTAGTGAGACCGAGCGCGGCTGCAGTAGCCGCCGGCGACGGTCCGATACGCGGCCCGACGCGCGGCCAGATCGCCCCGTGATCGAGATTCGCGTGCGCGGCCGCCGACACCAGCAACAGGCCGACGAAGGCGTACAGGCCGGTGCCCGGCACCACATCGGCAAGGTCGAGCAGTTTTACGATCGACACCAGCAAGCCGAGCATAAACACGCCGATCAGGCTCCAGGGGGTAAGCACGCGCACCATGCGGTAAGCCGGCGCCACGCCGGGAAAGCGCCAGCCGAAGCGCAACGGCAGTAGCACGTACAAGGTGCCGACGATGGTCAAGAACGGAAACAGGATGCTGGTGAGAAACACCAGCAGGCCGACTTCGGGCATCCCCGCGCGCGCCAGCGCAAGCGGGCCGGAGAGCATCAGGTTCTCCTCGACGCGCCCGCTCAGCTTCAGAGAGACGAACGGAGCCGCGTTCGCCATCACCCAAAGCAGCAGGGCGGCGAGATAGAGCGCGCAAGCACGCTCGAGGCTGTCGGGCACATTGCGGTACAACGGCGCCGCGCAGCGGCTGCACAGCGCCTTGCCACCGGGCGCGAGCGGCGCGATGCGGTGCAACAGGTCGCACTCGTGGCAGGCCATCAGCCCGCCGGCGCCATTTACCTGTCCGCCCACCTGATTCACCTTGTTCTGCCTGCGGGCCGCTACGATAGCATGGCAAAGAACGGCCGCGTTTCGAAGACGCTTTTCGCGAGCGTCTTGCCATTGGAGCGCAGGTGACGCTTGAGGACGAAGTCGAACAACAGCGGATTGTGGGCGCGGATTTCCTTCAGCACGGGCGCGGCTGATTCCCGCACCAGCTTCAGCGATACGAGGTAGTCCACCGAGAAGATCGGCATCACGCCCGGCAGCGGGTAGTCGGAGCCGTTCAGCAGGCGCGGGTGCCATTCCTCGCGCTCAATCACTTTCGCCAGCGCCGGACCTGCGCGGTTCACCTGCGTCATCGCCGAAATATCGGCAAACAGTTTTTTTTCGTAGCGTTTTTCTTCAAACAACCTGGAGAACAAGACAAAGCTATCCACAACGGGACCGTTCGGGCCTTTGTCGAGATCGATGTCCTGGCCCATGGAGGCGCAATGCGCGACGACGACGCGCACGCCGGCATCCAGGGCGCGGCGCAAACGCAGCGGATTGCCGTAGTCCTGCGTATCGGTGCCGAGCACCGCGCGCTCCAGGCCGGCGTGGGAGATGATCGGCAGATCGAGTCGCGCGGCCGCTGCGTAGAATCTGTCGCAGCGTGGCGAAGCGGGATCCATGCCCATCGCGCCGGGCAGCCACTTCACCGCGCGCGCGCCGTCGCGCTTCGCTTCTTGCAGCGCCGTCACGCAATCCGCGCGGTAGGGATGAATCGACGCAACCCACTCGAAGTAGCGCGGATGCTCGCGCGCAATCTGGCGCGCGTAGCCGTCGGGCACGTGGAAACTGGTGAGCGCGTCCTGCCGCTTGCCATCTTCGCCGTACGCGCGCTCGAACGCGAACAGCAGAAGCTTCACGCCGCGGCGCATGCCGCTCATCAGGTTGAGCATGCGACGCACGTAGGCGCGATCGACGCTGCCCCCCGGCACGTCGTAGGCGCAGCCCGCGTTCAGGAAAAACAGGCGCCGGGCGTAGCTCGCCGGATTCAGCAGGCTGTCCATTTCAGGATTGACGACGATGCCGCTGGAGGAGTCGCCCGTGCCGAGCAGATGCGCGTGCGCATCCCAGACCTGCTCCGGGTCGAGACCATCCCAGGCCGCTGTTACCAATGCATGGCGTGCGAGCGCCGGCGGCAAGCCGGCGCGGCAGGGATTCCAGAGGCCCTGCTCAGGCCACGCGCGCCAGGCAGCGAACCCGGCTGCGCCGGCGAGCGCCGAACCGCCGAGAAGAAGACTGCGTCTTTTCAGAAAATCTTCAGGCGCAGGCCAGTTCGATCCACTGGCCGGCCTAAGCCGGCCAGTTCTTTATGTAACCCTTGAGCATCTTGTTCTCGAAATCCTGCTCCTCGAGAACCGCCTTAGCCACGTCGCGGAAAGAAATCACGCCGAGCAGCTTGCCGTCCTGCATCACCGGCAGGTAGCGCGCGCCGGTCTCCAGCATGGTGCGGCGCAGGTCGTTTACTTCCATCTCCGGGGTTGCCGTCACCGGATCGCGCACCATGATCTCGCTCACCTTGACCTCGCCGAGCGCGCCGCCGTGCGTGGCCAGCGCCGCGAGCAGTTCGTGGAAGGTGAGCATGCCCGCCATGCGCCCCTGGTCCAGCACCACCAGCGAGCCGAGGTTCTGCTCGGCCATGGTTTTCACCGCATCGACCACCCGGCTTCCAGGCTCGGCGGTGATCAGCCGGTTTCCCTTGACCCGCAGGATCTCTTTGACTTGCATGGCCGACCTCCGTTCCACGCGAAAGAAGTACACCCCCATCCTAGTCCAAACACGCCCGCGCAGCTAGAGCCCCACCGCCTCGGCAACGAGGACCTTCAGGTCGCGGTGCAGCTTCGCGCGAATGGAGGCGTGGGCCTTGCTCTTGATCAGGTTCTTCAACTCGAAGGGATCCTTCTCCAGATCGTAGAGCTCATCAAGCTCGCCGGCCGTGCCGCGGTTCACCCAGTGGATCAGCTTGTAGCGCTCGGTGCGGATCGCTTTGTAGGTCATGCCGATGAGCCAGGGATAGGCCTGCTCGGCCCAGTATTCGGCGAGCACTGCCTTTCTCCAGAGTGTTTTTTTATTTTTTAGAAGCCCTAGTAGTGATTTTCCTTGAATCTGGGGACCAGGTTTCCCACCTGCAAGCTCGATCAGCGTGGGCGCGATGTCCTGGCAAATCAGCAAATCTTTCTTTCTCGTGCCCGCTTTTATCAGTTTGGGAAAGCGAACCAGGAAAGGCGAACGAATCCCCTCCTCGTAGGCGAACCTTCTCTCGGGCCCGAGGCCGTGTTCGCCGAAGAAGTAGCCGTTGTCGCCGAGGAAGACGATGCAGGTGTTGTCGAGTTCGCCTTTTTTTTCGAGCGTGTCGAGGATCCTGCCGACGCCCTCGTCGACCGAAGCCATCATGCGCGCGCGCAGGCGGATCTCCTCCTGCGTGCCGGCGTGGATCGCACCGAGCAGCTGGCGCGAGGCGGGCTCGCTGCGCATTTTGAAGATTTCCTTCCACGCCGGCTTCTGCTTCACGACCTCGTCGTAGCTCAGCATGTTCGGCTTCTTCGGAAAGATCGCGTCCTTGTAGAGGTCCTTGTGCCGCTCCGCCGGGATGTAGCCGCCCAGCTTGCCGAACGACACCGTGCCGTCCGCGGCCTGCTCGGCGTCCGGGTGCACCGCCTTGTGCGCGAAGAACAGCGACCAGGGCTTGCTGCCCTTGCGCTTCTCGAGAAAATCCACGGCCAGGCCGTTCATGATGTCGGTGATGTAGCCGGTGTGCTCGAGGTACTTGCCGTCGTGGCACAACGTCGGGTTGACGATGCGGCCGTGGCCGTCGTAGCTCACCCAGTGGTCGTAGCCCGGGCGAGGCATGCCGTCGTTGCCCATGTGCCACTTGCCGATGTGCGCGGTCTCGTAGCCGAGCTTCTGCAGTTCGAGGTGGTAGTTCGGCAACCGGTGGCTCATCGCGCCGCGCGCCACGTTGTCGATGATGCCGTGGCGGCTGGCGTACTGCCCGGTCACGATCGAGGCGCGGTTCGGCGAGCAGATCGAGGTGGTGTGGAAGGCGCGCTCGAACAGCGCCCCCTCGTGCGCGAGGCGGTCGATGTGCGGCGTCTTCATATAAGGATGGCCGCCCGCGCCGAACTCATCGTAGCGCAGGTCGTCGATCAGGATGACGAGAAAATTGGGTTTCGTTTTTTTGATGTCAGTCGTCCGCCTTGATGGAGCGCGCCTTGGCGATCTTCGAATAGGTGTCTTTTTCCCGGGCGAGGAACTGGACGAATTGCGCCGTGGTGAGGCCAAGCGGATCCACGCCTGCAGCGAGCAGCTTGTCGCGGATCACCGGTTCGCGCACCGCTTTGCCGATTTCCACGGCGAGGCGCTCGATCGCCGCCGGCGGCGTCTTCGCCGCCATGAAAACCCCCGTCCAGTTGGTAAAACTGTATCCGGCGAACCCCGGCAGCTCGGCCATCGCCGGGATGTCCGGCGTTGCGCCGGAGCGCTTTTCGCTCGTCACCGCGAGGATCTGGAGCTTGCCGGCCTTGTGCGGGCCGACGACCGGAGGCATGCCCATGATTCCCATCGGCACCTGCCCGCCCAGCAGATCCGCCACCGCCGGGCCCGCGCCGCGATAGGGGATATGCACGATGAACACGCCGGCAATGGCCTTGAGCGATTCGCCGGCGAAGTGCATCGAGCTGCCCGAACCGGGCGTGCCGTAGGAGAGCTTGCCCGGATTGGCCTTGGCATAGGCGATCAGCTCCCGCATCGACTTGACCGGCACCGACGGGTGGATGGCGATGGCGAGCGGCGTGTCGCCGATCACGCTCACCGGGACGAGGTCCTTCTCCCAGTCGTAGTTCATCTTCAACCCGGCCAGGGCGCCGACCACGGTCTCGGCAGGCGAGGCGACGAGGAACGAATAGCCGTCGGCAAGCCCCCTGGCGATGCCCTCGGTGGCGATGGTGCCCGAGGCGCCGGTGCGGTTCTCGACCACGAAGGGCTGCTTCAGCACCTCGGAGAGGCGCTGCGCGATGACGCGCGCGGTGAAGTCGTGCCCGCCGCCCGGCGGATAGCCCACCACGACGCGAACGGGTTTGCCTGGCCACTCTTGACTTGAAACTACTGTGGCGAAGAAAACCACGAACAAGAAAAACCATTTCATGCGTCCTCCTACTTGAAGTCCGCCACGGTTCCTGGCGCCGGGGTAAAACCGAAATCACCTCGCTTGATCACCGCGTCGCGCCCGCCGTTCGCCGCCAGCAGCTCGGCCTGGCGCGCGTGCGCGCGGCGGTCCACTTCCTGCGGATCGCATATTCTATACAGCGCGCTCCGGCACTCCTCCAGCGCCACGGCATGCGCCGGATCCGCCGCAAGGTCGCGCGTTTCGTCCGGATCGGCGTCGAGGTCGAACAGCTGTGGCCCGTACTTGGCGTAGTGCACGTACTTCCATTTGCCGACCCGCACCGCGAAAGCGCCGGTGCTCGAACCCATGCCGTGGTACTCGGAGAGCACCGTGCGGTCCGGTTTGACTCCTTCAGCAATGCTCAAAAGAGAAAAACCGGGAAAGCCGGACGGCATTTTCTCGCCCGCGATCTCGAGGATGGTAGGGAAAGCGTCCACATGGCTCACCGGCGTGCTGACGCGCTTGCCGGCCGGCACGCCCGGTCCGGCGAGAATCATCGGCACACCCGCGATCTCCTCGTACATGGTGGACTTGCCCCACAGCCCGCGCGCGCCGAGATTGTCGCCGTGATCGCTGGTGTACATCACCACCGTGTCGTCGGCCAGCCCTGAGTCGCGCAGCGCACCCAAAACCTTGCCGATGTTCTCGTCCAGGTAGGACACCAGCCCGAAGTAGCCCGACAGCGCCTTCTTCACGTCCTGCGGCGATTCGAAATAGTCGTCGTAGTTGAAGTTGCGGCTGTAGTCCACGACGTACGGGTGCTGCGGCCGCTCTTCGCGCGCGTAGAGCTTCGGCATCGGCAGCTCGCGGTTCCAGTAGCGGTAGTAGTGCTCCGGCGGCGCGGTGAGCGGGAAGTGCGGCGCGACAAAGGATACGAACAGCACCCAGGGCTTGTCGTGCTGCTTGGTCTTCTCCCACTTGGGCGCTTCTTCCCGCAGCCACACCTGCGCGCGCGAGCAGATGTCCTTGTCGTAGAAGGTGTAGGTTGACTCGCCCGGCCCCGCCATGGCGATCATCTTCTTCGAATTGCCGCGCGGCGGCATGTCGTCGCGGATCAGCCCCAGCAGATCACCCTTGCCCTGGTAAATGTGCATCGGGATGATTTCTTCGCTGAAGCCGTGGTCTTCCCCCGCCAGGTGGAAATGCAGCTTGCCGACCGAGGCCACGCGGTGGCCGCTTTCGCGCAGCAGGTGGTGCCAGGAGGGCACCGCGCCGTCGTAGGCGTCGGCGTTATCCCAATAGCCGATCTGGTGGATGTATTTTCCGCAGGCGAATCCCGCCCGAGCAGGAATGCAGACCGGGCTGGTCGTGTAGCAGGCGCTGAACGCGGTGCCGCGCGCGGCGAGCGCATCCAGGTTCGGCGTGTAAATAACCGGATGTCCCGAGCTGCCGAGCACTTTCGGGTTGTGCTCGTCGGACATGATGACGAGAAGATTGCGAGGTCTGGATGCGGGCTTCACGACGCTGATATTATCCCAGTGGTCAATATGAAAAACACGGCAAAAGCCCCGTTTCACTTCGTTCCGCTGCCGCGCGAGCGCTCGATGCGCAAACCGCGCAGGAGCGGCCGCACCATGATCGTGGACGACGGCCTGCCGCTAGGCTACGCGCGCGACCTGGTGGCGCTGGGCGGCGCCTACATCGACCTCGCCAAGATCAAGACCGGCACCGCGCGTCTCTACCCGCGCGCCCAGCTGGTGCAGAAGCTGCGGCTCTACAAGCGCAACCGCATCCAGCCCTTCCTCGGCGGCCAGTTCCACGAGTACGTCTTCGCCACGCAGGGCGAGAAAGCGCTGCCGAGGTACTACGCCGAATCGCTCGCGCTCGGCTTCGAGGCGATCGAGATTTCCGACAACGTCGTGCCGCTCACCGACGCGCAGCGCCGCAAGCAGATCCGCAACGCCATCGCCGCGGGGTTGATCGTCTACGGCGAAGTCGGTTCCAAGGAAACCCTGAGCAACCCCGGGCTGCTGATCGGCCAGGCTGAAATCTGCTTCGAGGCCGGCGCCGCTTTGGTTCTGGTGGAAGCGGCGGAACTCGTGCGCAAGGGAAAGTTGATCCACAAGACCATCAACCTGCTGACCCGGTCGCTGGATATGTCGCGCGTGATGATCGAACTGCCCGGCCCCTGGATCAGCGACGTGCGCAGCTGCGATATCGAGGACATGAAAAAAGCGCTGGTGCAGGAACTCGGTCCGGAAGTAAACCTCGCCAATGTGCCGCCCGCCTCCATCATCGACACCGAAGCGACGCGCACCGGGCTCGGCACCGCGGGGCCGCCGAAGAAATCCTGAATGGGAGTCAACATGAAAAAACGCAGCGCATCGGCCGGGCGGATCTCGTGGCTGCGCCTGCCCGTGCCGAAATCCTTCGCTGCAGACGTGCGCGCGCTGCACCAGGAAAGCGTGCAGCGACTCGGCTACGTGCGCAATTTCCTCAAGCTGCCCTTCGGTCCCGGGCGGCTGGCGCTCTACCAGCGCTTCCTCGACCGGCTGATGCGCAGCGACGACGCTTGCCTGCCCGGCATCGAGCGCGAACTGCTCGCGCTGGTGGTCAGCGTCGAGAACCGCTGCGAACCCTGCGTCAACGCCCATGCGGCCGCCCTACGCAAGCACGGCATGGACAGCGTGAAGGTCGACGAAGTCACGATCTCCTGGCGGCGCGCGGGCCTGTCGCTGCGGCATCGCGCGCTCGCCGAATTCGCCTGGAAGCTCACCGTGCGCCCGGCGGAAGCCGACGAAACCTGGATCGGCGCGCTGCGCAGCGCGGGCCTGGACGAAAAGCAGATCTTCGAAGCCGTGCAGATCGTCGGCATCTACAACTCGAACAACCGCATCAACAACGTCATCGGCCTGCACCTGGACAGGTAGCTGTGGCCGCGATCGCCGGCATCAGCGTTTGCCGACGCCAAGCGGACTTGAGCGCGCACCTGTTCAGGCGTGAGCGGATTGCCCTCGATGGCCGTGTTTGCGTTCCAAAATTGTATCCCGATCGATAATCAGAAACATTCGGCGCCCGTGCCGCCGGCAAATAATCATGGCACAATCGTCCGCGTGAAGAAAGCGAAAGTTTCCGTCACGATCCGCATCGCCGAACCCGGCGACGCGCGTGCCATTGCGGAAATGTCGCGCGACCTTATCGAATCGGGCCTGGGCTGGAAATACGACCCGGCCCACATCCTGCGCGCCATGCGGCGGCGCGAATCCGTGGTGCTCGCCGCCAGCGGACGGCCCACCTATGTCGCCGGCACGCGCCCCGCGCTGGCCGGTTTCGCGATCATGGACTTCGGCGACGAGCGCGCGCACCTGGTGCTGCTCGCGGTACAGCCGATGCAGCGCCGGCTCGGCATCGGCCGGCGCATGATGGAGTGGCTGCTTGAATCGGCGCTTACCGCCGGCATGGCGAGCGTGCATCTCGAGCTGCGCGCCGACAACGCGGCGGGGCGGCGCTTCTACCGCGCCCTCGGTTTTTCCGAGACGCTGCTGATGCCGCGCTACTACGACGGGCGCGAGGCGGCGATGCGCATGATCCGCGTGCTGCGCGCGCCGGGGCCGCTGCCGCTTTCCTGGCGCCCGCCGGTGCTCGGCCAGAATTAGGCCCTGGCAGTATTAGACCCTTTGGACCTGCAGATTTCAGGCAAAACGGCCCTCGTCACTGGCGCGAGCACCGGCATCGGCCGGGCGATCGCAAAATCGCTCGCCGCGGAAGGCGTGCGCCTCGCGGTGGTCGCGCGCCGGCGCGAGCTGCTTGAATCCCTGCAGGCGGAGCTCGGCGCGAAGCTCGTCATCATTGAATGCGACTTCATGCGGGACGACGCGCCCGGGACGATCGCCGACGCGGCGCTCGCGGGCCTGGGCGCGGTCGAGATCCTCATCAACAACGCGGGCGGCTCGCGCAAGTTCACACTCGATACCGGCGAGGAACAATGGAACGAGGCGATGACGCTGAACTTCACGCGCCAGCGCCAGCTTACCCACAAGCTGCTCGCGCAGATGATGGCGCGCAAGTGGGGCCGCATCGTCAGCATCACCGGCAAGAGCGAACCCGAAGGCATCAACGGCGCGTTCTGCGCCAAGGCGGCGATGCATTCCTGGTCCAAGGGCCTGTCGCGCGAAGTCGGCAAGCACGGCATCACCGTGAACTGCGTCCCCCCCGGGCGCATCATCAGCGAACAGATCCTGCGCAATTACACGCCCGAGTACCGCCAATGGCAGTCGGAGCACGAAATCCCGGTCGGCGAGTACGGTCAGCCCGAGGATCTCGCCAACCTGGTCGTTTTTCTCGCCTCGCCGCGCGCGCGCTACATCACCGGCGCCGTGATCCCGGTGGATGGGGGCTTGAGGAGGTATCAGTTCTGATGAGATTTTTTCTTTTCTTTCTTGTATTTTTTTTCTTTGAGACGGCGAAAGCGCAAACCTTTCCGCTAAAACCCATCCGCCTCGTCGTGCCTTTCGCGCCGGGCGGCTACCCGGGCTTCGAGACTTCGCAGTGGTACGGACTGAATGCGCCCGCGAAGACTCCGGAGGCGATCATCAAGCGGCTCGCGGATGAAGCGGCCAAGGCGGCGAAGAGTCCGAAAGTGCTCGAGCGCTTCGCGGCCGACGACGCAGAAGGGATTGGCTCGACACCGGCCGAATACGCCGCGTTCGTGAAGAAAGAGCAGGAGCGCTGGAGCAAAGTGGTGCGCGCGGCGAAAATCAAGGCCGATTGACGCGGCAATGCAGCCGCTCGACAACCTCGATACGCCATGCCTCGTCCTCGACCGCGGACGCGTCGCCGTGAACGCGGCACGGCTGCGCGACCATCTTGCCGGTCTCGGCGTTCCACTGCGGCTGCACGTGAAGACCGCAAAGTGCGCGGAGGTAGCCGCGCTCGTGCTCCAAGGCGAAAAGGCGCCGATCACGGTGTCGACCTTGAAGGAAGCCGAGCAGTTCTTCGATGCCGGCTATCGGGACATCCTGTACGCCGTGGGATTTGAGCGGCACAAGCTCGCGCGCGCGCAGGCGCTCGCCCGTCGCGGCGCGAAACTCACCTTGCTGGTGGACAGCGTGGAGGGCGCCAAAGGAATCACGGGTTTCCCGGTGCTGATCGAGATCGACACCGACGGCCACCGCGCGGGCGTGAAGCCGGACGATACGGCGCGCCTCGCCGCCATTGCCCGCGCGCTCGAGGCAAGCGGCTGCAGCGCGGCGGGCGTGCTGACCCACGCCGGCGGTTCGTACCACAGCGCGAATGTCGCCGAGATCGCGGCGATCGCCGGTCAGGAACGCGACGGCGCCGTGATGGCGGCGGCAGCGTTGCGGCGCACCGGCTTTGCCGCACCTGTGGTGAGCATCGGCTCGACGCCCACCGCCACCTTCGCGAGCGGGATGGAGGGCGTCACGGAAGTGCGCGCCGGCGTGTTCGTGTTCTTCGACCTGGTGATGGCCGGGATCGAGGTCTGCCGGCAGGAGGACATTGCTGTCTCGGTTCTCGCGACCGTGATCGGCCGCCGCGCCGACAAGGGCTGGATCCTCGTTGACGCAGGCTGGATGGCGCTGTCGCGCGACCGCGGCACCGCGCGCCAGCGCGTCGACCAGGGCTACGGCGTGGTGTGCGACCTGGACGGCGTCCCGATCGCCGACCTGATCGTGACCGAAGCCAACCAGGAGCACGGCATCGTCGCGCGCCGCGACGGCGGCGCACCGCCGGAGCTCGCCTTCGGCACGCGGCTGCGCATCCTGCCCAACCATGCCTGTGCCACGGCCGCGCAGCATGAGCGCTACCATGTGGTGGACGGCGGCCGCGAGGTCGCGGCAGTGTGGCAACGCTTCGGAGGCTGGTAGACCATGGGTGAACGTTTCGATTTGATCGTGCGCAATGCCACGGTCGTCGACGGCACCCGCGCGCCGCGCTTCCAGGCGGACGTCGGCGTACGCGGCGAGCGCATCGCATTCATAGGCAATTTGAAAAATAAACAAGCAACAACGGAAATTGATGCAACCGGAAAAGTCCTGTCTCCCGGCTTCATCGACGCGCACACGCACGACGACCGCCTGATGCTCTCGGCGCCCGAGATGGCGCCGAAGGCCAGCCAGGGCGTCACCACCGTGGTAGCGGGCAACTGCGGCATATCGCTCGCGCCGCTGGTGCTGGGCAGCCGTGCCGCCCCGCCGCCGCTCGATCTCATCGGGGACAAAAGCTGGTACCGCTTTCCCAGCTTCAAGGCTTACGTCGAAGAGCTTGAAAATAATCCCGCGGCCACCAATGCCGCGCTGCTCGTCGGCCATACGACATTGCGTGTTGCGACGATGAAGCACCTGGATGCTCCCGCCTCTCCCGGGGAGATGGATGCAATGAAAAACCTCGTCCAGGAAGCTCTGAGCGCGGGCGCGATCGGCGTTTCCACGGGCTTGTACTACGAGCCGGCGCGGGCCGCACCGACCGAGGAAGTGATTGAAGTCTGCCGGCCGCTTACGGCGCGCAAGGCGCTCTACTGCACCCACATGCGCGACGAGGGCGACCACGTCATCGATTCGCTGGAAGAGACCTTCCGCATCGGTCGCGAACTCGGCGTGCCGGTGGTGGTGTCGCACCACAAGGTGGTCGGCCTGCCGAACCGCGGCCGCTCGCAGGAGACCCTGCCGCTGATCGCCGAGCGCATGAAAACGCAGGGCATCGGGCTGGATTGCTATCCCTACTGCGCCTCCTCCACCATCCTGTCGTGGGAGCGCACGCTGATCGCATCGAAGGTCCTGGTCACCTGGTCCACGCCGCACCCCGAGTTCGGCGGCATGGACCTGGCGGACATCGCGGCGAAGATGGGCGTGGACGGCAAGCAGGCGGTGGCGCGGCTGCTGCCCGCGGGCGCCATCTACTTCTCCATGGACGAGGCCGACGTGCAGCGCGTGCTCTCGTTTGAGCACACCATGGTCGGCTCCGACGGCCTGCCCCACGACGCCGCACCGCACCCTCGCCTGTGGGGAACGTTTCCGCGCGTGCTCGGCCATTACTCCCGCGGCCTGGGTCTCTTCCCGCTCGAAACCGCGGTTTACAAGATGACCGGCCTCAGCGCGAAAACCTTCGGCCTGAAAGACCGCGGCGTGCTGAACGAAGGCGCTTACGCTGACCTGTGCGTGTTCGACGCTGCCACGGTGGATGAGGCCGCGACTTTCGCACGCCCGATACAGCCGGCGAAGGGCATCGAGGCGGTGATCGTCAACGGCGCGATCACCTGGCGCGACGGCAAGGCGACCGGCGCACGTCCGGGACAAGTGCTGCGCCGCCAGTAACCGATTTATGGGAGGCAGTTCAACATGACGGGCAGCGACATCAGGATCCGCGCCAGCGGCGGCGGACAATTCAATTGCTATCTCGCATTGCCCGACGGCGGCGCGAAGGTTCCCGCGGTCGTACTCGCCTCCGCGATCCACGGCGTGGACGGCGACATCCGCGCCATCGCCGACGAATTCGCCGCCAAGGGGCGCGCGCTGCGCGCGAAGATGTGGCCGGTATACAAGAAGCAGATCGACACCCTGTTCGGCAAGCACCTCGAGACGCGCGAGGCGGACCTGATTTGCACGGCCTTCGACAGAATTATCGATTCATCCAACCAAAGGACCATCACATGAAGCTCTACTACTCCCCCGGCGCCTGCTCGCTCGCCCCGCACATCGCCGCGCGCGAAGCCGGCATCGACGTCGAACTGAAGAAGGTGGACCTGAAGGCGAAGCAGGTCGACGGCAGCGACTACAAGCAGGTCAACAGCAAGGGCTACGTGCCCGCGGTCACGCTCGCGGACGGCAGCGTGCTCACCGAATGCCCGGTGATCCTGCAGTACATCGCCGACCAGAAGCCGGAATCGGGCCTCGCGCCCAAGCCCGGATCCATGGAGCGCTACAAGCTGCAGGAGATGCTCGATTTCACGACCTCCGAGCTGCACAAGGGCATGGGCACGTTCTTCAACCCGGCGCTCACCGACGAATGGCGCAAGGCCGCCAGCGACCGGCTCGCGCTGCGGCTGGACTGGCTGGCAAAACAGCTCGAGGGCAAGCAGTACGTGATGGGCGACAAATTCAGCGTCGCGGATGCCTACCTGTTCACGGTTCTGAACTGGGCGCCGATGGTGAAGTTCGACCTGAGCCGCTGGCCGGCGATCACCGATTACCACAAGCGAGTAGGTCAGCGCCCGAAGGTGCAGGAAGCGCTCAAGGCCGAAGGTCTGGTGAAGTAATCATGGGACACAACATGCGACGTCTGCTCCGACCCCTGCTCGCCGCGACCCTGGCTCTCTCCAGCGCCTTCGCTGCGGCGCAGGCCTATCCGAACAAACCGGTGCGCCTCATCGTTCCCTACGCCCCGGGAGGCGCCACCGATATCATCGCGCGCGCGGCAGCCATTGAATTGAGCAAGACGCTTGGACAGGCGGTCACCGTGGACAATCGCGCGGGCGCCGGCGGCAACCTCGGCGCCGAACTGGCTGCGCGGGCGACCCCCGACGGTTACACCATGGTGATGTCCGCCAGCAGCCTGCACGGCATCACGCCGTTTCTCTATTCCAAACTCACCTACGACCCGAACAAGGACCTGGTCCCGGTGATCGTGTTTGCTTCGTTCGCCAACGTGCTGGTCGTGAATCCCGGTGTCTCGGCCGGTTCGGTGAAGGAACTCACCGCGCTCGCCAAGGCGCAGCCGGGCAAGCTGACCTGCGCTTCGAGTGGCAGCGGCTCCACGATCCACATGTCGTGCGAAATGTACAAGAACATGCTCGGCCTGGACATCATGCACATTCCCTACAAGGGCAGCGGGCCGGCGGTCACCGACCTGATGGGTGGGCAGGTGAGCCTGATGTTCGACAACATCCCGTCCGCGATATCGCACATCCGCTCGGGCAAGCTGCGCGCGCTCGCGACCACGGGTCCCAAACGCGCGCTCGCGCTGCCCGATCTGCCGACCATGATCGAGTCGGGCGTCGCCGGCTATGAATCCACGGCCTGGTTCGGCCTCGCGATGCCTGCGGGCACGCCAAAGGAAATCATTGCGCGGATGAATGCCGAGGGTCAGAAGGCCGCCAGGGCGCCCGAGTTCATCAAGCGCATGACCGACCTCGGCTACGAAATCGTCAGCGGCACCCCGGAGCAGATGGCGGCGATGATCCAGGATGAAATCAAGCGCTGGGGGCCGATCGTGAAGGCTTCGGGCGCGAAAGTCGACTGAGGGCGACGCAATGCAATCCACCGCGCTGCCTACCCTGTTCCTCTCGCACGGCTCGCCGATGCACGCGCTGCAGCCTGGCGCGGTGCGTGCGGTGTGGGAGGGCATCGCGCGCGACCTGCCGCGCCCGAAGGCGATCCTGATCGCCTCGGCGCACTGGGAGACGAACCTTCCCGCCCTCACCGGCGTCGCGCAACCGGAAACCATCCACGACTTCTACGGTTTCCCCAAAGCGCTCTACGAGATCCAGTACCCGGCGAAGGGGAGTCCTGAATTGGCTTCTCGTTCTGTTGGTTTGTTAAAGCAATTCGGGCTGCAGGCAAAAGAAGATCCAATACGCGGCCTTGACCATGGCGCGTGGTCGCCCCTGCTCCACATGTATCCGAAAGCGGACGTGCCGGTGGTTCAGGTCGCGGTGCAGGCGCCGCTCGGGCCGCGGCACCACCTTGAGCTCGGCCGGGCGCTGGCGCCGCTGGCAGAGGAAGGCGTGCTGATCATCGGCTCGGGCCACATGACGCATAACCTGCGCGAACGCAACAACGGTGCACCCGCCGCCTATGCGAGCGAATTCCAGGCCTGGGTGAAGGAAAAGATCGAGGCGCGGGATTTCGATTCGCTGGTGAACTATCGCGAGCTCAATCCGCACGGCGTGCGCGCGCACCCCACCGACGAACATTTTCTGCCGCTGTTCGTCGCACTGGGCGCGGCGGGCAGGAACTACAGGGCCGAGCGCCTGTACGACGGCATCGAGATGGGTTCGCTCGCGATGGATGCCTACTTGTTCAGGTAGATGCGCAGCTAATCGATCTTCGCGCCGGAGACCTTCACCACCTCGGCCCAGCGCGCGTAGTCCTCGTCGTACAGTTTGCGATAGTCGGCGGGCGTGCCGCCCATGGGCGCGGCACCCAGTGCCTGGACGCGGCCGCGGAACTCGGCGTCCGCGAGCAGCTTGTTGGTCTCGGTGTTGATGCGCTCGATCACCTGCTGGGGCACGCCCTGCGGCGCCACCACCGCGAACCACACCGAGGACTTGAGCCGCCCCATGCCCTGCTCCGCGGTGGTCGGCACGTCGGGCAGGCCCGGCCAGCGCTTCTCGGACAGCACCGCGACGGGCCGCACGCGCTCGGCTTTCACTTGCGCCTGGATGCCGGTCATCAACTGGAACATGAGCTGCAGGCGGCCGGAGATCAGGTCCCGCGTCGCGTCCGCCGGCACGCTATAGGGCACATGCGTCATCGTCGTGCCGGTGATGGTCTTGAAGAGTTCTCCGGCGAGGTGCATGGAACTGCCGCTGCCGGTGGAGCCGAAGTTGAGCTTGTCCGGATTCGCCTTCGCGTAGGCGATGAATTCGCGCAGGTCCCTGGCCGGCAGGTCCGGATGCACCACCAGGATGTTCGGCACATCGCCGATCAGCACGATGCCGGCGAGTTCCTTGCGCGGATCGTAGGGCATGGCGCGGTACACGTGCGGGTTGATCGCAATCATGCTCGAGGCGGCCAGGCCGATGGTGTAGCCGTCGGGCTCGGCCTTGGCGATGGCCGCGAGGCCCGTGTTGCCCTGCGCGCCCGGGCGGTTCTCGGTGACGAAGTTCTGGCCGAAAATCCTTGAATACTGGTCGGCGAGGAAACGCGACAGCGGATCGATGGTGCCGCCGGGGCCCGAAGGAATGATGAATTTGACCGGTTTCGACGGCCAGCTTTGCGCTTGGGCGGCGAACGCGACAAGCGCAAAAAGAACGGACAAAGCAAAGTTTCGCATGGGCTGATTTTAGCTAAACTAACCCGAATGCCGGTGACAAGAAGAAAAAAAGCATCCCGCGCGATGCTCGGGCTCACCCGGGCCGAGTTCGCCACGCTGCGCCGCCTGCGCACCCCGGAGAAGATCCAGCAGTTCCTCTACGGCCTGAAGCAGAACTTCGAGCGCAAGGGCGAGACCTGCCATTCCGTGCGCGTGGTGCTGCGCGAGCGGCGCGCGCATTGCATCGAGGGCGCGGTGACCGCGGCCTGCGCCCTCTGGATCCACGGCGAGCCGCCGCTGCTGCTCGATTTCCAGGCGGTGCACGATTTCGACCACGTGGTCGCGGTGTTCCGGCGCAACCGCCGCTGGGGCGCGATCTCCAAGACCAACGGCATCGGCCTCAGGTGGCGCGATCCGGTGTACCGCACGCTGCGGGAACTGGCGATGTCCTACCTGCACGAGTACTACAACAAGCGCGACCGCAAGACCCTGCGCACCTACTCGCGCCCCTACGACCTCAGACGGATGAAACCGGAAACCTGGGTGACCGCCGAAGACGGCGCCTGGCGCCTGGTCGACGCGCTGGAAGCGACGCGGCACTATAAGCTGATGACCCCCGCACAGGCGCGCAGCCTCGCGCGCCGGGATCCGTTCGAGCGCGACGTGGGAAACCTGCTGCAATACAAAAAGCCCCAAAAACGCTAAGGCCTATTACTCCGCGACCTTGCCGATCTTTTCCACGGCCACTTTGAGCCGCGCCGCGTCCTTCGCGAGGAACCCGCGGAACTCGGGCGCATCGAGATAGCTGATCGGCGTCTGCACCTTCTCCATCGCGCCCTTGAACAGCGGGTCGGCGACGGCGGCGCGCACCGCTTCGCGCAGGCGATTGACGATCGGCGCGGGCGTCGCCGCAGGGGCGAACACGCCGGACCAGATGTAGAACTCGACATCCTTGTAGCCCAGCTCCTTGAAGGTCGGCAGCTCGGGCATCAGCGGCAGGCGCTGGTCGCCCCAGCCGGCGAGCGCGCGCATCTTGCCGCCCTTGATCTGGCCGATGGCCGCCGCCGGTCCGGAGGCGAGCGCATGCACCTGGCCGCCGAGCAGGGCCGCGACCGCCGGACCGCCGCCCTGATAGGGAATATGGAACATCTTGATGCCGGCCGCGCTGGCGAACATCTCCATCGCCACATGCAGGGTGCCGTACACGCCCGATGAGGAGTAGTTCATCTGGTTCGGATAGGCCTTCGCCGATGCGATGAATTCCTGGATCGTCTTGTACGGACCATCGGCCGCGACCACCAGCACCGTGGGATCGGAGGTGACCAGCGCGATCGGCGCGAAGTCCGCAAGCTGGTACGGCGCCGGCTTGCCGTTGATCGGGTCGGAGACCGGAAAGATCGATATCGACGACAGCGACATGAGGATGGTGTAGCCGTCGGGCGCGGCCTTGGCCACCGCAGTGGTGCCCACCGCCCCCCCCGCGCCGGAGCGATTGACCACCAGCACCGGCTGCTTGAGGGTCTTTTCCATCGCCGCCGCGAGCGGCCGGCCGACAATGTCCGCCACGCCCCCCGGCGGAAACGGCGCGATCATGCTGACCGGTTTCGTCGGCCAGGCATCCTGCGCCTGCACCAGCGAAGCGAAGGCGAGCAATAGGGCAAAGAATAGGTTGCGAATCATGGTGTTTTCCTCCGGAAAGACGGATGATAAATTAATGTCTGTCAGGCCACACACGGTTTCACGACTAAAGACAGCAATCACCCGAAAAAGGACCAGCGCATGAAGCGGCGTACCCTGCTCAAATTCCTTGCATTGGGCCCCACGTTCACGCATGCACATGCCCAGCAGAAGACCACGAAAGGGATCAAAGAGATGCAAGACAACTGGAAAACCCTGCTCGCCCCGGGCACCACAGTACCCAGTCCGACCGAGGAACTGAAGCTCTCCAAGGACGAATGGAAGAAGCGCCTGCAGCCCGCCTCCTACAGCGTGCTGCGCGAAGAGGACACCGAGCGCGCCGGCAGCAGCCCGCTCGACCGCGAAAAACGGCCCGGCGTGTTCGTCTGCGCCGGCTGCGGCCTGCCTCTCTTCACTTCCGAGATGAAGTTCGACAGCGGCACCGGCTGGCCGTCGTTCTTCACCACCATTCCGGGCGCCCTGAAGACCAAGACGGACTACAAGATCATTTATCCGCGCACCGAATACCACTGCGCGCGCTGCGGCGGCCACCACGGCCACCTGTTCGAAGACGGCCCGGCGCCCACCGGCAAACGCTATTGCAACAACGGCGTGGCGCTGAAATTCATCCCGAAAGAGGGGAAGACCTGAGCCGCAGTTTTGAGCGCCTCCAATCGGCGGCGTAAATGAATAGCGAACTCGAGGTGTTGCGCGATGTCGTAGCGCGGCTTGAGGCCGCCGGAATCTTGTACATGTTGACGGGATCGGTCGCGATGAGCGTGTACGCGGAACCCCGCATGACACGGGATATCGATATCGTGGTGGAACTTGCGGCGGGCGATGCTCGCCGCGTGGTGGAACTGTTCTCGCCGGATTACTACGTTTCGGACGAGGCCGTCCGATCCGCGATTTCGGCGCGCAGCCTGTTCAATCTGTTCAATCTTTCCAGGCTGATCAAGGTCGATCTGATCGTGCGCAAGGACGACGAGTTCCAGCGCCATGAGTTTGCCCGGCGCCAGCGTCACGAGCTCGGCGGAAGTTCTGTATGGGTGATCAATAAGGAAGACCTGATTCTCGCCAAGCTCGTCTGGGCGGCGCCAACCGAGTCCGCGTTTCAGCTGCGCGACGTGCGCAAACTCCTTGCGTCGGGAGCGGATGAAGCATACCTTGATTCATGGAGCGTCAGACTTGGCGTCGACGCTCTTTTGCGAAAGTGCATGGATGCAGGACACAACTTCTGAGTTTCAGCGATTCGTCGACGAGCAGTACCGGCGCCTCACGCCCGGCGAGCGGGTCAGGCTGTGCACCGAGATGTTTGACGCCGCGCGCAGCCTGGCTGAATCCACCTTGCCACGGGATCTGAGCGAGTACGAGCGCAAGCGCCGGATCACCGAGCGCTTTTACGGGTCCGAGTTCGCCAATCGGGTTTTTCCGTTGGCGCCCTGATCCGGAAAACCAGGCTATCTATTAGAGTTGAAGGTTATTGACTCCATAGGACATCAACCCGCCCGCGTCGACGAACTCTCGCCCTGCATATACCGCCGGCAGTCGATGCTTTTCCGCAAGCGTCACGATAATCTTTCGATTCGCCGAAGGGACAATATCTATCCCAATGAGTAGCGCGCCAGCACGCCACGCGATCGCCGCATCGAAGGCAGGCCCAATAGCCTCGGGCTTGCGCAAATCGAAAAACTGCGTTTGAACCCCTAACGATCGCACCGCAGTTTCTACCTCTTCCTTCGCAGGCGGGACAAGAGCGTTACTCAAATTATTCAGTTGGCCGATGCGCGTGACGCCGGGGCGTGACAGTGATTTTACCAGGCCGCTTCTTAGCGGATCGCCGATCACGGCCGCGACAATGGGAATCGTTCCGGTGGCATTTTTCGCCGCCTGAGTTGCAGGCGTTCCCCGCGTCACGATCACATCGACCTTCATGCGAACCACATCGTTCGCCAGCTCCGCGAACCGTTCGGGGCGACCGTCTGCCGAGCGATATTCGATCAGCAGGTTTTGGCCCTCGACGTAGCCCAGCTCGCGCAGTCCCTTGCGCAACGCGTCGTAATTCAAGGCGTTCATCGCCATCGACTGCGTTTCGAGCATGCCGACGCCGAGCGCGATCAAGAGCCTTCGGCGATCATTCACCTGATCATCCCCCCTGCGAAAGCCTCAATTCATCTTCAATCGGCTTGGCCGGGAAGTGGAAGCGCACCGGCCCGTCCGGCAGCGCGTTGAGGAACTGCTTCAGGTACGGGTCTTCCGAAGCGAGCAGCGCATCGGGCGTGCCCTCGCCCATCAGTTTGCCCTCGGCGATGACGTAGAGGTAGTCCACCAGCTTGAGTGACTCGGACACGTCGTAAGTGACGATGATCGAGGTCAGCCCGAGCGCGTCGTTCAGCTTGCGGATCAGGGTCGCGATCACGTTCAGCGAGATCGGATCCAGACCCGCGAACGGCTCGTCGTACATCACCAGCATCGGGTCGGTCGCGATGGCGCGCGCCAGCGCCACGCGCCGCGTCATGCCCCCGGACAGGTCGCCCGGCATCATGTCGCGCGCGCCGCGCAGTCCCACCGCGTCCAGTTTCATCAGCACCAGCGCGCGGATCAATTCCTCGGGCAGGTCGTAGTGCTCGCGAATCGCGAACGCGAGGTTCTCGTACACGCTCAGGTCGGTGAACAGGCCGCTCGACTGGAACATCATGCCCATCTCGCGCCGCAGGGCGTAGAGCTCATCGGTGGAGAGCTTGTGCACCAGCTTGCCGTCCACCTGGATCCAGCCGCGCTGCGGCGCCAGTTGGCCGCCGATCAGCTTGAGCAGCGTCGACTTGCCGCTGCCGCTGCCGCCGAGGATCGCCACCACCTTGCCGCGCGGAATCTTGAGCGACAGGCCGCGCAGGATCGGCAGCTCGCCGTAGCTGAAGTGCAGCTCGGAGATTTCGACAAGGTCCTTCGTGTCGGCCGGCATTGAAGCGGCAGTTTAACCGACGCGCATGCTTGGCCAGCGCCAAGCCCTAGAATGATTGCGTGGCCAGCGATCGCTCCAAACCCTACGAAAACCTGACGCCGGACGCGGTGCTGGATGCGCTCGAGAGCGTGGGATTGCGCGGCGACGGGCGCCTGCTCGCGTTGAACAGCTACGAGAACCGCGTCTACCAGGTCAGCCTGGAAGACGACGTCGGCAGGACGGAAGGCGCAGGGCCTTCCGTGGTCGTGGCCAAGTTCTACCGCCCGCACCGCTGGAGCGAAGCCCAGCTCCTGGAAGAACACGCTTTTGCGGCCGAGCTGGTGGAGCGCGAAATTCCCGTCGTGGCGCCCTTCGAGCTCGACGGCAAGACCCTCAATACCTTCAACGACATCCGCTTCGCGGTGTTCCCGCGCCGCGGCGGCCGCCCGCCCGAGCTGGAAAACGAAAATGTGCTGGAGTGGATCGGCCGCTTCCTCGGACGCATTCACGCCGTGGGCGCGCTACGGCCGTTCAAGGCGCGCCCGGCGCTGAACGTCGAAACCTTCGGCGCCGAGCCGCGCGACTGGCTGCTTGCCTCCGGCATGCTGCCGCAGGATTTGCGCGAGGCATGGCGCTCGACCGTGAACCTGGCGCTTGAAAGCACCAGGAACATATTCGAAAGAACGGAGCGCACCCGCCTGATTCGCCTGCATGGCGACTGCCATGCCGGCAACATTCTCTGGACCGAGGGCGGCAATACCGCGCTCGGCGGGCCGCATTTCGTCGACCTGGACGACGCACGCATGGGTCCCGCAGCGCAGGACCTGTGGATGCTGCTGGCCGGCGACCGGGCCACCGCGACAAAGCAGTTGCGCGCCCTGCTTCAAGGATACGAGCAATTTCACGGCTTCAACCGGGAAGAACTCGGCCTGATCGAGCCGCTCAGAACCCTGCGCCTGATCCACTACTCGGCCTGGCTCGCGCGCCGCTGGGAGGATCCCGCGTTTCCGGCCGCCTTTCCGTGGTTCGGCACCCAGCGCTACTGGCAGGATCGCATCCTGGAATTGCGGGAACAAACCTCGAACATGGACGAAGCGCCGCTGGACGTATAGATTCACGCTTTTTTCACGCGTCCCGGGCTCCTACTTCACATGGTTCTCTTCGCAGCCACCGTATTCACCAGCGCATTCCTGCTGTTCCTGGTGCAGCCCATCATCGCCAAGCAGATCCTGCCCTGGTTCGGCGGCAACGCCTCGGTCTGGACGGTATGCATGGTGTTCTTCCAACTCGTGCTGCTGGGCGGCTATGCCTACGCCGATGCCCTCGTGCGCAGGTGCGCGCCGCGCACGCAGGCCGCCATCCACACGCTGCTGCTCGTCGCGAGCCTCGCCTTCCTGCCGATCCTCGCCTCGGAGAGCTGGAAGCCGGCGCCGGACACCGAACCGACCGCGCGCATCCTGCTGCTGCTCGTCATGACCATCGGCCTGCCGTACTTCCTCCTCTCGACCACCGGGCCGCTGGTGCAGGCCTGGTTCGCGCGCAGCTTTCCGGGCGGCACGGTGTATCGCCTGTTCGCGCTCTCCAATCTCGCGTCGCTGGCCGCGCTCGTCGCCTATCCGCCGCTGATCGAACCGGCGACCTCCCTCCAGACCCAGTCCTACGCGTGGAGCACGGCCTATGTCGTGTTCGCTGCCTTGTGCGGCGCGTCGGCATGGATGGCGGCAAAACATCCCGCGGCCATGAAAGATTTTGAAGCAGATAGGAAAAACGAGGAAAAAGAACAGTCGCCGCCCCGTGCCACCGACTACGTCCTCTGGCTGACGCTCTCGGCCCTCGGCTCGCTGATGCTGCTGGCGGTGACCAGCCACATCACGCAGAACGTGGCGTCGGTGCCCTTCATCTGGATCGTGCCGCTGGTGCTGTACCTGCTGTCATTCATCCTGGTGTTCGACGTGGGCGGCGGGCGCGCGAAAAGCGGCTGGTACGCGCGCGCCTGGGGGCTGCCGGCGCTGTTCGCGCTGATGCTCGGCATGTCCTGGTTCCTCTACGAGAACCTCGGCGTGATGGACATCCGCTACGCGATCGCGCTCTACAGCGCCGGACTGTTCGCCGCCTGCATGTTCTGCCACGGCGAACTTGCCGCAATGCGGCCGGCGCCGCGCTATCTCACGCGCTTCTACCTGATGATCTCCATCGGCGGCGCCGGCGGCGGCCTGTTCGTCGGCCTGATCGCGCCCCGCATCTTCGCGATATTCGTCGAACTACCCATCGCGCTCGCCGCCTGCGGCGCGCTTGCCGCCCTGCTCACCTGGCGTGCGGCGCGGACTGCGGCAGGGAGAATTCAATTCGTGGCGCCCGTCGCGGCTCTCGCGGTTACCGCGACCGTGGCCTGGCACGGCTACAAGTACGCGGACTACATCCACACCGACGCGATCTTCATGACGCGCAATTTCTACGGCACGCTGCGCGTCAAGGAGTATGACCGCAGCAGCGATGGGCGCGTAACGCGCGCCCTGGTGCACGGCGTCATCAACCACGGCTGGCAGTACACCGACCCCGCCTTGCGCACGCAGCCGATCAGCTATTTCGGCCCCGCCTCGGGCATCGCGCGCGCTCTGGCCTTCTACGACCAGGGGCCGCGGCGCGTCGGCGTCATCGGCCTGGGCGTGGGTGTGTTCATGGCCTGGGGCAGGCCCGGCGACAGCTTCCGCATCTACGAACTCGACCCCGACGTGGTGAAGATCGCGCGCGAGCAGTTCTGGTACCTGTCGGATTCCAGGGCGAAGATCGAGGTCGTCACCGGCGACGGGCGCCTCAACATGGAGCGCGACGCGCCGCAGGCCTTCAACCTGATCTCGGTGGATGCCTTCTCCAGCGGCTCGATCCCGATCCACCTGCTGACGCGCGAAGCGCTGCAGGCCTACAAGCGCCATCTCGCGCCCGGCGGCGTGGTGGTCTACAACGCCACCAACCGCTTCGTGAACCTCGCGCCGCAATTGAAGCTCGTCGCCGAAGCGGAAGGCATGAAGATCTTGCTCATCAACGACGATCCCTCGGACGAGAAATATGCCGGCACCGCCTACGTGCTGGTGACCGACAACGCGAAACTGCTGGCCGACAAGCGCTTCGAGGATGCCGACGACATCGTGCCGATTCCCGGCCTCACCGCCTGGACCGACAGCTTCAACAACCTGTTCAAGGTCGTGCGCTAGAAACTACGCCAGGTCGTCGAGCGCGCCTTCGAGATGGGCGGTGTCGGCCCAGGCGCGGATCTGCCAGCCGGCCGGCGTCACTTCAACGCGATTCAGCCCGGCGTTAGGGATGCCGAATTTTCGTTCGGCGCTCAAAGGCAGGCCGGAAATGAAGCGGTAGAGCATGTCGAGCACGCCGCCGTGCGTGAATACGAGAATGCTTTCGTTTTCATGCTGCTTTGCCAGCCTTGAAATGATGGCAATGCTCCTTGCGGAAAAATCCTTCAGGCTCTCCCCGGTGCGAAACGCGTACTCCGGATCGCGCGCTTCGAAGCGGGCATAGTCCTCCGGATAGCGCACTTTGACTTCGGCATAAGTCAGGCGCTCGAAAATGCCGTAGTGTCTTTCCCTCAAATCTTTTTCCTGAAGAATTTTTGCCGAAAGAAAATTCGCGGTCGGCTCTGCTGTCTGCCGCGCGCGCGAAAGGTCACTCGAGTAGACAACGTCGAATTTTTCCCGGCACAGCACCTTCGAGGTTGCCACTGCCTGCGCATGGCCGATCGCGTTCAATGGTATGTCCAGCTGCCCCTGCACGCGATGCTCGGCGTTCCAGGCGGTCTCGCCGTGGCGCACGATGCACAGGTGCGTCGTCATCGCTTGCCCGCCCCCATCCACGCAATCGAGCCAACCACGATGAAGGCGCCCACGATCTGCAGCGGCGCCACCGCCTGGCCGAGGATCACCCAGGCGAGTCCCAGCACCGCGATCGGCTCGAAGTTGAGCACCGCGGCGTTGTTCACCGCGCCAAGCTTCGGCAGCAACACGAACGTCGAGGTGATCGCGGTGCCGTAGAACACGGTCAGCAGCGCGAGCGCGATCCAGCCGGCGCCATCCGCGGGGAACGCGAAGCCGCCCGCGAGCGTGCCGCCGGCGAGCGTCACCACCGCCACCACGCTCATGAAGAGGAAGCTGCGCAGCCGCCCGTCCATGGTTCCCAGCCAGCGGGTGATGAGATACAGCGCCGTGGCGAACGAAATCGAGGCGCCGAGCGCCCAGAGCACGCCGGCGCCGACTTCGGCCCAGCGGCGGGCGAAGCCGGATAAATGCGCGCCGCTCGTCCCCCAAACATCCAGCGCGAGCGCGAGGCCGGCCAGGGCCACCGGCATGGCGAGCAGCACGCGCCGCGACGGCCGCTCGCCACCGCCGACCCATGAGATCAGCGCGAGCAGCATAGGAAAGGTGTTGAACGCGAGCAGCGCCAGCGCCACTGGGATCAGCGCCACCGCCGAGTAGAGGCAGTAGCTCTGCACCGCGATGAGCAGGCCGATCAATACCGAGTGCGCGAATGTTTTCCCCGGCATTCGCAATGAAATTCCGTTGTAGAGGAGCAAGGCGAGAACCACCAGCGCGGTTCCCGCGGAGCGGAAGACGATCGCGGTGGTGACGTTGGCGCCGTGATCGAAGGCGATGCGCGCGGCGACGTGGTTGCTGCCGAATACGACGGCGATCGCGAGCAGCAACGCGATCCCGACCCAGCGGGAAATCGGCTGCTCGCTCAACGCCGGCTCAGCGACTCGTGATTCAGGACCCGGATTGGCCTGCCGTCCAGCCAGGCTTCGACGTTCTCGATGCTGTCGCCCCAGAAGCCCGCCAGCACGCCGTCGCTCACATAGCCGAGGTGCGGGATCAGCGTGACGTTCTCCATCTTGCGCAGCGGATGATCGGCGGGCAGCGGCTCGTGGTCGTAAACATCGAGCGCCGCGTGCCCGAGCCTGCCGCTCGTGAGCGCCGCGAGCATCGCCTTCTCGTCCACGATCGGCCCGCGCGAGGTATTCACCAGCACCGCGGCGGGCTTCATCAGCGCAATTTCCGCCGCGCCAATCAGGCCCCGCGTGCGCTCCGAAAGGACCAGGTGGATGGAGACGAAGTCCGAGGTCTTGAGCAGCTCTTCCTTCGCCACTTTCGCCACGCCGAGTTCCGCGGCGCGCTCGGCGGTCAGGTTCTGGCTCCAGGCGACCACCTCCATGCCGAAGGCCTTCGCGTACCCGGCGACGCGGCCGCCAAGCTTGCCAAGGCCGACGACGCCGAGGCGCTTGCCATCGAGCACGGTGCCGCCGCGCAGTCCCTCGTGCCAGCGTCCCGCGCGCATGTTGCGCTCGGCGCGCGCGAAGTCGCGCGCCGCGGCGAGAATCAGTCCGAAGGCGAGCTCGGCGGTGACGGTCTGCGTGCGGCCGGGCCCGGTGTGGCTCACCGGAACGCCGCGCGCGCTGCAGGCCGCGAGGTCGAGGCTCGCCGAGCGCAGCCCGGTGAGCGCAATGAATTTCAGTTTCGGCAGTTTCTCGATGAGTTCGCGCGCAAACGGGGTGCGCTCGCGCATCAGCACCAGCACCTCGAAGGGCGCCAGCTTCGCGGCGGCGTCTTCGCGCGAGCCAAACGCCTCGTGGAAGACGCTCACCTCCACGCCGCGCCTGCGCAGCCGCTCCCAGTCGGCGGACTTGAGAGCGAGCCGCTGATAGTCGTCTAGAACAGCGAGCTTCAAATCAGTCGGTCTTGATGTTGTTGTCTTTCACGATCTTGCCCCAGCGCGCCAGTTGCTCGATCGTCCACTTCTGCAATTCCTCCGGCGTGCTCACCACGAGGTCCATGCCCAGGCCTTCGGCGAGCGTCTTGCGCACGTCGGGCTGCGACAGCACCTTGACCAGTTCGGCGTGGAACTTGTCGATGATGGGCTTCGGCGTGCCGACGGGCGCATAAATGCCCCACCAGGCATGCGCCGTCAGCCCCGCAAAGCCCTGCTCGATCAAAGTCGGCACGTCGGGCATCGCCACCGCGCGCTTCTCGCCGGTGGTGGCGATGGCGCGCATCTTGCCCCCTCGCACCTGCGGCGAGAGCAGCGCGACCGAGCCGATGCCCATGTCGATCTGGCCGCCGAGGATGTTCTGGTTCATCGGCCCGCCGCCGGCGAAAGGCGCGTGTGTGATCCTGAAGCCGCCCATCTGCTGCGCCTGCACCAGCACCAGGTGGCCGAGCGTGCCGTTGCCGATCGAACCGATGCTCACGGACTCCGGCTTGGCCTTTGATGCGGCGACGACTTCGGCGAAGGATTTCCAGGGTTTGCCCGCCTGCGTCGCGATCGCGTACGGCGCGGTGCCGACCAGCATCACCGGCGCGAAATCCTTTGCCGTGTCGTAGGGCAGGTTGGCGATCAGCGCCTGGTTCACGCCGTGCGAATCAAAGACGACTGCAAACGTATACCCGTCGGCTGGCGCCTTGGCCACGGCCGAGGTGCCGATAGAGCCGCCCGCCCCCGGTCGGTTCTCCACGATGAACTGCTGCTTGAGCGCGTCGCCAAGCTTCGCACCCAGCAACCGCGCCAGCGGATCCACCGAGCCGCCCGGCGGGAACGGCACGATCAATTTCACCGGTTTGGAGGGCCACTCCTGGGCGGCGGCAGGTAATGCGGCAAGCACGGAAATCAAGGTGAACAACGCGATCCGGATCATGGTTTTCCCTTTGCTCTGGCCCGCGCGGCGGCGGGCGTTTCCATTTTCGCCGCCTGGGCAAGCGCGGCTTTGCGATCCACGGCCACCGGCGCCTTTGCGTCGGGCGACGGCATCACGGTTGCCGGATAATAAGCGATCTTGTGGGTCTTGGCCGCAGCAAGCCTGCAGGCCGAAGTCAATCGGCTGGTCCCAGGCGAGCGGCAGATCGGTCGTCACCACCGCGCTCTTGAAGCGCGGCCCGACGAAAGGATTAAGCACCAGCTCGCCGATGCGCGAGAGTTCTCCCAGGCCGGCAAGCAGCACCAGCGGCAGCTGCAGCACATCGGAATCGGCATTGGTCTGCGAACGAGCGCTCCAGCCCAGGCTGCGGATGAACGCCGCCACCACGCCGCAGATCTCGCCGCCGCGTATGTAGGCGCGCATGGACTGCGCGCCGGAGATCCAGTCGTCGCCGGAGGCGCCCTCCATGGTCTCGAAGCCCTGGTCCACCAGCATCACCACCGCGCTGCGGTGATAGATGTCGATCGGCGTGCCGTCGTCCTGGTGCGAGTACCAGGCGTAGCGCTTCGCCTCGCAGGCGCCCGCCATGTCCGCGCCGAGGTAGTACATCAGCGACTTGATGCCGCGCGCGTTGGCGACAGGGCCGTTCGTCACTGGATTTTTTTCGGCAGACACAGCCCCGTTCTGGTGCGGCACCATCGCCCGGATGAGCTTCACGTAGGCATCCGCGATCGGCGTCTTGTAGGCGAAGCGCCAGCGCTCGCGCCGCGCCTTTTCGCCAAGGTCGCCGTTCAGCGCGCGGGTGAAGAAGTTGGCGCGCTTCGGCACGCGCGGCGCCTCACTTTCGAGAATCAGCGTCGTGGTTTCCGGCACCCGCTTGATGTTTTCCATCGGGAAGCGGCTGCCGTCCGAGGGCCGGCGCGACGCGAACCACCGCTCCCACCAGGTTTCCGCGCCACCGGCGCCGGTCACCCGTTCCAACCACATCATCGAGCGACTCAAGGACACGGCGCGACGCGCCCCCGGTGCGGCGGCGCGCCTCGCTGCGCTGCCGATGTACCGCATCGCCGAGGTTGGCGCGCAGCGCATCGCGATCGTCCATGGCGACGCCGATTCGCTTGCCGGCTGGGGTTTTTCGCAGGAAGTGCTGACGACCCGGGAGGGGCGCGACGCGGCTGCGGCCGCACTCCGCGCGGCGGGCGTGCATGTTTGTACCTCCAGCCACACCTGCCTGCCCGTGCTCCAGGCAATCGATAACGCTGGACTCATCATCAACAACGGCGCCGCCGGGATGCCGAACTTCGCGGGCACGGAATATGGCCTGGCGACGAGGATCTCCGTGACGCCACATTCGAAGACCCTCTACCGGATGCGGCTCGGCCCGCTCCACGTGGAAGCCTTTCCGATTGACTACGATGCGCTCGCCTGGCGCAACGCGTTCCTCGCGCAGTGGCCCGAGGGCAGCGATGCGCATGCCTCATACTGGCGCCGCATCAACGACGGACCGCGCTATCTGGCGAACCAAGCCGTACGGAGACAACCATGACCATCAAAGCACTCACGTTCGACACCGGCGGCACCATCCTCGACTGGCATCGCGGCATCAGCGGCGCGTTCGCCGCCGCCGGCGCGGCGCGCGGACTGAAAGCGGACTGGGCCGCGGTCACCAACGAATACCGCCGCCGCTCGCTCAAGGGCATCGTTAACGCCGAATATCCTGCGTACAACTTCGACGACGTGCACCGCGCGAAGCTGGACGAAGTGATAACCGAATTCAAGCTGGACGCGCTGACTGCCGCCGACCGCGATGCGATCTGGCGCACCTGGCACGTGCTGGATGCGTGGCCCGGTTTCGCGGCCGCGGCCGTGCGCCTGCGCAGGCGCTATGTGGTGGCATCCTTCACCCTGCTCACCACCTCGCTCGTTGTGGATGTGTCGAAGAGGAACGGCATCGACTGGGATGCCATCATTTCCTGCGAAATGATCGGCGTCTATAAAACGAGGCCCGAGGCGTATCGCACCACCGCGAAGTGGCTGCAGTTGGAGCCTGCCGAAATCCTCATGGTCGCCTGCCACAATTTCGACCTCGACGGCGCGCGCGCCTGCGACTTCCAGACCGCCTTCGTGCGGCGGCCCGACGAATGGGGCCCGGGCGGCCCACCCGATCCGAATCCGAATCCCGCCTGCACCATCGTCGTGGATGATTTCGCGCAACTGGCGGACAAGCTCGGCGCGTAACGTCAAAAGGAGAATTGCATGAAGGCTTTCGATCTAAGCGGCCGCGTAGCGGTCGTCACTGGCGGCAACGGCGGCATCGGCCTGGGCATGGCGCGGGGTCTCGCCGCCGCCGGCGCGAAAGTGGTCGTCGCGGGCCGCAACGCGCAGAAAAGTGCCGCCGCCGCGAAGGAAATCGACGGCATCGTGATCGAGGTGGACGTGCTGAAGGAAGCCGACTGCCGCGCGCTGGCGCGCAATACCGTGGCGCAGCTTGGCCGGCTCGACATACTGGTCAACAACGCCGGCATCAACATCCGCAAGCAACCGCAGGATTACACCCTGGACGAATGGCGTCGCGTGATGGACAGCAACCTCACCAGCGCCTTCGTCTGCTCGCAGGCCGCCTATCCGGAAATGATGAAGAACGGCGGCGGCAAGGTGATCAACATCGGCTCCATGATGTCGATCTTCGGCGCTTCCTTCACCACGCCCTACGCCGCCTCCAAGGGCGGCATCGTGCAGATGACGCGCGCCATGGCCTGCGCCTGGGCGAAGGACAATATCCAGGTCAACGCGGTGCTGCCGGGCTGGATCGACACCGACCTCACGCGCGGCGCGCGCCAGCAGGTCGAGGGCCTGCACGAGCGCGTGCTCGCGCGCACGCCCGCCGGCCGCTGGGGCGATCCGGGCGACTTCGCGGGCATTGCGGTATTTCTTGCGAGTACTGCTTCGGACTTCCTCACCGGCACCGCGATTCCGGTGGATGGGGGATATTCAGTACAAGGCTAGGACACAGACGCCGCTGGCGCCCAGGGTTTGATCTTCGCCAAGGTCTTTGCAAGATCCGCCTTCGCGATTTCGGTATCGTAGTCGGCCTGAAGGCGCAGCCACCAGCCATCCGAAAGGCCGAAGAACCGGCACAGTCGAAGATCGGTATCGGCGGTGATGGCACGTTTGCCGGCGAGTATGTCGCCGATGCGCTGCGCGGGCACTCCGATCTCCTTCGCCAGCCGGTAGTTGCTCATGCCCAACGGTTTCAGGAACTCCTCCGCCAGCATCTCGCCGGGGGAAACGGGTTTCAGTTTTCTGCTCATGCCTGTCTCCGTCAGTGATAGTCCACGATCTCGACATCTTCCGCGCCGGCGCCCTGCCAGCGAAAGCAGATCCGGAACTGGTCGTTCACGCGAACGCTCCATTGTCCGGCCCGATTGCCCTTCAGAAGCTCAAGCCGGTTCGCCGGGGGCGCACGCATATCGTCGATACGCCGCGCCAGGTCCAACTGCTTGAGCTTGCGAAGCGCCGGGCGCTCGATATTCACGAATCGAGCGACGCGCTGGAGCCGGAACAGGGCCACAGTTTCGGCGCACTTGAACGTCCTGATCGGCACCAACGGATAGTAACGTGTGGCATGACTAACGTCAATAAAGCCTCAATTCCCACACCTCTGCCACCAAACGCTTGCCGAAGCTGCGGTGCTTCTTACTGGATACTTTTCGGAATCCTTCTGTTTGATAGATGCCCCGCGCCGCGGCGAGGTGGCTCTGCGTCCAGAGCACCATCTTCTTGTAACCGGCGCGCCGCGCGAAAGCGATGCAGGCGCGGGTCAGGCGCCTGCCGAGGCCCTGCCCGCGCGCCTTGGGATGAATGATGAGCAGGCGCAGCTTCGACACTTTGGGCGATTTGCGGACGAGAAAAACAGATCCCACGACTTCTCCGTTCATTTGCGCGATCCAGCAGCGCTCGAACTTCGGCTTGAATTCGCGCACGAAGCCGGCGGCGATCTCGGCCACCAGCGCTTCGAACGTCGTGTCGTAGCCGAATTCCGTGGCGTAGAGTTCGCCATGAAGCTGAACCACGCGCCCCATGTCGCCGGCACGCGGCGGCCTCAATCTGACGGGGCTTTTCTTCTTCATCGGTGGTGATACTCTGCGCCACGGGAGGAGTTCATCCGATGCTATCGCGTTTTATCGCGTTAATTTTGCTGTGCCTGCCGTTCGCGGCGCCGGCGCAATACCCAAGCCAGACGGTGCGCGTGGTGGTCGGCTTTCCGCCCGGCGGCACCACTGACGTGATCGGGCGCCTCGTCGCGCAGGGATTGAGCGAGCGCCTCGGAAGAACGTCGCGGTGATGACGCCGCACGGGAAGAAGGGCACGCTGCGCGCGCTCGCGGTCTCCAGCGCGAAGCGCACGCCGCTGCTGCCGGATTTGCCAACCGTGTCGGAAACCGGCATGGGCCTGGAAGGCTTCGAAGTGCTGGGCTGGTTCGGCCTGTATGCGCCCGCCGGAGGCGCTCACCACGTTCCTCAAATCGGAGCAGGACAAGTGGGGCAAGATAATTCGCGATCTCGGCATCAAACTTCAATAGGAGGAATCATGAATCTGCATAAAACGGTCATGGCGCTTTCGATCGCCCTCTGCGCGGCGCCGCTGCTCGCCGCGGAACCCGCGAGCGTCATCGCCCAATCGAAGAAGAACACGGCTGCGCCGCCCTGGCTTCCGGGTGACCAGTGGGGCATGGCCAACACCCTGGGCGCCGGCACCATGGCGCGCTGCGCCTGGCACATGTCGCAGCCGAAGGCGCAGACCTACGAGCTGTCGTATATCCGCTCCGCCACCATGCCGCTGTCGGGTTTCAGCGGCCCCTACCTCACCAAACCCAAGGGAAGCGCTGGAATTCCCGGCACCTCGCAGGTATTCAACATGGAGAGCCTGGGCGAAGGCGCCGAACCCGGCCAGCAAGGCACGCAGATCGACGCGCTCGGCCACTTCGGCTACCTGCCGCAGGCCTGGGACGGCAAGGCGCCGCTGCCCACCGAGGGTGCGCGCTACTACGGCGGCTTCACGCAGAAGGAAGTGAAGCCGACGCCGGACTCGCCGCTGCTCAAGCTGGGCATCGAGATGATCCAGCCCATCATTACCAGCGCCGTGGTGCTCGACGCGAAGGCGCTGGTGGGCGGTGGCCAGCCGATGAAGGCCGGAGAGACCGTCACCGCGAGCCACATCGAGGCGATGCTGAAGGCGCAGGGCCTGTCCAAGCGCGGCATCCTGCCCGGCGACGTGGTCTATGTGCGCACCGACTGGGGCGATTACTGGAAGGATCCGGACACCGACAAGCAGTACTACTCGAAAGCGCCGGGACTTTCCTACGACGCGGCAAAGTACCTCGGCGACAAGCGCATCGTCGCGATCGGCCTCGATACCCCGTTTATCGACCCGGTGCCCGAGGGCATGCTCGCCGGCAAAGCCGGCGCCGCGATGCGGCCGGTGGCTGTCGGCGTACCGGGCGGATAGCGCTGACTATTTACTTGCGGTCCGGGTAGCTGACCGCCATCCCGGCACGCACGTCCTGCTGGATGCCGTATTGCGCGAACGGATAGCGGAAACCGTTCTTCGCCAGCGCTTCCATCCCTGTGATGGCCTTCTCGAGATCGTCGGGGGGCAGCGCCATCAGCATCTCGTCGTCCAGCACGCCGCCGTAGCGGCGCTCGGCGAAGCAGGGAATCGACAGGCTCGGCTCGCGCGTGCGCAGCGCCCGGCGTGGCGTAGAAGAGCGCGATGTCGGGCGGATCGAGCCTTCCGGAGGCAAGCGGCGCCACCGCAAGCGCTTTGTATTTGCCGGCCGGCACCACGTTCATCGCCCTCTGTTGCGCTGAGGCATCCACCTGCGTTGCGAACCAGACGCCAGTCATGTGCTGGCCCGAGAACCATTTTTCATCCTGACCGCCGAGGCCCACCACCGAGCGGCACTGGTCGCCGACGAGATCGCTCGTGGTGATGCCGACGGTCCACCCGAGACGCGCCGCCTGCGCGACGATCTGATCGAGCGTGTGCACCGATTCCTTCGGCCGCCGGATCTTCGGAATCGCCTCCATCTCCGCGACAGTTTCGTAGAGCTTCATGCCGAACGGAATGGACCGCAGCCGCAGCAGGCCTTCGAGTTTCGCGACGAGTTCTTTCATGCTCACAAGATATCCGTTAGCGGCCGGTCCGCGCTCAGCGAGCCAGTATCGCCGAGAACCGGCGCGGCGAAACGAACCGCGTCACGGCGATGCGCCTGAGCGCAAGCAAGGGCTGGTCGCCGGTGACCAGATAATCCGCGCCGGCGGCGAGGGCCATCGCGATCAGGTACTCGTCGCCCGGGTCCGGCGAGTCGCCGGCGCGCTGGTGTCCGTGCGCAGCGCGCTCAGCAGGACGTTGGTGTCGAGGTTGACGCGGGTCACGCGTTTCCATTCCTCGGTGGTCATCTCGGTGAAGGATTTGACGCCGGCGCGGCGGCATTCTTTTCCGCGTTCGTGCCCCAGATGCACACCGCGGCGCCCGATTGGGCGAGCGCTTCGGCCATGCCGAGGCCGATGCCGCCGTTGCCGCCGGTGATCAGCGCTGTCTTGCCGGAAAGGTCGAAAAGCTTGTAGGCCATGGTCGCGATGCCAATCTAGAATGCGGACACTATGAATGAACACTTCGGCATCGGTCAATCCGTTTCGCGCTTCGAGGACCCGCGCCTGCTGCGCGGCGAGGGCCGCTATGTCAACGATCTTGCGGCTCCCGGCCAGGTCCACCTCGTATTGCTGCGCTCGCCCCACCCACACGCGAAGATCGTTTCGATCGACGCCGCCGCGGCGCTTGCCGCGCCCGGCGTGCTCGGCGTCTTCACGGTGGCGGACCTGGAGCGCGACGGCGTCGGCACCACCGCGCCCAGCATCAAGCGCAGCCGCCCGGACGGCTCGCCCATGTTTTGGCGCGCGCACCCCGGCCTGGCGAAGGACAAGGTGCGCCATGTCGGCGAGCCGGTCGCGGCCGTGGTGGCCGAGACCGTGGCGCAGGCAAAGGACGCCGCCGACCTGGTCGAAGTGGAATACGACGCCCTGCCGGTGGATGGCGCGGTGTGGGATGAATGCCCGGACAACATCAGCAACGTGTTCGAGGTCGGCAACAAGGCTGCGACCGATGCCGCGTTCGCGCGCGCGGCGCGCGTCGTCAAGCGCAGCTACGCGATCTCGCGCGTGCACGCGCAGTTCCTCGAGCCGCGCGGCGCGCTGGGCGCGTGGGACAAGGGCGACGGACGCTATACGCTGCATTGCGACGTGCAGTACCCGCACCGCGTGCGCGAGGTGCTCGCCGGCCTGCTGAAGGTGCCGGAGCACCGCATCCGCGTCGTCACCAACGACGTCGGCGGCGCGTTCGGCGCCAAGGGCTGGGCCCACCTGGAACATCGCATCGTGCTGTGGCTCGCGCGCAAGCTCGGCCGCCCGGTGAAATGGACCTGCGAGCGCAGCGAGGCGCCCCTTGCCGACGAACACGCGCGCGATGTCGCGAGCGAAGCTGAACTCGCGCTCGACGCCGACAACCGCTTCATCGGCCTGCGCGTGCGCAACGCCAGCGCGCTCGGCGCCTACGTCTCCACCGACCGCAACCTGCTGCCCGGTTTCGCCAATCTGGGCTCGCTCGCCGGCATGTACCTGCTGCCCGCGGCGCACGTCACTGTCACCGGCGTCCTCAGCCACACCAGCCCGCTGGCGCCGTACCGCGGCAACGGCCGGCCCGAAGCGATCTACATCCTCGAGCGCCTGATCGACGACGCGGCGCGTGAACTCGGCGTCGACCGCATCGAACTGCGGCGCCGCAACCTGATCCCGCCCTCGGCGATGCCGTACAAGACTGCGATTACCTTTACCTACGATTGCGGAGAGTTTGAAAAAGGGATGGACAAGGCGCTGGCACTCGCCAAGTGGTCCGATTTTTCCTCACGAAAAGAAATTTCAAGATCAAAAGGAAAACTTAGAGGAATAGGCCTCGCCAATGCCATCGAGCGTGCGGCCGCGCCGGGCATGGAATACGCCGAGCTGCGCTTCGAGCCCGGCGGCACGGCGACGCTGATGGTGGGCACCAAGAGCCAGGGCCAGGGCCACGAAACCATGTACCGGCAGATCGCCGGCAGCCGCCTGGGCCTGGCGCAGGCGGACCTGCGCGTGATGGACGGCGACACCGACGCGGTGGCCTACGGCGCGGGCAGCTTCGGCTCGCGCTCCGCCGCGATCGGCGGCAGCGCGGTGTGGCTTGCCGCGGACAAGGCGATCGCCAAGGGCAAGCGCATCGCCGCGCACCTGCTCGAGGCCGCCGATGCCGACATCGCGTTCGCTGCCGGGCGCTTCGCCATCGCCGGCACCGACCGCGGCGTGACCTGGAAAGAGATCGCGCGCGCCGCCTACGGCACGGCGCCCCTGCCCGCCGGCATTGAGCCGGGCCTGGTCGAGCACGGCACCTTCTCGCCCGTGCAGGAAACCTTCCCGAACGGCACGCATGTCTGCGAAGTCGAAGTGGATCCGGATACCGGCAGCATCAAGCTTCTCAATTACGTCGTCGTCGACGACGTTGGCACCGAAATCAACCCGCTGACGCTGGAAGGCCAGGTGGTTGGCGGCATCGTGCAGGGCCTGGGCCAGATCCTCATGGAGCAAATCATCTACGATCCGGAATCCGGCCAACTGCTCACCGCCTCGTTCATGGACTACGCCATGCCGCGCGCCGGCGACCTGTGCAACTTCGAGGTGGGTCACAACTCCGTGCCGACCAAACTCAACCCGCTCGGCGCCAAGGGCGCGGGCGAAGCCGGCACCGTGGGCGCGCTCGCCGCGGCGATGAACGCGATCGTGGACGCGATCGGCACGGAAAACATCGAAATGCCCACCACGCCGGAGCGCGTGTGGCAGGCATTGCGCGGCAAGAGCGCCTAGCAGCGTTCTGCTTCAGTTCGCGGTGATCTTCGCTTCCTTCACCACGCGGCCCCAGGTCGCGTACTCGCGCTCCATGTATTTCGTCAGCGCCTCCGGCGAGCCGGGCTGCGGCTCAAACCCGTGGTGGTGCAGCTGTTCGCGGATGTCGGGCGAATTGAGCACCTTCACCAGTTCCAGGTTCCAGCGCGCAATCACGTCCCTTGGCGTCTTCGCCGGCGCCACATAGGCATACCAGTTGGTCGCCTCGTAGCCGGGGTAGCCGGACTCCGCGATCGTCGGCACCTCGGGCATGGAGGGCGAACGTGCCGCGCCGGTCACGGCAAGCCCGCGGATTTTCCCGGCTTTGACCTGCGCGCCGGCTGAGGCCGGCGTGGCGAACACCGCGCCGATCTGGCCGCCCAGCAGGTCGGTGACCGCGGGCCCGCCGCCCTTGTAAGGCACGTGCACGATGTCGATCTTCGCCATCATGCGGAACAGCTCGCCGGCAAGATGCCCCGCGCCGCCGATGCCCGAGGATCCGTAGCTGATGGTGCCGGGCTTCGCGGCCGCCAGTTTGACGAACTCGGCGAGCGTATTCACGCCGAGCGACGGGTGGACGACCAGGTAGTTCGGGAATACCACCGCCATGGTGATCGGCGCGAGATCCTTGAACGGGTCGTAGGGCATTTTCGCCACCAGGTGGGGCGTCACCGTGAGCGAGCCCACCGACGCGAGCAGAATCACGCTGCCGTCGGGCACCGCCCGCGCCACCATCTCGGTCGCGACGTTGCCGCCGGCGCCCGGCCTGTTCTCCACCGACACCGACTGCCCGAGATTCTCGGCAAGCTTCTTGGCGATGATGCGCGAGGCGGTGTCGGTGCCGCCGCCGGGCGCGAAGCCCACCAGCATCGACACCGGGCGTCCCGGGAATGGCGCCTGGGCCGCCGCGCTACCGACGAGCAGAGTTGCAAATGCAATCCAGAGAATTTTTTTCATGTCAGTCCGCCTTTGCGCCCGAGTCTTTCACCAGCCGCGCCCACAGTTTCGCATCCTCCGCGATGAACGCGGCGAAATCCTCGGGCGATTTCGAGCCCGAGGCTTCCGTGCCTTCCTTCTCCAGCGCCGTGCGCTCCTGGAACGTGCGCGAGACGAAATCCGCGATCTTCACGTCCGTGCCCTGCACGATCATGATGTTGGCGGGCTTGATGTCGCGGTGCACGATGCCCTGGCTGAAGGCGTAGTCGAGCGCGCCGCAGCACTTGAAGCCGATCTGCAGCACATCTTCCACCGGCAGCAGC
>CAMDRF010000005.1 GCA_945906765.1 Nitrosovibrio sp. Nv4 | reverse complement strand
GCGATTGTTCAATCCCAGGGGGATGCAGGAGAAGTCGGGGTAGTGCTCACCAAGCACCGTGAGCTTGCACGTCTTACTCCCCATCGCGGCGTGCCACATATGGGACGCATCCACCGGCCTAACTACGTGCGGGGCTTCGGCAGCTTCTTCTTGCGTTCGCGCTCCAGCTTCTTTAGCGATTCCTCCGGCTTCATATCCTCGGGCATCGTGCCGCCGATCTTACGGATGGCCGCGCGTACTTCCTGACCGACCTGCTTGTAGGTTTGCTGGGCCGGCAACTGGCCCTGTATGCGGTCCTTCGCGATCTTTTCCTCGGTCTGGGTCTTGTGAAACTCGTTCGCCGCGAGCTCTGCTCGGCCGGCGCGGTCATACAAATCCTCTTTGTCCGAGAGCCCCTTTTTCTTCTTGATCTCACCGAGGCCCATTTCGTAGAGTCCGCGATAGCCTGCGTCGTGAAAGAGCGCGAAGTTCTGCACCCCGGCTGTCTTGGCGGCCATGTTCAATTTCACGACCGCGGTGGTCAGGCGCTTTCGCTGTTCGATACGCTTGTCGAACAATGCCCCGTCTTCGTGAAGCTCCTGCTTCCGCGTCTGTATGGCGAAGTAGCGTTGCGCCGCCGCGATCTGCGGAATCGATGGATCACCATTCATCGCCACCAGGTAACACGCGTACCGATCCATGAAGTAGTCGGTGATGGCGCGTTGAGCGTTGCTTCCGATGCGGACCATTTTCGACGTTCGTCGAAAATGCTTTTGCAGTTCCTCGCCGGATTCTTCGCATGCCCGCATCGCTCTCCCGATTGCAGGCTCGAATCCCTCCCACGTCTTGTAACCGAGCACCGCTTGGATATCCCGCGCCATCCAATACTCAACCTTGCTGGGCGCAACCTTCTTGGTTGAATCCAGAGCGGCAATGGTTCCTTCAAAAGTCATTCACAGCCTCCGTCCGCGGGATGATTTGCGGCAGTCGATCAACGCGAGCCATGGGAAGGCGGTTGACCGGCTAGGCACTGACGCTGGTCTTCAGATCGCCTGCCTCTACGGCATTAAGGTAGGCGAGCACCAAATCCTTGGTAAGAAAGCGGCCGCGCGCCTTCTCGTCCTGCCCGCGCACGATGGGGAAAGTCTCAAGGATGTACTCCGCGTCGTCGCGCTTGATCCCGTAGAGATGGAAAAACAGCGCATCGAGCCGCGCTATGCGGTGGCGGCGATCCTCCTCGTCCCACACAAACGGCGCTCCGTCAAAGCCCAGATCGCGCGCGAACGGCTGCAAGTCCCACGCGGTGTAAGACAAGCGCAATACCTCTTCGCGAACGAAATCGGCGATCTTGCGTTTGCCGAGCTTGCCTTCGAACTGCTCTGGTCGAATCATCGGGAGCTGCTCGACGATGTACCAGTTGAGATGCTGGCCTTGCACTTTCTGCCGGGCAAAATAATCAAAGGCAAGACTGCAAAGATTCGCGAGGAGCAACGGCGCCAATTCTGAGTAGCCTTTAAATCCCTCAGAGTCAGGCAACAGCACCGGAAGCGTATTGCCGTAACCCGCGGCCGGCACTGCCGCCGCAATCATGGTGCGCATGTTGGTCGGTGCTGTGACATCCTTGAAAGCAATCGCCCAGTCACCCGCTCCGACTTTGGCCACTTCGGACGCATGTACGAAGAACTGCGGCGTCGGGAAAAACTTGGGGTCCCGATGGTGTTCGACCGTCGTCGCCTCCTGTTGCGCCGCGCGATGCACGTTGTCAGAGTGAACAACGATGTTTGCAGCGCGATGGTCGTACATCTGCACCATCTTGCCTTCGTACAGCGGCAGCGCTTCTGCGTTGCCTTGCTTCCAATGATTTCCATCCACCGGATACCAGCCGTCCCTCTCAAGCTCGTCGCGCCGCCTGAAGAGCTTCGAGTCGTTTGTCATGTGGAACATGGTTACGTACCGAACTGGCCACACGCCTTTGGCCGGCAGATTCTTCGCTTCGCGACGATGGTCTACGAGTACAGGTTGGCGACGATAGACGGCAGTGCCGATGTCCGCGTCGCGGCGGACGCGAAACACGGGTGCGGCACCGGTGTTCGGGTTCACAGAGAGGAAATCCTCCGGACCGAGAAGGAGCAGACGATCCGGGTCTTTCAACTGATCGACACGATGCAGATAGAAAGCACACCGCGCACGCTTGAACACCCGTTCCCCACCTCCAAAGACGAGCGTCGAAAACTTGAAGCTAGCGTGAATATCAGGGAAGAAGACCTTCTTGTTCTCGAAGTCGTAGAGGGAGCGGAGACCGCCGGTCCCGGAGATACTTCGGAAGAACTCCGATGCGCCCTTGTCGGCAGCGATGCCAGAGGGTGTAAGAAGACCAACCATGCCATTCGGCTGGATGAGCGCCTGCGCGCGCTCGACGAACAGGCTGTAGAGATTCACGTCGCCGCCTGAAAGCAGCGGGTAGTCGCCACAACTGTGCGCAACGTCGATCGCAGTCTCGGCGAACTCCTTCGCTGTAAGGTATTCCTGCCAGAGAGGGTCGTTGTCGGTCTTGAGCGCTGCGATGAGACGCTTCCGATCGGCGGCCCGGACTGCTCTCGCTATTTCTGGTCTGCGCTCGGCGAACCACTCGACCTCCTGGAGCTTCATCCGGTCCCACGGTGGATTGCCGATTACCGCGTCGAAGCCGCCCTCACGTTCACCGTGACCCGCACCCGGCCATATTGTCGGGAAGGCCAACTCCTAGTGGAGGAACCGGACGTTTTGTGCCCGCGCGCGAGATGCCTGCGCGATGCGGTGCGCACGCTTCTGGCGCTCGCTCCCGAGCTTGATGCCGCGCTTGGACAGCAGCTCGATCGATTCGAGAAGGTTGTCGCCGTATTCGTGGTTGAGCAGCTCGACCCAAGTCTGCTGGTAGTCCTTGGCATCGGCAGCCCCGGTCCAGCGCCGCGCCTGGAGGAAGTCGAGGGCGCGCGCCTGCGGCCGCAGGCTGTCCTCGATCTGGTCCATGAGCGCTTTCGACTGGTGCGCCTCCGCGATATCGATGTCTGTAAGCTCGCCGATCGCTTCCATCGTGAGACGTGCAGTTTCGACGCGTCGCAGGTCATCCTGCTGAAGCAGCTCACTGGCGAGACCCATGCATCCGTGATGTTCTTCGCCCAGCGCTGGTCAGCGACCAGTTCCGCCGCGTGGGACATGGATTCGAGGATCCGGTCGGCGAGATCGTCCACCAGGGCGACGAGGAAGTGTCCGCTGCCCATCGCCGGGTCGCAGACGCGAAGCTCCAGCATGCGCGAGGCGGGATCGCTCGCGTCGAGTTTGGCCCAGTCAGCTTGCTTCAGTTCTTTCCTGCCCTTCCATTCGGCGATCAGCGCATCGAACGCTCCGATTCGTTCCACGGTGAGTGGACCGACGGTTTCCGCGATGAGGAGCTTCACCAGATCGTCGTGCGTGTAGTAACTCCCCGATCCTCCGCGGGCGAAACTGTTGGGCCGGGCGACCAGCCGCTCGCCTTGCGGTTCCAGCCGGTATTCGAGCAGGCGTTCGTAGATGCTACCGAGATGCTGCACGGACATGTCCCGGTAGTTGATCCACGCGCGCAGCACATCAGCACGCCGCGACAGTTCATCGATCACCAATGCGAGCTTTGCGTCAGGTACTCGCGCGCGGGCCAAGATGGGCGTGCGTGTGTCGTCGAACAGCCCGCCGTTGTACGCGGGAAGGCCCAGTGATTTGTCCCCATTCGCAATGGCGCGAAAGAGATTCGTCAGTTCGTCCCACAGACGGGATGCTGACGACGAAAAGGCAAAGTTCGTATCGCGCTTCGCGCCGACCTCCTCCCGAAGCCGCCGCAGGCTGTATCCGGCGTAGCGCTTGTCCCGTACCGGCAGCAGTTCACGGTCCTCGGCGTAAAGGACGAACAGAAGCCTGTAGAGAAGTATGAGAGCGGCCTCCCGGACTTCATCAAGGTAGGGTCGTTCGAATGGCCGCTTTGCCGAAGGATCTCCGGATGCCAGTGCATCGGCAAGATCGGGGAAGACTGTTCCGAAGACACGCTGTCCGAGATCGCCGGAAACGCGCTCCTCGTATTGGCGTGTCTCGGCCAGCGCGTACTCATGAAACGTCCGCTGCTCCCCATCCCAAGACTGAGGGAGAAATGCCGCGCGATGGAAGAAGAGGAAGAACGTCTTCAAGGCGTGTCGTGCGTCAACGCCCTTGGGAAGGAGCGCGGGCTGTGATCCCGGCACTCCGAGCGCGGCAGCGAGGTCGATCTCGAGGAAATCCTCGGAGCGCGAACGAGCCCCCTGGTAGTAGAGCCGCCAGATCGCTCCGTTCGTCAACATGCCCCAGCGGATCGCACGGTCGGAGGCAACATCCGCTGCGGACAGGTAACGCAGGATCTGGTTCGAAGGCGTCCCGGGCCCCAGCCGATCGGTAGCGTCGCCGCGATCGAGCACCCGCATCCATCGTTTGGCTTCGAGAATCGCGATGCCGCGACGATAGCGCCGGTCGTCCCGCTTTTCCTTGAGCGAATGCGCTTTCGCAACCTCGTCCGGGTAGAGCAGAAAATCCGGAACGTCTTCACGGCGCGTGCCCGAGGCCGTGACCTGAGGCAGCCACAGGTCCGACCAGCCGAGTTGCGCGAGCACCTTGGTGATGATCTCCGATTCGGTGATCGCCTCGTTTATTTCGCTGGACGCCGAATAGGGGCGGTACACCGAGCGCAGTGCCTCGATGAAAGCATCAAGCTGCGCGCCGGGGAGAGCCGTCCAGACAGGGCTGGACGCGATGCCCCGCGCAAGGAAATCCTGGGTGAAGAGCTGCCCGTTCATCGGGTTCTGGTCATTGTCGTTTATTCGTATCCCGCGGGATGGTAGCCGGGTGAGGTCACGATGTCATTCCATGGGCTCCCGATGTACCTAGAATGAGGCCATGGAAGGATTGATCGCCGCATTCTTGAAGGTAACCGCAGCTGTCGCCATCGGGTTGCCGTTGGTTGTCTACCTCGCGCAGGATGCGCTGATTTTCTACCGGCAACCCCTGCCGGAATCGCGCCGCGCGGAGGTCGCTCGCCGCTTTCCCGCGGTTCAGGAAATTCTTATTCAAAGCAAGGATGGAACAAAGCTTCACGCTTGGCACGTGAGGGCAGCAGGTGCGGGGGCGGAAAATGCGCCGCTGGTCCTCTACTTCGGCGGCAATGCCGAAGAAGTTTCCCGGATGCTGGATGCGGTCGGCAACGCACCGGGCGTGTCGTGGCTGCTGGTGGACTACCGCGGTTACGGCCTGAGCGAGGGCTCGCCCGGCGAACGGGCGCTGGTGTCGGACGCGATCGAGTGGTTCGACTACGCGATGAAGCTTCCCGGCGCCGATCCGAAGCACACGTTTGCGTTCGGGCGCAGCCTGGGCAGCGGCGTTGCGGTGGCGCTCGCGGCGGAGCGTCCGCTCGCAGGGCTGATCCTCGCAACGCCTTACGATAGCCTTGCTGCGGTTGCGAAACGCTACTACTGGTACCTGCCCGTGGACCTGCTGCTGAAGCACCGCTTCGATTCAATCGCGCTCGCGCCGAACATGAAGCAGCCGCTCTTGTGCCTCATCGCCGAACGCGACGAGGTCATTCCGGCGGTGCACGGTGAGCGCCTGTTCGAAGCCTGGGGAGGCTCGAAGCGCAAGATCCTTCTGCAGGAGGCCGGGCACAACAGCACGGACGCGCACCCGATGTTCTGGAGTTCGATCCTCGAATTTCTGGCGCAGAAGGTAGATTAGCGGGCATGGACACGAGCCTGCTGCATGCGCTGATCCTCGGGCTGGTCGAGGGGATCACCGAGTTCCTGCCGATTTCCAGCACCGGCCACCTGATCCTCGCCGGGAACCTGCTCGGCTTCGACGATGCGCGCGCCGGCGTGTTCTTCGTCGTCATCCAGACCGGCGCCATGCTCGCCGTGGTGTGGGAATACCGCGCGCGTTTTTTCAGAGTAGACCCGGCGCTCTGGCGCAACCTGGTGGTCGCGTTCGTTCCTGCCGCGGTGCTTGGCCTGGCGTTCGGGTCCATGATCAAGCAGGTCTTGTTCAAACCGGTGCCGGTTGCACTGGCTTTCATTGTCGGCGGGGTGATCATCCTTCTTGTCGACAGGGGTGAAAAAAAGGCGAGAGTGAATGACACCCATTCGATGTCCTGGCTCGATGCGCTCAAGGTCGGTGTCGCGCAGTGCTTTGCGCTGATTCCCGGCACCTCGCGATCCGGAGCGACCATCATCGGCGGCATGCTGTTCGGCTTGTCGCGCCCGGCGGCGACGGAGTTCTCGTTCTTTCTCGCCGTACCGACGCTGTGCGCCGCGGGCGCCTGGGACCTGTGGAAGAACCGCACGCTGTTCTCGGTCGACGACCTGGACATGTTCGCCGTCGGCATCACGGTCTCGTTCGCGTCCGCGGTTGTCGTGATCCGGTGGTTGATCCGCTATGTTGCGACGCACGACTTCAGGCCGTTCGCCTGGTACCGGATTGCTTTTGGAATCGTCGTCCTTGGGACGGCCTACACCGGGGCGGTCAACTGGAAGTAGCGCTTAAAAGAATTCAACAGCCAAGACTGAATCAACTCTGTACCCACGGCAGGCCCGCCTTGCGCCAGCCGCCGGCCGCATTGCGATGGCCGGCCGCGTCCTTGTCGCCTTCGAAGCCTTCAAGGATGTTATAGGCCTCGGCCCAGCCGGCCTCGGTGGCCGCGATGGCTGCGTGATGCGAGCGCACTCCCGAGCGGCACAGGAACATGACAGGCTCGTCCTTGCGCGCGGCTTCCGCCAGCAGTTCAAGGAAGGCCGGATTGCGATGACCTTCAGGATAGGTATTCCATTCGATAGCCTCGCAGCCCGGCACCGATCCGACGAAGTGCAGCTCCGCTTCGGTGCGCACGTCAACCAGCTTTGCCCCGGCAAGCATCAAGGTATGCGCTTCCGCGGGTAGCAGAGCGCCCGCATAGGGGAGCTTCAGTTTCTGGCCACGTTCCCGGGCCTTTTTCTTTATGTCTTCCATTTGGCCTGCAATTATAGGTTCGGAAACGAACCGCACCACCTAAGTGCGCCCACGTTCGATTCCGCACCATCAAAGTGCAATTGCGTCGGGTAGAATCGCACAAACTTGGCCAGAGGAGGGGCTGGCCATGGTGAGGGCGTTTGGCATGGATTCTGCTCAGGTAGGCGGGTCCGGGCCGGTACGCCCGGCCCGTCTTACTTTTACCCGCTTAGACGTTTACCTGCTCAGGAGACTTGCAATGGCGATGACGCCCGATGACGTATTGAAGATGATCAAGGACAAGGAGGTGAAGTTCGTCGACATCCGCTTCACCGACACGCGCGGCAAGGAACAGCACGTTTCCGTGCCGGCCAAGCAGTTCAACAAGGAAAAATTCACCGACGGCCACGCTTTCGACGGCTCGTCGATCGCCGGCTGGAAGGGTATCCAGGCCTCCGACATGCTGCTGTACCCGGACGCCGTTACCGCGCGCATGGATCCGTTTACCGACGAAGCGGTGCTCAACATCAACTGCGACGTGGTCGAACCCACCGACGGCAAGCCCTACAACCGCTGCCCGCGCGGCATCGCGAAGCGCGCCGAGGCTTATCTCAAGTCATCCGGTCTGGGCGACGTCGCCTATTTCGGCCCGGAACCCGAGTTCTTCATTTTCGACGGCGTCACCTGGAACATCGACATGTCCGGCGCTTCGGTGAAGATCAAGTCCGAAGAAGCGCCCTGGTCCACCGGGATCGATTACGAATCGGGCAACATGGCGCACCGCGCGCCGGTGAAGGGTGGTTACTTCCCCGTGCCGCCGGCCGATACGCTGCAGGACATCCGCAATGCGATGTGCATCGCGCTCGAGCAGCAGGGTGTGGAAGTCGAAGTGCATCACCACGAAGTGGCCGCTGCCGGACAGTGCGAAATCGGCACCAAGTTCGCGCCGCTGGTACAGCGCGCCGACTGGCTGCAGATCCTGAAGTACACGGTGTGGAACGTCGCGGCCTCGTACGGCAAGACCGCGACCTTCATGCCCAAGCCCATCGTCGGCGACAACGGTTCGGGCATGCATGTGCACCAGTCGGTATGGAAAGGCGGCAACAACCTGTTCGCGGGCAATCTCTACGCCGGCCTGTCGGATTTCGCGCTGTACTACATCGGCGGCATCATCAAGCACGCCAAGGCGCTGAATGCGATCACCAATCCAGGCACCAATTCCTACAAGCGGCTGGTGCCGGGGTTCGAGGCGCCGATCAACCTCGCGTACTCGGCGAAGAATCGTTCCGCCGCGTGCCGCATTCCGTACGTGGCGAACCCCAAGGCGCGGCGCGTCGAGGTGCGCTTCCCGGATCCGACGGCCAACGCCTATCTCGCGTTCTCCGCAATGCTGTTGGCCGGCCTGGACGGCGTGCAGAACAAGATCCACCCGGGCGATCCGATCGACAAGGACCTGTACCATCTGCCGCCGGAAGAGCACGCCAAAGTGCCGCAAGTGTGCTCGTCGCTAGACGAGGCGCTCGAACACTTGAAGAAGGACCATGCCTTCCTCACCAAGGGAGGGGTGTTCGACGAGGATTTCATCGAGTCGTATATCGCGCTGAAGGTGGACGAAGTCACGCGCTTCCGCATGACGACCCACCCGGTCGAGTTCGACATGTACTACAGCTCTTAGCCGGGCCTGAAGTTGGTGCGTTAAGGCAAGGACGGGCATCGAGCCCGTCCTTTTTAATTGGGGGATGGTTTGAGGAAAGCGTATTTCTGGCATAGACTCAGGCTCTTGATTTCAGACGCCTTCTTGCCCATGTCGCGGATTGGTGCATCTCTCGCAATTGCAGCCGGCCTGGTCGCCGGAATGCCGCTGAGCGCACAGGCCGATATCTACAAGTGCATGGACGGCCATGGCCGGCCCCTGTACACAAGTGAAAAGCGCGACACCGTGGGCAAGAAGTGCGAAACCGTGACGCGCGAGGTGAGCGTGGCGCCTGCGCAGGCTGCCAAGCCCAGCGCCAAGTCGCCGGCCGGGTTCCCCAAGGAGTCTGCTTCCGACCGCCAGACCTCCAAGGCCAAGCAAAGGGACACGATCGAGAAGGAACTCACCCAGGAACAGTCCATGCTCGCCGATGCCCGGAGAAAGCTCTCCGAACAGGAAGCGACGCGCAGCGGCAACGAGAAAAACTACGCAAGGGTGCTCGAACGGCTGAAGCCGTACCAGGACACGGTCGAAGTCCACGAAAAGAACGTCGAAGCGCTGAAGCGCGAACTCGGCAACTTGTCGCGCTGAGGCCCATGGCCGAAGCACAACCCGCCGCGTATCGGGGCCTGGAGCTTCTCGCTACCGCCATCGTGATTCTGGACGGTGGCTACATCGTGCGCTACACCAATCCGGCCGCCGAGAACCTGCTGGGCGCGGGCGCGAGAGCCCTCGTCGGCCAGCCGTTTCCTGCTTTATTTAGCGATAGCGCGGCGCTCGAAGGCATGTTGGCCGAGGCGCTGGCCGTGCACTGGAGTTATCGCGCTCAGACGGTAAGTTACGAGCGGCCCGGGCGCGAGCCGTTGCCGCTGTCCTGCCTGGTTACGCCGATCGACGTCCCCGGAATGCCGCTGCTGGCCGAGTTGCGGCCGATCCAGGAGCAGTTGCGCCTGGAGCGCGAGGAGCGCCTGCTCGACCAGCAGGAGACCACCCGGGAGCTGCTGCGCAATCTGGCCCACGAGATCAAGAACCCGCTTGGCGGCCTGCGCGGGTCGGCGCAATTACTCGAGCGCGAGCTCGATCGGCCCGAATTGCGGGAATACACGCAGGTCATCATCAAGGAGGCGGACCGGCTGCAGGTGCTGCTTGACCGATTGTTGACGCCAAGCCGCGCTGTGCAGCTCGCGGCGGTGAATATCCACGAGGTCCTGGAACGGGTCCGAAGCCTGGTCCAGGCTGAATTCCCCCATGGCATCTCCGTCATGCGCAACTACGATCCCAGTGTCCCGGACCTCGTTGGCGACATCGAGCAGCTGATACAGGCGGTCCTGAACGTGGTCCGGAACGCGGCTCAGGCGCTTCTTTCCGGGGCGAACGGCGGCCGTGGCGGGAGCATCGTCCTGCGCACCCGCTCGGCTCGCCAGGTGACAATTGCCCGGCAGCGCCACAAGCTGGCATTGGAATTGCATGTGATAGACGACGGGCCAGGCGTACCCGAGGAAATCCGCGATCGCGTCTTCAATCCGCTCGTCTCCGGACGGGAGGGCGGCAGCGGTATCGGCCTCGCGCTGGTGCGGACCTACGTACAAAATCATGGCGGTATAGTGGAATTCGACAGCCGCCCGGGAAGAACGATATTCACACTACTGCTGCCATTGGCATGAAACCGGTCTGGATCGTCGACGATGATCGCTCCATCCGCTGGGTGTTCGAAAAGGCGCTCAGCCGCGAGGGCATCGCCTACAACTCCTTCGCCTCGGCACGAGAGGCGCTCGACGCGCTCGCCGGCGGGCCGCCGCAGGTGCTGATCTCCGATATCCGCATGCCCGGGCAGTCAGGCATCGAGCTGCTGCAACAGGTAAAGGAAAAGCATCCGGCGGTGCCCGTGATCGTGATGACCGCGTACTCGGACCTCGAATCCGCGGTCGCCGCGTTTCAGGGCGGCGCTTATGAGTACCTGCCCAAACCCTTCGACGTTGACCAGGCGGTGGCGCTCATCCGCCGCGCGCTCGATGAGAGCCAGCGGGAACAGGCGATGCTCGAGCCGCTGGGCGAAGTACCCGAGATTCTTGGCCAGGCGCCGGCGATGCAGGAAGTATTTCGCGCCATCGGGCGGCTCTCGCAATCGAGCGCGACGGTCCTGATTACCGGCGAATCCGGCACCGGCAAGGAACTCGTCGCCCACGCTTTGCACCGGCATAGCACGCGGGTGTCGAAACCTTTCGTCGCCATCAATACCGCCGCCATGCCAAAGGATCTGCTCGAGTCGGAACTCTTCGGCCATGAACGCGGCGCATTCACAGGCGCGCAGGCGCTGCGGCGCGGCCGCTTCGAGCAGGCCGAAGGCGGCACGCTGTTCCTGGACGAAATCGGCGACATGCCCTCGGAACTGCAGACACGCCTGCTGCGCGTGCTCTCGGATGGCACTTTCTACCGCGTAGGCGGCCACCAGCAGTTGAAGGCGAACGTGCGCGTGATCGCCGCGACGCACCAGGATCTGGAGAGCCGCGTGCGTGACGGCACGTTCCGCGACGATCTCTACCATCGCCTGAACGTGATACGCGTGCGCATCCCGTCCTTGCGTGAACGGCGCGAGGATATTCCCCTGCTTGCCCGGCATTTTCTCGCGAAAAGCGCCAAGGATTTGAGCGTCGAGTCAAAGCGATTGTCAGATGACGTGCTTGCGCACCTCGCGCGCATGGATTTTCCGGGCAACGTGCGCCAGCTGGAGAACCTGTGCCACTGGCTTACCGTCATGGCGCCCGGGCAGGCGATCGGGATTCCCGATCTGCCGGCTGAATTCCGCGGCGAGCCCGCGATCACCGGCCAGGCGCCGGCTGCCGACTGGATCGCGGCGCTGGAGCAGGAAGTCGAGCGGCGCCTCGCGCGCGGTGAGACCGGCGTGCTGGATCAGCTATCGCGCCAGTTCGAGCGTTCGTTGATTGCCAAGGCGCTGGCGCGCACCGGCGGCCGCAGGATCGAAGCGGCCAACCTGCTCGGCATGGGCCGCAATACGATCACGCGCAAAATCCAGGAACTCGGTATCGGCGGCGCCGACGACTAAGCTGGTTTTGCCTTTCGGTTGATTGCCAGCTTGGCATCGACCAGGCGGACGATTTCGTCGACCGCGGCTGAAGTCATGCCTTTCTGTTTGGCGATCGCCTGCACCAACCGGTCGACGCGCTCGATGTCCGGCGCGCCGGCATCGAGCGCCCGTGCCGCGGAAGAAGGACTAGCCAGTCCTTGCGCGGCCGCGGCATATTTCTCGAACGGCACCAGGTCCTTCTCGTTCGCGCCAAGCGTAGTGCAGAGCTCGACCACCCAATTGTAGACCGCGCGCGAAGCTTCGAGGTCGCCATGCACGGCTTCCTTGATCGGGCGGATGCCGTCTTGCGTGACGCAGCGGTAGTTGCCCGCGAGCAGCATCGCCCATTTGGCCAGCGGCACGAACACCGATTCGTGCACCTTCAGCTTCACCGGCAGCTCGATTTTCTCCGTGCCGGTATCGAATCTCGAGGCTTCAACGCCGGCTTCCAACTGGCGCAGGATCGCGGTGTGCGCATCCGATGCAAAACGCGCCGATTTGAAATTCGTCGGCAGGCGTACCTGCAGCACGTTGACCTTCTCCTCCGGCGGCCGGAACGCCTGCGGATCCGGGCTGCACAAGGTCATGAATGCCGGGTCGAAGCCATCCCAGACCGTGGCGTCGGCATAGCAATCCCTGCACGCCTTCGCGTCCACGCCCGGGATGCGGGCCAGATAGGGCAAGGGCGGCATGTTCATGATCGACATGCAGGGCAGCTTCGCTTTCGCCACGGCGTCGAGCAGTTCGCGCACGCCCGGCGAGCGGTACTGCGGTTCCTGCATCCCCAGCACGACAAGGTCATGACCGTCGGGGCGCGCTTCGGCCGGCGTGCAGGCGCTGAGCTTGCCTGGCAGCTTGCGTGAAGAGACTTCTACCAACCCATCCCGCCCTTTGACCGGCAGGCGCACGATCGCGCCTTCCTGGTTGAAAAGCGCTGCTTCAGCAGGCTGGCACACCAGCCGGGTGTTATGGCCTGCGAGCAGTAACTTGGTCGCCAGCAGCGAGCCGTAAGAGGCGCCGAAGATGAGGATGTCGTAAGGTTTTTTCATGATGTGAAATGAAGCCTCGTACTATGGGAGGCGAGACTACGCCTGCGGGTTTTTCTCTGCAATCGGGCATTGCAGCACGTTTAATATTGCGATGCGCCATTTCCGTGCCTAGAATGGTGCAATGCACATGCCGACCTCACTTTCTCAAGGCGTGGTCATTTCCGGGCGGATCACGCCGGAGTTTGCCCAGATCCTCACGCCCGAAGCGCTCGCGTTCGTCGCGAAGCTGCATCGCCAGTTCGAAGCGCGCCGCCAGGAACTGCTCGGAAGCCGTGCGGCGCGGCAACGCGAATTCAATGCCGGCAAGCTGCCGGACTTCCTGCCCGAAACGAAAAGCATCCGCAATACCGACTGGACAATTTCGCCGCAGCCGAAAAACATGCTCGACCGCCGGGTCGAGATTACCGGCCCGACGGATCGCAAAATGGTGATCAACGCGCTCAATTGCGGCGCCTCCACTTTCATGGCGGACTTCGAGGACGCCAATTGCCCGACCTGGTTCAACATGATCGACGGGCAGATCAACATTCGCGATGCGGTGCGCCGCACTATCTCCCTGGAGCAGAACGGCAAGCAATACCGGCTGAACGAAAAAACCGCGGTGCTGATCCCGCGTCCGCGCGGCTGGCATCTCGACGAAAAGCACGTGACGGTGGACGGCAAGCCGGTCGCGGGCGGCCTGTTTGATTTCGCGCTGCTGTTCTTTCACAACGCGAAGGAATTGCTCGCGCGCGGCTCCGGACCGTACTTCTACCTGCCGAAAATGGAATCGCACCTCGAAGCGAGGCTGTGGAATGATATTTTTGTTTTTTCCCAGGATGTTCTGGGCGTACCCAACGGAACAATAAAAGCAACTTGTCTCATCGAGACAGTGGTTGCCGCCTTCGAAATGGACGAAATCCTGTGGGAGCTGAAGGATCATTCCGCGGGACTCAACATCGGCCGCTGGGACTACATTTTTTCCTGCATCAAGAAATTCCGTTCGAACGAGAATTTCTGCCTGGCGGACCGCTCGCAGGTAACAATGACCGCGCCCTTCATGCGCGCCTATGCGCTCACGCTGGTCAAGACCTGCCACCGCCGCGGCGCTCCCGCGATGGGCGGCATGGCGGCGCAGATACCGATCAAGAACGACCCGGCGGCGAATGAAGCGGCGATGGAAAAGGTGCGCCAGGACAAGCTGCGGGAAGTGACCGACGGCTGCGACGGCACCTGGGTCGCGCATCCCGCGCTGGTGCCGATCGCCAGGGAAATCTTCGACAAGCACATGCCGCAGGCGAACCAGTACGGCCGCCAGCGCCCGGACGTGAACTATGGCGCGGCGGATCTCCTGGACTTCAAGCCCGAGGCGCCGATCACGGAAGCAGGGCTGCGCAACAACATCTCGGTGGGCATCCAGTACCTCGGCGCCTGGCTGGCGGGCAATGGCTGCGTGCCGGTGTTCAACCTGATGGAAGACGCGGCCACCGCCGAAATATCGCGCTCGCAGATCTGGCAGTGGATACGCTCGGAGAAGGGCAAACTGGACGACGGCCGCAAGGTGAGCGCCGAACTGTTCCGCACCCTGCTCGCCGAAGAACTGCCGAAGGTGAAGGCTTATCTAGGCGAAGAAGCCTGGAAGGCGGGCAAGTACGAGGAGGGCGCCAGACTCTTCGAGCAGATCACCACGGGCGACTACGTCGAGTTCCTTACGCTCCCGGCCTACGCGCTGATCGACTGATAAGCAGGAACAGGGCGTCCTCACCGCCCTGTTAGGAAAATTCCGCGATCACGGGCGCGTGGTCGGAGGGCCGCTCGAGTTTGCGCGGCGCCTTGTCGATCGTGCTGGCGGTGCAACGCTGCGCCAGTTCAGCCGAGACCAGGACATGGTCTATGCGCAGGCCGGCATTGCGCCGAAAGCCCAGCATCCGGTAATCCCACCAGGAGTAGATTTTCTCCGCCTGCTCGAACAGGCGGAACGAATCGCTCAGGCCCAATTCAAGTAGCGCGCGCCAGGCCGAGCGCTCCGGCGCCGAGACGAGTATCTGGCCTTCCCATGCCTTCGGATCGTGCACGTCCCGGTCTTCCGGCGCGACGTTGAAGTCCCCCGCGACCGCGACGCGGGGATGGCGCCGCAACTCGCCGGCGAGGTAATCCTTGAGCGCCGCGAACCAGCTCAACTTGTAGGCGTACTTGTCGGAACCCACCGCCTGTCCGTTCGGGCAGTAGACGCCGATCACGCGCAGGCCGCCCGCCGTGGCCGCGATGACGCGCTTTTGCTCGTCCTGGAAGCCGGGAATTCCCGTGCTCACGTCGAGCAGCGGCGAGCGCGAAAGTATCGCCACGCCGTTGTAGGTTTTCTGGCCGGAGAAGGCGGACTGGTAGCCCGCGGCTTCCAGCTCCGCGCGCGGAAATTTCGCGTCCTCGAGCTTGAGTTCCTGCAGGCAGACAATATCCGGCTGCGCCCGCGCAAGCCAGTCGATCAGGTGCGGCAGGCGAACCTTTAGCGAATTGACGTTCCACGTCGCAAGTTTCATCCGGTGCACGAATAAACAATCAAGCGGGCAGCATGCCGCTGTGCCTGAGAAGCGCGTCCACGCGTGGTTCGCGTCCGCGGAAGGCGCGGAACGAATCCGCCGCCGGACGGCTGCCGCCAACGGCGAGGATTTCGTCGCGGAACCTGCTTCCCGCCTCCGGGTTGAGCACGCCTTTTTCTTCGAACAGGCTGTACGCATCCGCCGAGAGAACTTCGGCCCACTTGTAGCTGTAGTAGCCCGCGGCGTAGCCGCCTGCGAAGATGTGCGAAAAGCTGTTCGGGAAGCGGTTCCAGGCGGGCGGCACCAGCAGCGCAACCTCGCGCCGTACTTCGTCGAGCAGATCGAGCGCGGCGCGGCCGGATTCCGGATCGAACTCCGAATGCAACCGCATGTCGAACAGCGCGAACTCGATCTGGCGCAGGGTGGCCAGGCCTGACTGAAAATTCTTCGCCGCCAGCATCTTGTCGTAGAGCGCGCGCGGCAGTGTTTTCCCCGAGTCGATGTGGCGGGTCATGTGCTTGAGCACTTCCCACTCCCAGCAGAAGTTCTCCATGAATTGGCTCGGCAGTTCGACCGCGTCCCACTCCACGCCGTTGATGCCGGCCACGCCAAGGTCTTCGACGCGCGTCAGCAGGTGGTGCAGCCCATGGCCGAACTCGTGGAACAGCGTGATCACGTCGTCATGCGTGAACAATGCCGGCCTGCCGCCCACGGGTCCCGAAAAGTTGCAGTTCAGATAGGCGACCGGGACCTGGATGCCTGCATCCAGCCGGCGGCGTGATATCGCCCCGTCCATCCACGCGCCGCCGCGCTTGGTCGCGCGCGCGTAGAGGTCGACGTAAAAGCGGCCGATCAATTCGCGGTTCGCGCTGCGGATGTCGAAAAAGCGCACGTCGCCATGCCACAGCGGCGCCTTGGATTCGGCAATGTGGATGCCGTAGATCGTTTCGACCAGTTTGAACATTCCCGGCACGACCTGGTCTTCGGGGAAATACTGCTTCACTTCCTGGTCCGAGAACGCATAGCGCTTCGCGCGCAGCTTCTCCGAGGCGTACGCAATGTCCCAGGCCTCGAGTTTTTCGAGGCCGAGTTCCTTGCTGGCGAAGCCGTGCAGTTCCTCCAGATCGCGTTCGGCGAAGGGCCGGGCGCGGTCCGCCAGGTCGCGCAGGAATTCGATCACCTGCTGCGGCGTCCGCGCCATTTTCGGCTCGAGCGACACCTCGGCGAAATTGGGGTAGCCGAGCAGCGCCGCGTCCTCCTTGCGCAGACTTAGGATGCGTCCGATCAGCGGCGTGTTGTCCCACTCGGGCTTGCCGAATTCGGCGGCTCGCGTCGCGCTCGCGCGGTACAGCGTCTCGCGCAGCGCGCGGTCTTGCGCGTACTGCATGACCGGAAAATACGATGGCATCTGAAGATTGAACTTCCATCCCTGCTTGCCGTCTTTTTTTGCCGCCTCCCGCGCGGCTTGCAAGTCGTCGGCAGGTACTCCCGCAAGGCGTTTCTGGTCCTCGATCACGATTGAATACGCGTTGGTCGCGTCCAGCACGTTCTCGGAAAATTTCGCCGACAGCAAAGCGAGTTCCTCCTGGATCGCGGCGTAGCGCGGCTTGACCTCGGCGGCAAGCTCCGCCCCGCCAAGACGGAAGTCGCGCAGCGCGTTGTCCACCAGCTTCCTGCGCGCGGGCGGGAACTGCGCCAATTCGGGAGAGTCTTTCAGCGTACGGTACTTTTCGAACAACAGCTGGTTCTGGCCCAGTTCGGTCCAGAACTGCGTGATTTTCGGCAGGCCGGCGTTGTAGGCCTCGCGCAATGCGGGGCTGTCGAGCACCGCGTGCAGGTGCTCCACCTGCCCCCAAGCCCGCGACAGGCGTTCGGTCGCATCTTCCAGCGGCCGCACGAATTGTTCCCATGTCGCCGGCGCTTCTTCGGCCCGGTGCATCGCCGCGCATGCTTCGGCCAGAAGTTGTTCCATTGCCGGCGCGACGTGCTCAGGTTTGATATCCGCGAAGCGCGGCAGACCGGAAAAATCTAATAGAGGATTATTCAATTGACAACTCCGCAGCACGCACAGTGTTCACGATCAACATGGCGACGGTCATCGGGCCGACGCCGCCTGGAACCGGGGTGATGTTCCCGGCTACTTCCTTCACCGCGGCGAAATCCACGTCTCCGGCAAGTTTCCCGTCCGGCAGCCGATTCACGCCGACGTCGATGACGCAGGCCCCCGGTTTGACCATCTCCGCCGTGATGAGTTTCGCGCGCCCTACCGCGGCAATCAGGATGTCGGCCTGCCTGGTGGTCGCCGCAAGCCCGCGCGTCTTCGAATGACAGATGGTGACGGTGGCGTCCTTTTGCAAGAGCAGCAGCGCTAGCGGCTTGCCGACGATGGTCGAGCGGCCGACGATCACCGCCTGCCGGCCAGCCAGCGGCACGCCGGCGTGCTCGAGCAGCCGCATTACGCCGGCAGCTGTTCCAGGGATGAATCCCGGGCGCCCCTGCAGCAGCGCGCCGAGGTTCACGGCATGCAAGCCGTCGACGTCTTTCGCGGGCGACACGGCGGCCAGCACCCGGTCTGCCGCGAGCTGCCGCGGCAGCGGCAGTTGCACCAGGATTCCGTGCACCCGCGGATCCGCGTTCAGCTGCGCCAGCCGTTCCAGGAGCGCGCCCTCGGAAACGTCCGCAGGAAATTCGTGGACTTCGGAACGCACGCCGGTTTCCTCGGAGGCGCGCACCTTGTTTCGCACATAGACGCGCGACGCCGGGTCGGCCCCCGCGAGGATCGCGGCGAGTCCGGGGCGCAGCCCACGGGCTGCGAGCGCATCGATCCGGCTTTTCAGTGACGCGCGCGTCGCCGCGGCGAGCGATTTTCCATCGATGACTGTGGCGGCCATGGCATACTATAAATCACCCCGTTTCAAGATCCGATTGCTCTCTACAAGAGATTGCGCAGGAGGAAATTATGTCCGCCGTCCCGCAACAACCCGCGGCCAACGATTCCGACAGCCTGGAAACCCAAGAATGGCTGGACGCGCTCGAAGCGGTGCTCGAGCGCGAGGGGGGCGAGCGCGCGCATTACCTGATCGAGAAGCTGACCGAGAAGGCGCGCACCTCGGGCGTCACCCTGCCGTACAGCGCGCACACGCCCTACGTCAACACCATACCGGCGCACATGGAAGAGCGCTCGCCGGGCGACCCGGCGCTGGAAGAGCGCATCCGTTCCTATTGCCGCTGGAACGCGATGGTGATGGTGGCGCGCGCCAACAAGAACGACGACGAGCTGGGCGGCCACATCGCCAGCTTCGCCTCGGTGGGTACGCTGTTCGGCATCGGCCAGAACCATTTCTGGCACGCGCCCACGGGGGACCCGTCCAACGGAGGACACGGCGGCGACCTGGTGTATTTCCAGGGCCATTCGTCACCCGGCATCTATGCGCGCGGCCTGCTGGAGGGCCGCTTTACCGAGGAGCAGTTGCTGAGTTTCCGGCGCGAGGTGGACGGCAAGGGCGTGTCTTCCTATCCGCATCCGTGGCTGATGCCGGACTACTGGCAGTTCCCGACAGTGTCCATGGGCCTCGGGCCGATCCAGGCGATCTACATGGCGCGCTACCTCAAGTACCTGCAGGCGCGCGGGCACGCCCAGACCGAGAACCGGAAAGTCTGGGTGTTCTGCGGCGACGGAGAGATGGACGAGCCCGAATCGCTGGGCGCGATCGGCATGGCGGCGCGCGAGAAACTCGACAACCTGATTTTCATCGTCAACTGCAACCTGCAGCGCCTGGACGGCCCGGTGCGCGGCAACGGCAAGATCATCCAGGAACTGGAGGGCGAGTTCCGCGGTTCGGGCTGGAACGTGATCAAGCTCATCTGGGGCGGCTACTGGGACGCGCTGCTCGCGCGCGACAAGGACGGCCACCTGCGCAAGATCATGGAGGACACCGTCGACGGCGAGTACCAGAATTTCAAGGCCAACGACGGCGCCTTCGTGCGCAAGCACTTCTTCGGCAAGCATCCCAAGGTACTGGAGATGGTTTCGCGCATGAGCGACGAGGACATCTGGCGCCTGAACCGCGGCGGGCACGATCCGCACAAGATCTACGCCGCCTACGCCGCGGCGGCGAAGCACAAGGGCCAGCCCACGGTGATTCTCGCCAAGACCATCAAGGGCTACGGCATGGGCAAGCAGGGCCAGTCCAAGAACCCCACCCACCAGCTGAAGAAGGTGGATCTCGCGACCATCAAGGAGATGCGCGACCGCTTCAACATCCCGATTCCCGACGACCAGCTCGAGAAGCTGCCGTTCTACATTCCACCGGCCGATTCGCCGGAGATGAAGTACCTGCTGGAGCATCGCAAGGCGCTGGGTGGTTTCCTCCCGCAACGCCGGCCGAAGGCGGAGGCGGCACTGGCCGTGCCGCCGCTCTCGAGCTTCGAGCCGGTGCTGAAGGGTTCGGGCGAAGGCCGCGAGATCTCGACCACCATGGCGTTCGTGCGCATCCTCACCGCGCTGGTGCGCGACAAGGAACTCGGCAAGCGCATCGTGCCGATCGTGCCCGACGAAGCACGCACCTTCGGCATGGAAGGCATGTTCCGGCAGCTCGGTATTTTCGCGCCCGAGGGCCAGAAGTACGAGCCCGTCGACAAGGACCAGGTGATGTTCTACCGCGAGGACAAGCAGGGCCAGATCCTCGAGGAAGGCATCAACGAGGCGGGTGCGATGTGCTCCTGGATCGCGGCGGCGACTTCCTACAGCCACTCGAACCAGGTCACAGTACCGTTTTACATCTTCTATTCGATGTTCGGCATGCAGAGGATCGGCGACCTCGCCTGGGCGGCGGCCGACCAGCGGGCGCGCGGCTTCCTGCTGGGCGCCACCGCGGGGCGCACCACGCTCAACGGCGAAGGCCTGCAGCACGAGGACGGCCACTCGCACATCCTTTCCTCGGTCATCCCGAACTGCGTCTCCTACGACCCGACCTACGGCTACGAGCTTGCCGTGATCATCCATGACGGCCTGCGCCGCATGGTCGGGAACCAGGAGGACGTGTACTACTACATCACCCTGATGAACGAGAATTACGAGCATCCCGCGCTGCCCGAAGGGGCGGAGCAGGGGATCCTGAAAGGTCTCTATTCATTGAAGGAATCGAAATTCAAAGCGAAGCAGCGGGTCCAGATGCTCGGCTCGGGAACCATCCTGCGCGAAGTGGTTGCGGCGGCCGAGTTGCTGGAGAAAGACTGGGACGTGGCCGCCGACATCTGGAGCGCGACCAGCTTCACCGAACTGCGGCGCGACGGCCTCGCCGCTGAGCGCTGGAACCTGCTGCATCCGGAGGCCAAGGCGCGCGTGCCCTACGTCACGCAGTACCTGGAGAAGCGCGCCGGCCCGGTGATCGCGGCCAGCGACTACATTAAAACCTTCGCCGACCAGATCCGCCCGTTCATGCCGAAAGACCGGGTCTACAAGGTGCTTGGGACGGATGGCTTCGGCCGCTCCGATTCGCGCGCCAAGCTGCGCCACTTCTTCGAGGTGAACCGCACCTTCATCGCCATCGCGGCGCTGAAGGCGCTGGCCGATTCAGGCGAGGGCAAGGCGAAAACGGTCGCTGACGCGATCAAGAAGTACGGCATCGACCCCGACAAGCCGGACCCGACCGCCGTATGAAGAACGTCCTGGTTCCCGACATCGGCGACTTCAAGGAAGTCGAGGTGATCGAAATCCTGGTCAAACCCGGCGACACCGTCGCCAAGGAGCAGTCGCTGGTGTCGCTGGAATCCGACAAGGCGACCATGGAAATCCCTTCGCCCGAAGCCGGTGTGGTGAAGGAGTTGAAGATCAAGGTGGGCGACAAGGTGTCGGAAGGCTCGGTCTTGCTGACGATGGAGGCCGACGGCGTGGCGCCCGTGGTGGTTGAAAAAGCAGTCGAGACAAAACCTCTACCGAAAAAAGAAAGTCCTCCGCCTTCCTCCGTCGTCACGCGCGTCGAGCCTGTTCCTTCCGAACCCAAGGACGCGGTGACCGCGCTGCCGCACGCGAGCCCTTCCATCCGCAAGTTCGCGCGCGAGCTGGGCGTCGATCTCGGCCGCGTGCGGGGCAGCGGTCCCAAGGGCCGCATACTCGCTGAAGACGTCCAAGCCTACGTGAAAGGCGTTATCGCGGGAAATGCGGCTGGCAAACCTGCGGCCCTTGCGCCGGCCGGCAGGGGCGGCGGGCTGGACCTGCTGCCCTGGCCGGACGTGGATTTCGGCAAGTTCGGCCCGATCGAGCTCAAAGCCCGCTCGCGTATCAAGAAGCTGTCGGCCGCGAACCTGCACCGTAACTGGGTGATGATCCCGCACGTCACGCAGTTCGACGAAGCCGACATCACCGAGCTCGAGGCATTCCGCAAATCGAATACCGCGGAGACCGAGAAGCAGGGCTTCAAGCTGACGATGCTCGCCTTCCTCATCAAGGCGAGCGTCACCGCGCTGCGGCAGTTTCCCGATTTCAATGCCTCTCTGGACAAGAGCGGCGAGAACCTGGTGCTGAAGAAGTACTTCCACATCGGCGTCGCGGTCGACACGCCCGAGGGGCTGATGGTGCCGGTGGTGCGCGACGCCGACCGCAAGGGCGTGTTCGATCTGGCGAAGGAACTCGCCGAAATCTCCAAACTGGCGCGCGACAAGAAGTTGAAGGCCGGCGACATGCAGGGCGGCACCTTCTCGATCTCGAGCCTGGGCGGGATCGGCGGCAGCGCTTTCACGCCGATCATCAACGCGCCCGAGGTGGCGATCCTCGGTGTTTCACGTTCCGTTTTTCGACCCGTCTATTCCGGAAAAGATGAAAAAGGCAAAGACATCTTCAATGCCCGCTTGATGCTGCCGCTCGCCCTGTCCTACGACCACCGGGTGATCGACGGCGCGCTCGCGGCGCGCTTCACCGCCTACCTGGCGAACGTGCTCTCCGATATCCGCCGGACGCTGCTCTAGATGGCCGGGCTCGTGGAGGTGAAGGTTCCCGATATCGGCGACTTCAAGAATATCGAAGTCATCGAAATACTGGTCAAGCCCGGTGACGCGGTGGCGAAGGAGCAGTCACTCATCTCGCTGGAATCGGACAAGGCGACCATGGAGATCCCTGCGCCCGAGGCGGGCGTGGTGCAGTCGATCGCGGTGAAGCTCGGGGACAAGGTATCCGAGGGTTCCTTGATTCTCAATCTTCAATCCGGGGAATCGAAACAGGAATCCACCCGGGAGGCAAAAAAGGAAGCTCCCAAACCCGCGCCGCCTCCGGTCGCCGCCAAAGCGGATTTCGATTGCGACATGCTGGTGCTCGGATCCGGGCCGGGCGGCTACTCCGCCGCATTCCGTGCCGCCGACCTGGGCCTGAAGACGATCCTGGTCGAGCGCTATCCGGTGCTCGGCGGCGTGTGCCTGAACGTCGGCTGCATTCCTTCCAAGGCGCTGCTGCATACCGCGGCGATCATGGACGCCGCAAACGAGCTCTCCGAGCACGGCATTTCCTTCGGTGAACCGAAGATCGACCTCGACAAGCTGCGCGCCTTCAAGGGCAAAGTGGTCGGCAAGCTCACCGGCGGCCTTGCTTCGATGGCGAAGATGCGCAAAGTCACCGTTGTTCAGGGTGTCGGAAAGTTTGTCGGGAAGAATTCAATTGAAGTTGACGGCAAGAAAATCAGTTTCGCCAATGCCATCATTGCGGCAGGTTCGCAGGCGGCGAACCTTCCATTCCTCCCAGACGATCCGCGCATCGTGGATTCGACCGGTGCGCTGGAGTTGCGCAGCCAGCCCAAGAGGCTGCTCGTCATCGGCGGCGGCATCATCGGCCTGGAGATGGGCACTGTCTATTCGACGCTGGGTGCGCGCCTGGACGTGGTGGAGATGCTGGATGGTTTGATGCTCGGCGCCGACCGGGACCTGGTCTCGGTCTGGCAGAAATTCAATGCCTCGCGCTTTGACCGCGTGATGCTGAAGACGAAGACCACCAAGGCCGAGGCAACGAAGGAAGGCATCAAGATCTCCTTCGACCAGGGCGAGCCGGGAATCTACGACATGATCCTCGTCTCGGTCGGGCGCACGCCGAACGGGAAGACGATCGGCGCCGACAAGGCGGGCGTCGCGGTGAACGAGCGGGGCTTCATCCCCGTGGACTCGCAGATGCGCACCAACGCACCGAACATCTTCGCGATCGGCGACATCGCAGGCAATCCGATGCTCGCGCACAAAGCCGTCCACGAGGGGCACGTGGCGGCGGAAGCCGCCGCGGGCCTCAAGTCCCATTTCGATGCGCGTGTCGTGCCCTCCGTTGCCTACACCGACCCGGAGATCGCCTGGGTGGGTGTCACCGAGGATGAGACGAAGAAGTCGGGACGAAAGGTCGGCGTTGCGAAATTTCCCTGGGCCGCGTCGGGGCGTGCCATTGCCAATGCCCGCGACGAAGGTTTCACCAAGCTGATATTCGATACCGAGACGCACCGCATCGTGGGCGGTGGCATCGTCGGCACGGGCGCCGGCGACCTGATCAGCGAGATCGCGCTTGCGGTAGAGATGGGGGCTGACGCCACCGATATCGGCAAGACCATCCATCCGCATCCGACGCTCGGTGAATCGGTCGGCATGGCGGCGGAACTGTTCGAAGGCGTCTGCACCGACCTGCCACCGCAGAAGAAAAAGTGACACAGGACGAACTCAAAAAACGGGTTGCCGAGGCTGCCGTCAAGTACGTGGTCGAAGACGCTGTCGTTGGTGTCGGCTCCGGTTCTACGGTGAATCTGTTCATTGACGCTCTCGCTTCAATCAAGGGCCGTATCGAGGGCGCGGTGGCTGCTTCGGAAGCGAGTGCCGAAAGGCTGAGGAAGCACGGCATCCGCGTATTCGACCTGAACAGTGTCGACGAGTTGCCGGTCTACGTGGACGGCGCGGACGAAATCACCGAGCACCTGCACATGATCAAGGGCGGTGGCGGCGCGCTGACGCGCGAGAAGATCGTCGCCGCGGTGGCGAAGACGTTTGTCTGCATCTGCGATTCATCCAAGCTCGTGCCGGTGCTCGGCAAGTTCCCGCTGCCGCTGGAAGTGATCCCGATGGCACGCGGCCATGTCGGGCGGGAGATGCTCAGGCGCAAGGCGCAGCCGGTGTTGCGCGAGAATTTCAAGACAGACAACGGCAACCTCGTCCTCGACTGCCACGGCCTGACGATCCTGGATCCGGCCGCCTTCGAGATGGAGCTGAACGGCATTGCCGGCGTGGTGGCGAACGGGCTGTTCGCGCGCCGCGGCGCCGATGTCCTGCTGCTGGGAACCCCTCACGGGGTGAAGACCTACAAGAAGAAGAGCTAGGTCTGTTGGACGCTAAAGGCGCTTCAGAAAAATTTTTGAACCACGTTTCCAATTGTAGAGCGCCTGGCGTTTCTCAGGCAGCACCGATACCCCGGCCTCCTTGAAACCCTGCGCCAGGAACCAGTGCTGGGCGCGCGTGGTGAGGGCGAAAATGCGCCGGATCTTCATCTCCTTTGCGCGTATCTCGCAGGCGTGCAGCAGCCGCTCGCCGTAGCCGGCGTCGCGGTATTCGGGCGCCACCGCGAGGCAGGCGAGCTCGGCGCTCTTGTGCTCCACGAAGGGGTAGAGCGCGGCGCAAGCGAGGATCGTGCCATCGTGCTCGATCACCTCGAAGTTCGCGATCTCGTGCTCCAGGCGCTCGCGGCCGCGCTTCACCAGCGTGCCGTCGGCCTCCAGCGGCTCGATCAGGGCGAGTATTCCGCCGACGTCGTCTATCTTGGCCGGCCGCAGATGCTCCACGGGATCGGCGGTGATCATGGTGCCGACGCCCGAGTGCGTGAAGAGCTCCAGCAGCGTCGCGCCCTCGGCGCGGCGCGATACCAGGTGCACCCGGCCGACACTCGCGCGCACGGCACTCAGTGCATGCGCGATCGCGCGCTTGGCCGGCGCGGTGAGCCCGTCCTTCTTCAGCAGCGCCTCGGCTTCGCGCGCGGTGAGTTCGGAAATGATCTGTCCGCGCCGGCCGATCGGCAGTTGATCCACATAAAGCAACAGCTTGTCGGCTTTCAGCGTGCGTGCGACGTTCTCTGCGACGTCTTCCCAGGCGAGATTGAACACTTCGCCCGTCGGCGAGTAGCCGATGTGCGGCACCAGCACCACTTCGCCCGCCTCCAGGCGCCGCGCGATGGCGATGCCGTCCACCTTGCGCACCGCGCCGGTGAACTGGAAGTCCACGCCATCCAGCACGCCGATCGGCTTGGCGGCGATGAAGTTGCCCGAGGCGACGCGGATCTGCGCGCCCGCCATTGGTGAATTTGGCAGGCCCTGCGAGAGCAGCGCCTCGATTTCGACGCGCAGGACCCCGGCGGCATGCTTCACTGCCACCAGCGAGTTGGCGTCCGTGATCCGCAGGCCCCTGGCGTAGCGCGAGCGCTGGCGCTTGGCGCGCAGTTCGGTCTCGATCTGCGGGCGCGCCCCGTGCACCAGTACCAGCCGGATGCCGAGCGCCGCGAGCAGATTCAGGTCGTGCAGGAAGCCGGCGAAGCGCCCACGTTCGGCGATCAGCTCGCCGCCAAAGCCGATGACGAAGGTGCGGCCGCGGAACGCATGCACGTAGGGTGCCGTCTGGCGGAACCAGCGTACGAAAGCTTCCGGATGTGGCAGTGCGCTCATGGGGTCCCTAAGTTACTAGAAATCCCCAGCCAGCGCGTTAAGCGCGGCCAGCGCGGCCAGCGCCGCGGTCTCGGTGCGCAGGATCCTCCGGCCCAAGCGTACCGGCACGAAGCCGGCGCGTTGCAGCAACTGCTCTTCGTCGTCGCTGAAGCCTGCTTCCGGGCCCGCGGCAATGACGACGCTGCGTCCGATTTGCTGCTGCATGTCTCGTAGCCCCGTTTTTCCGTCGGGTGAAAGCAGCAGGCGCAGCGAGGCTTCAATCGGCGCGCCGCAGTAGGACCCCACCGAAATGGCGTTGCGCACCTCCGGCACGCGGTTCCGGCCGCACTGCTCGCATGCGGCGATGGCGACCCGTTTCCAGTGGGCGAGCTTCTTCGCCTCGCGTTCGGCGCTCAGGCGCACCACCGACTTCACTGTCAGGACCGGCTGTATCGTGGCGACGCCGAGTTCAATGGCCTTCTGGATGGTGAAGTCCATTTTCTCGCCCGAGGAAACCGCTTGCACCAGGGTCACGGCGAGGGGCGATTCGCGCTCGAGCGCCGAATGCTCTCCGATCTCGACCTCTACACCCCTTTGCCCGATCTTCGATAGGCGTGCCGCGTACTCCCCGCCGAGACCGTTGAAGACCGCAATCGGCTCGCCCTCGCGCAGGCGCAGCACGCGGGCGGCGTGATGCGCCGTATCCTCAGGCAGTACGAGTCTGGCCTGCTGGCTCAGTTCGGCCTCTACATAGAGGCGCGGTACACGGCCCTGGCGATCTTTCATGCGGGAATTTTCTCACGCGGGACAGAACGAGCCGCACGCTCAGCGCGTGCAGGCCCAGGCGATCAGAGTGCAGCTCGCTTGCTTGTTCGTTTCGGTGCAACGCCGCAGGGTCTTGGTCTCGGCTTCATCGCGTGTCGCACCGGATGCCGCCGCATGGATCTTCGGCCCGTCGGCGAGCGCGGCGCAGCCGTTCCTGAATTTGTGCACCACCTCGCACTTGCCGTGGCCGCACTGCTTCAACGCCTCTACATTAGCGTCGCGTGCCCGCGCGTAGTTGTAGCCCACGCCCCACGATTGGGAGGCGCGGTAGTAGGCAATCGCGCCGAAACGGTTCGGCTCCGCCGAGCGCTTGGCGCTCTTGGTATCCGCGATGGCAGGCAGGGCGGCGAGCAGCGCGGCCGCCAGCAGGCCGGCGCGTATTACATCGTGGCGCCGAGGACCCATGGCGCGAACTCGTCTTCGCCGTAGCCGAACAGTTCGGACTTCGACTTCTTTCCCGAAGCGGTCTCGAGCACCAGTTCGAAGAACCTGCGGCCGGCCTGCTCGACGGACTCCTTGCCGTCGATGATGGTGCCGCAGTTGATGTCCATGTCCTCCTCCTGGTGCTCCCAGAGGGCGGTGTTGGTGGCGAGTTTGAGCGAGGGCGCCGGTTTGCAGCCGTAGGCCGAGCCGCGGCCGGTGGTGAAGCAGATCATGTTGGCGCCACCGGCGACCTGGCCGGTGGCCGAGACCGGGTCGTAGCCCGGCGTGTCCATGTAGACAAACCCCTTCGCCGTCGCCGGCTCGGCGTACTCCAGAATCTGCACCAGATTCGTCGTGCCACCCTTGGCCACGGCGCCGAGGGACTTCTCCAGGATCGTGGTGAGGCCGCCCGCCTTGTTGCCCGGCGATGGGTTGTTGTTCATCTCGTTGCCGTTGCGGCGGGTGTAGTCCTCCCACCATTTGATGCGCGAGATCAGCTTTTCGCCCACTTCGCGGGAAACGGCGCGGCGCGTGAGCAGGTGCTCGGTGCCGTAGATTTCCGGCGTCTCGGAAAGAATCGCCGTGCCGCCGTGCCGCACCAGCAGGTCCACCGTGGCGCCCAGCGCCGGATTGGCGCTGATGCCGGAGTAGCCGTCCGAGCCGCCGCATTGCAGGCCGAGCGTCAGGTGGCTCGCGGGTACCGTCTCGCGCTTTACCGTGTTCGCCTCAGCGAGTACCCCTTCGATACGGGCCACGCCTTCGCGTATCGCTTTCGAGGTGCCGCCCTTTTCCTGGATCGTGTAGGCGTGCAGCTTGTCGTGCCGCTTGAGGCCCTGCGTCGAGAGCAGGTTGTTGATCTGGTTGGCTTCGCAGCCCAGACCCACGACCTGCACCGCAAAAAAGTTCGGATGGCGCGCGTAGCCCGCCATGGTCCGGCGCAGCACGTCGATCGCCTCGCCGTCCGAGGCCATGCCGCAACCCGATTTGTGGGTAAGCGCGACAACGCCGTCGACGTTGGGGTATGCGTCCAGCCGATTTTCGAAATGCCGCGCGATGGCGCGCGCGACAGTTGCCGAACAATTCACGCTGGTCAGGATGCCGATGTAGTTGCGCGTCGCGACCCGGCCGTCGGCCCGGACGATTCCCTGGAAGGTCGCCCGGGGGCTGATGAAATCCGTTTTCTTTACGTCCGACGAAAATGCATAGTCGCGCTCGAAATCCCCCATTGCCAGGTTCTGCACATGCACGTGCTCGCCGGCGCGGATGTCGCGCGTGGCGAAGCCGATGATCTGGTTGTAGCGCCGTACCGGCTGGCCCTTCTTCACGTCGCGCACCGCGACCTTGTGTCCTGCGGGCACGCGCGTCGCGACGGCGACGTTGCTTTCCTTCACCAGGGTGGTTCCTGCGGGCAGTTCGACGCGTGCGATGACGACATCGTCGGCGGGGTTGAGGCGGATGGTGAGGTCGGCGGCCTGGAGCATGTTCGTTTCCTTTCCCTATCTTAGCGCCGCGCGAGAGCGGTGGCGACCTTCAGCGCTTCCAGCATGCTCTGCTCGTCCGCTTTGCCGGTGCCGGCGATGTCGAAGGCGGTGCCGTGGTCCACCGAGGAGCGCACGATCGGCAGGCCGGCAGTGACGTTCACGCCATGCTCCAGGCCCATTGCCTTCACCGGTCCGTGCCCCTGGTCGTGGTACATCGCAACCACCAGGTCGAAATCGCCCCGGGCGGCGCGGTAGAGCAGCGCGTCGGCGGGATACGGGCCTTGCACATTCCAGCCGCGCGTGCGCGCCACGGCAACTGCCGGGGCGATCTTGATTTCCTCCTCGCCGCGCCCGAACAGGCCACCTTCGCCGGCGTGCGGGTTGATGCCGCAGACGCCGATGCGCGGGTCAGGCCACCCGGCGCGTATCAGCAGCTCGCGCCCGCGCGCGATGGTGCGCTCGACCAGCGGGGCGTCGATTCGTTCGATCGCGTCCAGCAGCCCCATGTGCGCGGTGACGTGGATGATGCGCAGTTTCGGAGAAAACAGCGTCAGTGAGACTTCCGGCGTACCGGTGAGAATCGCGAGAATTTCGGTATGTCCCGGGAAATGGTGCCCGGCGGCGTTCAGCGCTTCCTTGTTGATCGGCGCGGTGCAGATGGCGTCGATGGCGCCTTCCAGCGCGAGCTTTACCGCGAGCTCGATGTACCGGTACGCCGCTTCGCCCGCCGCGGCCGAGACTTTTCCGTACGGGATGTCCGCGGGGATGAGGCCGAGATCGATGCAATCCACCATGCCGGATTTGAATTTTGCGTTCTCCGGCTTTTCTATCGAATGCAGTTCGAGCTTCGAGCCCAGCAGCTTGCCTGCTCTTGCCAGCTGCTTCAGGTCGCCGATCACCAGCGGCCGGCACTCCTCGTAGACCGCGGCGTGAGCGAGCGCCTTCAAGACGACCTCGGGCCCGACGCCGGCGGCGTCGCCCATCGTGATGCCGATTTTTGGAAGCGCCACCGCCTAATGATTGTCGCGCGGCACGAAGGAGCCTGATTTGCCGGTGAGAAAATCGAGGTCGGCGCCCTGGTCGGCCTGCTGCACGTGGTCGAAATAGAGCTTCCAGTAGCCGCGGGAGAGCGGCGGTTTGGGTTTTCTCCAGGCCTTCTTCCTCTTCGCAATCACGCTCGGAGAAACCATCAGCTGCAGCCTTCGCTTTGCGACATCCAGCTCGATCATGTCGCCGTTTTCCACCAGCGCGAGCAGGCCGCCGGCAGCGGCCTCGGGGACCATGTGCAGGATCACGGTGCCGTAGGCGGTGCCGCTCATGCGCGCGTCCGAGATGCGCACCATGTCGGTGACGCCTTTTTTCAGGAGCTTGGGCGGCAGCGGCATGTTGCCGACCTCGGCCATTCCCGGATAGCCCTTCGGGCCGCAGTTCTTCAGCACCATGATGCATTTCTCGTCGATGTCCAGCTTCGGATCATCGATGCGCTTGTGGAAATCATCGATGTTTTCGAATACCACCGCGCGGCCGCGGTGCTGCATGAGTTTCGGCGTCGCCGCCGAGGGCTTGATGATGGCGCCGCCCGGGCACAGGTTGCCGCGCAGCACCGCGATGCCGGTGTTCTTCTTGAACGGCTTCTTGAACGGGAAGATGACGTCGCGGTTGTGGCAGGGCGCGTCCTTGTTGTTGTCCCAGATCGTCTTGCCGTTGACGGTCATGGCTTCTTTATGCAGGAACCTGTTTTCCCCAAGTTCGCGCAGCACGGTCGGCAGGCCGCCCGCGTAGCAGAAGTCCTCCATCAGGTATTTGCCGTTGGGCATCAGGTTGACCAGCGTATGCACGCCGCGCCCGAGCCGGTCCCAGTCCGCCAGCGTCAGGTCCACGCCCAGGCGCCGCGCGATCGCGATCAGGTGGATCACGGCGTTGGTGGAGCCGCCAATGGCCGCGTTGGTTCGGATCGCATTTTCAAAAGCTTTCTTGGTCAAAATGCTTGAAATAGAAACCCTGTCCTTGACCAATTGGACGATGCGCCGGCCCGCCATGCGCGCGAGCACGTTGCGGCGCGCGTCCACCGCCGGCCAGGCCGCGTTGCCGGGCATGCCGATACCGAGCGCCTCCACCATCGAGGCCATGGTCGAGGCGGTGCCCATGGTCATGCAATGCCCGTGCGAGCGGTGCATGCAGGATTCGGCCTCGTGAAATTCGTCGACGCTGATTTTCCCCGCGCGCAAATCCTCGGACATGGACCAGACGTTGGTGCCGGAGCCGATGTCGGTGCCGCGGTACTTGCCCGAGAGCATCGGTCCGCCGGAGACCGCGATGGTCGGCAGGTCCACCGAGGAGGCGCCCATCAGCAGCGCTGGCGTGGTCTTGTCGCAGCCGACCAGCAGCACCGTGCCGTCGATCGGATTGGCGCGCAGCGATTCCTCGACATCCATCGAGGCCAAGTTGCGGTACAGCATCGCGGTGGGCCGCAGCAGCGTCTCGCCGAGCGACATCACCGGGAATTCCAGCGGAAAGCCGCCGGCCTCCAGCACTCCCGCCTTGACGTGCTCGGCAAGTATTCGGAAGTGCGAATTGCAGGGCACCAGCTCGGAAAACGTGTTGCAGATGCCGATCACCGGGCGGCCGTCGAACTGGTCCTGCGGCACGCCCCGGTTCTTGGTCCAGCTGCGATAGATGAAGCCGTAGATGTCCTGGCGCCCGAACCACTGGACGCTGCGTAACGGAATGGTCTTCTTTTTCATGTCAGTAGGTGGCCCTGCCACCGGAAATGTCGAACACCCCGCCGGTGGAGAACGAGCAGTCCTCCGAGGCGAGCCAGCAAACCATCGCCGCGATCTCGTCCACCCTGACGAAGCGCCCCATCGGGATCTTGGAGAGCATGAACTTGGCGAACTCGGGCGTCACCTGGTCGAGGATCGCCGTCTGCGCCGCGGCCGGGGTCACGCAGTTCACCAGCACTCCGGATTGCGCCAGCTCCTTGCCGAGCGCTTTGGTGAACGCGATCAAGCCGCCCTTGGCGGCGGCGTAGGCGGCGGCGTTCGGGTTGCCCTCCTTGCCGGCGACCGAGGCGATGTTGACGATGCGGCCGTAGCCCGCCTTCACCATGTGCGGCACGACGGCGCGGCAGCACAGGAACGGGCCGTTCAGATCGATGCGGATGACCCGCTCCCATTGGTCGATCGGGTAGTCGACCACAGCCGCCGTGGGGCCGGCGATGCCGGCGTTGTTGACGAGGATGTCGATCCTGCCGAGTTGATTCAGCGTGGTTTTCAACGCCCCCAGGATCGATTCATTGTTGGCGACATCCACCTTGCCGGGTCCATCCAGATCCCAAATTGCAACCTTGGCTCCGGATGACTCCAGTCGCTTGACGATAGCCGCGCCGATGCCCTGCATGCCACCGGTGACGATCGCGGTTTTTCCCTTGAAGTCCAGTTGATTCATTTCACTCCCTTTCGCTGCCCCGATAGTAATCGATGTGGTAATGCGGCGGCCCCGCGAATGATAGCCTTGCGTTCAACGGATCAGTCAATCGGGGGAGAGTCGCGTGGCAAGGCTAGACGGAAAGGTAGCGATCATCACGGGGGGTGCGGGCGGCATCGGGTCGGCCGCCGGGCGCCTGTTCTGCGAGGAGGGCGCGCGGGTGGTGCTCGTCGACCTAGACCCCGATGCCATGGCGTCGGCCTGTGCCGAAATCCGCAAGCATGTGCCGGGCGCCCAGGTCAGCGACGTCATTGCCGACGTCGGGATCGAGGATTCCGCGGCGCAGATCGTCGCACACGCAAAACGCGCCTTCGGCGGGATCGACGTGCTCGTCAACAACGCCGGCATCCGTTCCTACGAGCCGCTCGCCGAGGCCAAACGCGAAACCTGGGAGCGGATCATCGCCGTCAATCTGCTCGGCTATGCCTATCTGTCGCGCGAAGCGCTGCCGGCACTGCGCGCATCGGGCCATGGCAGCATCGTCAATGTGTCCTCCATGCACGCCTTCATCCCTCGCGCCGGCATGGGGCAGTACGACGTAACGAAGGCTGGAATCGTTTCAATGACCCGCACACTGGCTTTCGAGGAAGCGCGGCACGGGGTGCGCGTCAATGCGGTCTGCCCCGGCGCGACCTTCACGCCCTTTCACAAGAAGCGCTTCGCTGCGGACGGCCGCACACAAGAAGAGATCGACGCGATTGCGGCCCGCGCTTGCCTGCTGCAACGCTGGGCGGCGCCGCGCGAGATCGCCTATCCGATCCTGTGGCTTGCGTCCGACGAGGCGAGCTACGTGACGGCCTCCGCCATCATGGCCGACGGCGGCGGGCTGATGTCCTAGATCCGGTAAAACCGGGCTGCGTTGTCGTGAAACAGTTTGCGCTGGTCGGTCGCCGATAGCGCGGCGCTCATGCGCTTGAAGTCCTGGTACATCCGGTCGTAAGAGACGCGCAGGCCGTCCACCGGGAAGTTCGACGCAAACATGCAGCGATCGATGCCGAAGATTTCGATCGCCTCCAGCACGATCCTGCGGTTGTCCTCGTAATCCCAGGGGCCATCCTGCAGGCACAGGCACGATAGCTTGCAGCAGACCTGCTCGCTGGCGGCCAGCGCCTTCATCCCTTGCCGCCACAGGGCGAGCCCGGCTTCGCTCCGGTCCCAGGGGAAACCCGTGTGGTTCAAGACCACAGGAATGTCCGGATTGGCGTGCGCCACCTGCGCGGCCTCCTCGAGATGCCAGGTGGGCACGCGCAAATCCCATGACAGGTCGTATTTCCTGAGCAGGCGCAGGCCTGCAAGCCACTTCGGGTCCTGCATCGATCCCGCGGCTCGCGCCACGGACTCCCCGGGGCTTCGGCTGGTCACGGGCTTGGAACGGATGCCGCGCACCAGTGGAAATGACTTTTGCTGCGCGAGGATCTCCTCCGCATTGGGAGTATGGAACCAGGCGTGCGCGACGATGGCGTTCGGCATGCCGTAACGGGCATTGAGCTCCGTGAGCCATCGCGTTTCAGCGACCTGCTGGGCGCGGCGGCACTCGGCCTCGACGTGCACCGTCTTGACGACATTGTGAGCGGCCGCGTCGCGCCGATAGTCCGGCGGCAGGTAGTCGCGCTTCAGCGATGCGTATTCGCCGAGAAAGAAAGCATGCGGCTGCGGATCCTGCAGCCACGGATAGCGCAGCGGTCCGGCGGAGAGCTGCCACAGGTGGTGGTGGGCATCAATGATCGGGAGGACGGTTTCAGCGCTCATGGAAAAAAGTGCGTGTCACGACGGTCCGCTTACCTCCTGGTTGCGCCCTCCGGCCATTCGTTCCAGGCGAGCAAGCGCACGCCATCGCGCACCATCGAGCGGTTGCCGCCAAAGACGACAGCGGGGCGGCGCGCGCGCGGTCCGGCCCAAACCAGCCACTTGCGCAGGGCGGCGAAATAGTCTCCGCTCGGGGTCTGGCCCGATTTCATTTCGACCGGCTGCAGGCTACGGCCGTGGTCGAGCAGCAGATCGATCTCGTTGCCGACGTTGTCGCGCCAGAAAAACGCGTTGGTCGGAAGCGCCCGGTTGAAGCGGTGCTTGAGCCATTCGGACACCAGCAGCGACTCGAACAGCGCGCCGCGCGCGGGGTGCGTCTCCAGCTGCCGGGAATCGCGGATGTCCAGCAGGTAGGCCGCGAGCCCGGTGTCGTGGAAGTAAAGCTTCGGCGTCTTGACCAGTCGCTTGCCGAAGTTGACGTGATACGGCGGCAGCAGGTGCACGATGTAGCTCGCTTCGAGCACGGTCAGCCATGCGCGCGCGGTCACATGCGAGATGCCGCAGTCATTCGCCAGGCCGGACAGATTGAGGAGTTGTCCGCAACGGGCCGCGCACATCCTGAGAAAGCGCCGGAATGCCGCGAGATCGGAAATCGCGGCCACCTGGCGCACGTCGCGCTCGACGTAGGTGGCGACGTAGCTCGCGTACCACTGCGGCGGCGCGACGCGGCGCGCGACGACCGCCGGATACAGGCCGCGGAACAGAACCCTGGACAGAGAAGCGTCGAGTCTTCCCTGCGGCCTCAGCTCGGCGAGCGCGAACGGCAGCAGGTGCAGCAGCCCCACGCGGCCCGCGAGCGACTGGGTGATGCTCGCCATCAGCCCGAACTGTTGCGAGCCGGTGAGAACGAACTGCCCGGTCGAACGGCGCTCGTCTACTCGCGTCTGCAGGTACGAGAACATCTCGGGGGCGCGCTGCACCTCGTCCAGGATCGCGCCGCGCGCGAAACGCCCGAGGAAGGCGCGCGGATCCTCGAGCGCGAGCGCGCGCTCGTCCGGATCCTCGAGCGAGATGTACGCCTTGCCGGGAAAGGTCGCGCGCACCAGGGTGGTCTTGCCCGATTGGCGCGGCCCGGTGACCGCCACCACGGGGAATCCCCGCGCCAGGCGGCGCAGCGCGGCGGCCGCATCCCGGTTGAGTAGTTGCATGACGCGATCTTACACATTGAAGCTTCCACTTTCAATCTGTAAAACTTACCGGCGCTCGTACAGCTTGAGCAAGGCCGCGGTGTCCAGCTCGCTGTGGCCGAGGTGCGCGAGCATCCGGTAGAGCGACAGCGCCTCGCCCATCATCGGTGTCGGCGCCTTCAGCGCGCCGGCGAATTCGTTCACCATCTCCAGGTCCTTGAGCAGTTGCCGCACATAGCCCTGCGGCGCGAAGTCCCGCGCGACCATGCGCGGATACAGGCGTTGCAGCAGCAGGCTGTCCGCCAGGCCGCCCGCCAGGCATTCGGGCAGGCGCGCGGGATCGATACCCGCAGCCTCGGCCAGCACCACGGCTTCGGCCATGACCGCATGGCCGGCCCCCACGATCAGCTGGTTGAGCATCTTGGTGGCCATGCCGGCGCCCGAGGGGCCCATGTGCGTGAAGCGCCCGGCGACATCGGCAAAAAATGCGCGCGTACTCTCGATATCGGCCGCCTCGCCACCCGCCATGATGGTGAGCGTGCCGCTGCCCGAGGCGGGTGGTCCGCCCGAGACCGGGGCGTCGATCCAGCCCGCGCCCGTCTTCTCGCGCAGCCGCTGCGCGAATGCCTTGGTCTGATAGACTTTGTTGGTGGAGAAGTCGATCAGCAGCTGCGGCGGCTGCAACGCCGAGGCGACGCCGTTCTCGCCGAAAACTGCTGCCTCCACCGCCTCCGGGGTCGGTAGATTGAGGAGGACCAGGTCCGAACCCCGTACCGCGTCGGCGGCCGATGACGCCGCCTGCGCGCCTGCCTTGCCTGCCGCCGCTATTTGCCCGGGGGCGATGTCGTACGCGCGCACGCTGTAGCCGAGCGCAAGCAGCCGTTTCGCCATGGGCAGGCCCATCAACCCGACGCCGACGTAGCCGATTTTCGATTTGCTGGTCATCTTCGCTCCATGTCGTAGATGCGGATCGCATTGTCGTGGAAAAACGCGCGCTGCTCGGCGGCGGAGAAATCGCGCACGATGGCCTGCATGCCGGTGACGATCGCATCGAAACTCGCGCACAGCCCGTCCACGGGAAAGTTGCTCGCGAACATCGAGCGCCCGATGCCGAAAATATCGATCGCCGCAAGTACGATCTCACGGTTCGATTGCGCCGTCCACGCCTGTCCCGGCACGCCGAGTCCCGAGATCTTGAGCGTGACGTTTGGACAGGCCGCGAGCGTGTGCAGCGCCTTTTTCCACCCCGCGAGCCCCTCGCGGCTGCGATCGGCCGGCAGGCCGGTGTGATTGAGAATGATGCTGGCGTCGGGAAAATCACCCGCGAGGCGCGCCGCTTCATCGAGCAGCGCCCACGGCGCCTGCAGGTCGAAGCGCAGCCCGCAACGGCAGAGGCGCGCAAAGCCCGCCCGCCAGCGTTCGCCGGCCATCTGCCCGGGGCGCGGCTTGTGCCGGATGCCGCGCGCGAAATCGAACTGCGCCAGCGCTTCCAGCGTCGCACCAAGGTCTTCGCGGTCCAGCCAGGCCTGGGCGACCGCGACGGTGGGAAACCCCGTCTCGCGCCGCAACGCCTCGACATAGCGCATTTCGCCCAGCGGATCGCGCGGATCCCATTCGGTCTCCACGTAGACGGTTTTCACCACCTGGTGCCGGCCTGCATCGGCCAAATAGTCGGCCGGCAGGTAGGGCCGCCGCAATGCCGCATAGTCGCCGTAGCGGAACGGGACTGGCGGCTGGTCGCAAAGCCACGGGTGGTAATTTGCGCGCGGGTCCCAGAAATGCTGGTGCGCATCGACGATCGGGAATGGGGCGGCCATGAAACCCAATCGTAGCGCGAGCGGCACGCTATGATCGGGCCATCTCAAGGAAGGGGGGAACGGATGGGCGATTCAACCGGCGTGCGTCCGAGCGCGATCAGGCAGCGCGTGCTGGCCGGCGAAACCGTGGCCGGCGCGATGATCTTCGAATTTTTCGCGCCCGGCATGCCGCAGGTACTGAAGGCGGCCGGCTGCGAATTCGCGTTGTTCGACATGGAACACGCGGGCCTGGGATTCGAAACCTTGAAGATGCTGGTGGCCGGCTGCCGCGGCATCGGCATCGAGCCGCTCGTGCGCGTGCCGCGCAGCGAGTACCACTTCATGGCGCGCGCGCTCGATGTCGGTGCGTACGGGGTCATGGTGCCGATGGTGGAGAGCACGGAGGAAGCGCGGCGCATCGTCGAGGCCACGCACTATCCGCCCCAAGGCAGGCGCGGCGCCGCGTTCGGTGTCGCGCAGGACGATTATTCGGGCGGTGACGTCAAGGTCAAGCTGGCGGCGCTGAACGCGCGCACCCTGGTGATCGCCCAGATCGAATCCGAGCGCGGCATGGCGGAACTGGAGGGCATTGCGGCGACGCCGGGCATCGACGTTCTCTGGCTCGGCCATTTCGACCTGACGAACTTCCTCGGCATCCCGGGAGAGTTCGAGTCGCCGAAGTACCTCGACGCGGTGCGGGCCATCGTCGCCAGCGCACGCCGGCACGGCAAGGGCCTGGGCTTCATGGCGGCCGACGCCGCCTGGGCAAGGCGCTACCGGGATTTCGGCTTCAACATGATCGCCGCCGGGCTCGACTCGTCGCTGCTGCAGTCGGCGATCCGCACAACGCTGAAAGGGTTGCGATGAAATTCAAGCTCGGCATCGTGCGCGACGTGCTCAACGCGGCGGGCGAACCCTCGTTCGGCAGCCGCGCGCTCGAAGTCCTGAAGGGCAATCCGCAACTCGACTGGGAATACACGGCGCAGGCGGAGAAGGAGATCACGCCTGGGCTCGCCGCGCGCTACGACGGGCTCTACGTCAATTCCTCGCGCCTCAGCGCCGCCACCGTCGCGCGCGGCGACTGCCGCCTGCGCATCGTCGCGCGCCACGGCATTGGCTACGACTCTGTCGATGTCGCCGCATTGAGCGCGAAGGGAATCGTGCTCACCAATACCCCGCTGGCGATCCGCCGTCCCGTGGCCGTCGCTACCCTTACCCTGCTGTTTGCGCTCGCCGGGCGCCTCTTCGCCAAGGACCGCATCACGCGCGCCGGGCGCTGGCTGGAGCGCAACGACCTGATGGGTACCGGACTCGTGGGGCGGACACTCGGCATCGTCGGCGGCGGCGGCATCGGGCAGGAGTTGCTCGGGGTCTCTGCGCCATTTGGCATGCGCCGCATCGTCGCCGATCCGTACGCCAGCGACGAGGCGCTGCGCGCGCTCGATGCAACGCTCGTGCCGCTCGAGCGGCTGTTGCGCGAATCGGATTTCGTCGTCGTGGCCTGCCTGCTGAACGAGGCAACGCGCCACCTGATTGGCGCGCCGCAGTTCGCTCTGATGAAGCCAGGCGCCTATTTCATCAACGTGGCGCGCGGACCTGTCGTGGACGAGCCCGCGCTGATCGAGGCGCTGCGCGCCGGCAGGATCGCCGGCGCCGGTCTGGACGTGTTCGAGCAGGAGCCTGTAGACCCGGCAAATCCGCTGCTACGCATGGACAATGTGATCGTCACGCCCCACGCGCTTTGCTGGACCGATGAATGCTTCCACGCAATTGCTACAGCGGGATTGCAGAGCGTGGTTGATTTTTCTCTCGGCCGCCGCCCGGCCCACATCGTCAACCCGGAGGCTTGGGGGAAGGCCTGAGGCGCCGGCGGCTGAGCAGGGTGAGCAGGGCGTTCCAGCCGACTGCCAGCGTCAATGCGAGCAGCAGCGCAGCCGAGGCGCTCATGCGCGCCGCGGCGAGGTGCAGCACGGCGAGCGCCGCCCCGAACCCGATCAGGCCCTTCAGGCCGTTCACCAGTACCGAGGCGGTGAACGGGCCACCACATCGAGGCTGCAGGATCAGCACCAGGCAGGTGAATACCACCGGGTAAGTCGCCAGTACCCCGGCCACCGCGGGCCCGAACGCGTGGCCGGCGAACGTCGTCGCGACCACCACCGCCGCGACCAGCAGCGCGCGCAATGCAAGGTCGAAACGCGCGCGCGGCACCGGCGGTGCTTCGATTTCGACGGCGAAGCGCCGCAAGCCGCGGATCGCGAGCACGAAGACGCTGGCGTACAGCAGGCAGGCTTCCGCGAAGCTCCATTCGCGCAGTTGCAGCGCGAGCGCGACCGCGAACCAGGCAAGCGTGGCCAGCGCAAGCGACGCGGGCGTCGCAAGGCGCTGCGCGGCCAGTGCGTGCGCGGCGACGAAGGCCGCGGTGGCGGTCGTGGCCGCGACGCTCATGCGGGCACTCTCGGAGATGAATGCCGCGCCGTGGTCCAGGGCGAGGAATACGTATACGGGACCGGCCGAGACCGGCAAGGTGGCGATCATTGCCCCGAGCAACGGGCCCGCGCGCTCGGTGGCTCGGGAGGCCGCGACCACAATAGTTGCCGCGGCCGCGACCTTCGCGACCAGCATCAGGCCGCCCGGGTCAGCCAACGCGTTCCTGCCCGACGTTCACTAAAAGAACCCGCGCATCCGAAGCAGCATAGCGAACGCCGGGGCGATCGCTATGCTGCGCCGCAGAAGTCGAGGCAGTGACCGAAATATAATTGACTTTGGCCAAGCGTGAAGGCAGATTGCACGGCTGCGGCCGCAACGGCCGAATCGATCATTCAAGGGGGAGAGAAAATGAAACGCAGAAAGTTTCTGAAGGCGACCGGCGCGGGTATTGCGGCAACCGGTCTCGCGGGGATACTTGCCGCCCACCGCGCGCCGGTGTTCGCACAGGCAAACACGATCCACATCCTGCGCTGGAACGATTTCGTGCCGGCCGCCGACAAGGTGTTGCGCGAAGTCTACGTGCCGGAAGTGCAGAAAGCGCTCGGCATCACGCTCAACGTCGAGACGGTCAATGCCAACGACATTCCGGCGCGGGCCACCGCGGCGATCCAGTCGGGCAGCGGGCCCGATATCATCATGCTGCTCAATAACAATCCGCAGCTCTATGCCGCGGGGTCGGTGGATGTGAGCGACATCGCCGGAGAAGTCGGCAAGGCGCAGGGCGGCATTTACGACCTGCCGAAGGCAATGTGCACGGTCGGCGGCAAGTGGGTGGCGATGCCCTGGGCGACGGTGCCGGCGCTGATCGCGTACCGCAAGTCCTGGTTCGACGAAATCGGCGTCAAGGAATTTCCCAAGACCTGGGCGCAGTACCACGAGGCCGGCAAGAAGCTGAAGGCGGCGAAACACTCAATCGGCCAGACGCTCGGCCACACCTTCGGCGATGCGCCGACCTTCGCCTATCCGTTAATGTGGTCCTACGGCGGCCAGGAAGTCGATGCCAAGGGCAAGGTGGTGCTCAACTCCAAGGAAACCGTCGACTCGGTGCGTTTCATGACCCAGTTCTGGAAGGACGCGCACGACGAGGGTGGTCTCGCCTGGGACGACAGCAACAATAATCGTGCGTTCCTGTCCGGCGATATCAGCGCGACGCTGAACGGCGCTTCGATCTACGTGGCGGCGCTGAACGGCGCCGACAAGTTCAAGACCGAGAAGGGCGCGCCGCTGCATACCGACATCCTGCACGCGCCGCTGCCCGCCGGGCCCAAGGGGCAGTTCCCCTACCACACGGCGTTCACCCACATGGTGATGAAGTATTCGAAGAACGCCAAGGGGGCGAAGGAATTCCTGCGCTGGGCGCATACCCCGGCCAACTACGAGAAGTGGATCGTGGTGCAGAAGGGCTTCGCGGTGGCGCCCACAACCCAGTGGGAGAAGCACAAGATGTGGGACGTGGACCCGGTGATGTTGCCGTTCAAGACCGCATCGCAAAAGGGCCGCCACATGGGCTTCGGCGGCGCACCGGACAAGAAGGCCGCCGAGGCGTGGAACAAGTACATCATCGTCGACATGTACGCGCAGGCGGCGAACGGCAAGATGAAGCCCGAGGAGTCGGTCAAGTGGGCCGCGGGCGAGCTCGCCAAGATCTATACGTGATCGTCAGTCCTTGAAGGACCCCGTGGCCATGGGCGCGGGGAGTGCCGCAGGCGCGGCGCTCCCCGCCGAGCACGTCCGGGTTTCGCGCCTGACCCGGCTGCTCGAGAGCGAAAAGCTGCTGGCTTCGGTGTTGCTCGTGCCGGGGTTGGCCATTCTGCTGATCTTTATCGCCTATCCGTTCGTGATGGCGTTGTGGTACTCACTCACCAGCATCCGTGTGGGCGACCCGGGTCAGTTCGTGGGGCTGGCGAACTTCACCAAGGCCTGGAACGACACCATTTTCCAGACCGCGTTCAAGAACACGGTTTTCTACACGTTCTGGGCCACTATTTTCAAGCTGGCGCTTGGTATGTGGCTGGCGCTGCTGCTGAACCGGACTTTTCGCTTCAAGCGGATCATCCGCGCCTCCATGCTTCTGCCCTTCATCGTCCCGACGGTGCTCTCGGCCTTCGCCTGGCGCTGGATGTTCGATCCGACATTCAGCGTCATGAACTGGGTGCTGTATCACAGCGGCGTGATCACCGACCGCCTGCCGTTCCTTTCGGACGGGGACTGGGCGATGTGGTGCGCGGTGCTGGTGAACACCTGGCGCGGCATGCCGTTCTTCGCCATCACGCTGCTTGCCGGGCTGCAGACCATCAGCCCCGACCTGCACGAGGCGGCGGCGCTCGATGGAGCCAACGCCTGGAACCGTTTCTGGCATGTCACCTGGCCGCTGCTCCTGCCGGTGACGCTGGTGGTGGTGGTGTTCTCGGTGATCCAGACGTTCTCGGATTTCCAGCTCATCTACGTGCTCACCGGCGGCGGGCCGGCGAACTCCACCCACCTGATCGCCACTTATGCCTACCAGGTCGGCGTTGCCTCAGGGCTGCTGGGCGAGGGGGCGGCGCTGTCGCTGTTCATGTTCCCTGTGCTGTTCGCGGTGGTCTGGATCCAGCTCCGGTTCATGAAGCGCATGGAGGGGGCCTGACCGATGTTGATCGAGCGCAAGTGGAAGAAGTGGCTCTACTTCTACCTCCCGATGGCGGTGTTCATCCTGTTCACGCTGTTCCCGTTCTACTGGATGGCGGTGACCGCGTTGCGCCCGGACCATGAGCTGTACCGCACCTGGCGGCAGGCGAGCGCAACCCCGTTCTGGACCCTGGAGCCGACCCTGGAACATTTCAGGGGACTGTTGCAGACCACCGCATTCCCGAAGTGGTTGTGGAACACCATGCTGATCGCGCTCGTCTCCACCGTGATCTCGCTCATCTGCGGCATGTTCGCCGGCTACGCGCTGGCGCGGCTGAAATTCCGCGGCTCGGAATTTCTCGGCACCGCGATCTTCGTCACTTACCTGGTGCCGCAGACGCTGCTGTTCATCCCGCTTGCCGACATCATTCGCGACTTGCACCTGGGCAACACGCCTTGGGCGCTGATGCTCACCTATCCCACGTTCCTGATCCCGTTCTGCACCTGGCTGCTGATGGGCTACTTCAAGACCATCCCGAAGGAGCTGGAAGAATGCGCGCGCATCGACGGCGCGACCCGCTTCGGCGCCATGGTGCGCATCATCTTTCCGGTGGCGATTCCGGGCATCCTCTCGGCCGGCATCTTCGCCTTCACGCTGTCGTGGAACGAATTCATCTACGCGCTGATCTTCATGTCCTCGGCGGACCTGAAGACGGTGCCCGTGGGCGTGGTGTCGGAACTCATCCGCGGCGACATCTTTTTTTGGGGCCAGCTGATGGCGGGGGCGCTGCTCGGCTCGATACCGGTCGCGCTGGTCTACTCGTTCTTCGTCGAATACTACGTCACGGGTCTCACCGGCTCGGTGAAAGGCTGAGAGGAATGGCCAACGTCACGATCCGGAATCTCAACAAGAAGTACGACGGCGGTTTTCACGCCGTCAAGGACGTCAACCTCGAGATCCGCGACAAGGAGTTCATGGTGCTGGTCGGGCCCTCGGGCTGCGGCAAGACCACGACGCTGCGCATGGTGGCGGGGCTGGAGGAAATCACCTCGGGCGAGATCCTGATCGGCGCCGAGGTGGTCAATGATCTGCCGCCGATGGACCGCAACATCGCGATGGTGTTCCAGAACTACGCGCTGTATCCGCACAAGAGCGTCTACCAGAACATGGCCTTCGGCCTGCAGATGCGCAAGTACCCGAAGCACGAGATCGAGAAGCGGGTGCGGGAGGCGGCCGAGATTCTGGGAATCGAATCCTTGCTCGAGAGGAAGCCCCGCCAGCTCTCCGGTGGTCAGCGCCAGCGCGTCGCCGTCGGGCGCGCCATCGTACGGCATCCGGAGGTATTCCTGTTCGATGAGCCGTTGTCCAATCTGGATGCAATGCTGCGGGTGCAGATGCGCGTGGAACTCAAGCGCCTGCACGAGCGCCTGGAGACGACCGCGATTTACGTCACCCACGACCAGGTCGAGGCGATGACCCTCGGCGACCGCGTGGTGGTGATGAAGGACGGCTGGGTGCAGCAGGTGGGCGAGCCGCTCGAGCTCTACGGCAAGCCATTGAACAGGTTCGTCGCCGGGTTTATCGGCTCGCCGGCGATGAATTTCGTCGATGTCACGGTCAGCGACTCGAGCGGCGTCCTGTGGGCGGACGCCGATGGCCTGCGCCTGAAGGTGCCGCCACAGCTGGTGGAGCGCGTGCGCGCGCACGCCGGCAAGCGGATTGCCATCGGCGTGCGGCCGGAGGCGCTGCACCTGGCGAGCGGTTCGGATCTGCCGGAATACAGCTTTGACACGGCGGTGGACGTGGTCGAGCCGCTCGGCAACGAAATCCTCGTCAATTTCCGCGCCGGCGGCGCGCCGATGGTGGCGCGCGTGGACCCCGCTGTGCGCCTCAAGGCGCGCCAGAACATCCGCGTCGCGCTCGACCCGGAGCGCGTGCATTTCTTCGACGATAAGAGCGGCGCAGCGATATAATTCGCGCCCTTCGCAGCAAATACTCAGGCAGAGGACGGTAAGCGATGGCAGGCAGGCTCGCAGGCAAGACCGCGTTCATTACCGCGGCCGGTCAGGGCATCGGCCGCGGCGCGGCGCTCGCGTTCGCGCGCGAAGGCGCGCAGGTCTGGGCGACCGACGTCAACGCCAAGACGCTTGCGGATTTGGAAGGCAAGGACGGCATCCGTACTCGTGTACTGGATGTTCTTGACGAGATGGCGATCAACAAGCTCGCCGGCGAGGCCGGGCAGGTGGACATCCTGTTCAACTGCGCGGGCTTCGTGCACCACGGCACGATTCTCGACTGCATGCCGAAAGACTGGGAATTCAGTTTCAACCTGAATGTGAAGTCCATGTACCTCGTGACCCGTGCCCTGCTGCCCGGGATGCTGAAAAAGGGCGGCGGATCGATCATCAACATGTCCTCGATCGCCTCCAGCGTGAAAGGGCTGCCGAACCGTTTTGTCTACGGCGCCACCAAGGCGGCGGTGATCGGCCTTACCAAGGCGATCGCCGCGGACTACGTCAAGCAGGGCATCCGCTGCAACTGCATCGGTCCGGGTACCGTTGACACGCCCTCGCTGGGCGAGCGCATCAACGCCTTCGCCGATCCGGTGCAGGCGAAGAAGGATTTCATCGCGCGCCAGCCCATGGGGCGCCTGGGCTCGGTCGAGGACATCACGGGGATCCTGGTGTTCCTCGCATCCGACGAAGCGAAGTTCGCGACCGGCAACATGTATTCGATAGACGGGGGAATGACGATATGAAGTTGTGCCGCTACGGCAAGAACGGCTTCGAGAAGCCGGGCATCATCGACGCCGACGGGCGCCTGCGCGATCTTTCCAAGGTGATCGAGAACATCGGCCCCAAGGAACTGGCGCCGCGCGGCCTGAAGATGCTCGCCAAGATCAAACCCGAGGCCTTGGCGGTGATCGCCAATGGTCCACGCCTGGGGGCGCCCTTCGTCGGCATCGGCAAGTTCGTCGCCATCGGCCTGAACTATTCGGACCATGCCAAGGAAGCCGGCATGGCGATCCCCTCCGAGCCGATCGTCTTCATGAAGGCCACCACCTCCATCAGCGGGCCGAATGACGACGTCATCCAGCCCAAGCGCTCCACCAAGCTCGATTGGGAAGTGGAACTCGGCATCGTGATTGGTTCCAAGGCGCAATACGTCTCCGAAGCGCAGGCCCTGGAGCACGTGGCAGGTTATTGCGTGGTGAACGACGTCTCCGAGCGCGCTTTCCAGATGGCCACCGGGCAATGGGACAAGGGCAAGAGCTTCGACACCGCCGGCCCGATCGGGCCCTGGCTGGTCACCACCGATGAGATCAAGGACCCGCAGGTCCTCGACATGTGGCTCGACCTGAACGGCAAGCGCATGCAGTCGGGCAATACGCGCACCATGATCTTCAACTGCGCGCAGATCGTCTCGCACGTCAGCCACTACATGACGCTGATGCCGGGTGACGTCATCTGCACCGGCACGCCACCGGGCGTCGGCCTCGGCATGAAGCCGAACCCGGTATTCCTGAAGCCGGGCGACGTCATGACCCTCGGCATCCACGGCCTGGGCGAACAAAAGCAGAAGGTCGTCGCCTACTCGGGGTAGCAAGTGCAAACACGCAGTACTACGGGTCGCGCGGCCTTCCTGCAACTTCTCGTCGACGAAGGGGTCACCCATCTTTTCGGCAACCCCGGAACCACCGAACTTCCGATCATGGAAGTGGTGCCCGATTTTCCGCAACTGCAGTTTGTCCTTGGCCTGCAGGAGGCCGTCGTCGTGGCGATGGCCGATGGGTTCTGCCGCGCCTCGGGGCGGCTCGCGGCGGCCAACGTTCACGTCGCACCGGGACTCGGCAACGCCATGGGCGCGCTTTACAACGCCAGGTTCTCGGGCTCGCCGATCATCCTGACGGCGGGCCAGCAGGAGCAGGGGCATGGGTTGCTCGAGCCGCTGCTTTACGACCCCCTGGTGCCGATCGCGCAACCCATGGTCAAGTGGGCCGTGGACGTGACGCGCGCCGAAGACCTGCCCCGCATCCTGCACCGCGCGGCAAAGGTCGCGCTGACGCCGCCGACCGGCCCGGTCTTCATCAGCCTGCCGGGCGACGTACTCGAACAGACGGTCGAACTCGATATGGGCCGCCCGGTGCGCGTCGATGCCGCGACCCGGCCGTCGGACGAGACGCTTGCCAAGCTCGCGCAAATGCTGCTTGCCTCGAGCCGTCCGGTGATCGTCGCCGGCCAGGAACTCGCGACGCACGACGCTTTCACCGAGGCCGCGGAACTCGCCGAGTTGCTGGGCGCGGCGGTCTACCAGTCGCCGGTCCCCTACAGCGCGCAGTTCCCCACCGAGCACGCGGCCTGCATGGGCTCGCTCACGCGCTCGCAGAAGCAGGTGCGCAGTTTGCTCGAACCGTATGACCTGCTGTTCTGCCTCGGCGCCGATCTGCTGCGCATGTCGGTCTACAGTCCGACGCAGCCGCTGCCGGATGATCTGCCGGTGATCCACCTTTCGGAGCGCGGCTGGGAACTCGGCAAGAATTACCGCACCGATCTCGCGCTGCAGGCGAATGTGAAGCAGACGCTCGCCGCGCTGCTGCCGCTGCTGCGCGCACAGCGCCCGGCCGGTCATGCCGCGGCCGCGCAGAAACGGCTCGCCGAACTCAAGCCGCGCAACTGGAACGCGCAGCGCGACAAGGCGCGCATCGACGCCATGCTCGCGGCGGAGACGAAGCCCATCGATCCCAAGTACCTGATGCTGCGTTTCACCGAAACGCTGCCGAAGGATGCAGTCGTGGTGGAGGAAGGCCTGACCTCGACGGTCTCGCTGCCCGGATTCCTGCCGCTGCGCGATCCGCGGGGGTTCTACGGGCTCGCGAGCGGCGGACTCGGTTTCGCCGTGCCCGGCGCCATAGGCGTGAGCCTCGCGTTGCCGGGACGTCCGGTCGCGGTCGTCGTCGGTGACGGCAGCACGATGTACGGCGTCCAGGCGCTATGGACGGCGGCGCATCTCAAACTGCCGATCACCTACATCATCGCCAACAACCGCAGCTACCGGATCATCAAGGAGCGGCTGGTGGCGATGCGCGGCACCAGCAAATTCACCGGCATGGACCTGCGCGACCCCGAAATCGATTTCGTGGGCCTCGGCAAATCGTTCGGGCTTGCCGCGCGGCGCGTTACCGATCCCCAGGACATCGGCCCCGCACTGCGCGAAGCCTTTGCCAGCGGCCGGCCGAACATCGTAGAGATCCGCGTCGCGGACGGCTTCGGCGGCTGATTGGCGATCCAGGAGCGGCGCACCCCGAATGTCGGGCAGCGCGCGTTACATGCGCGAAAGAAGCCTTTCGTATTCGCTGTGGGGTCCGATCCAGAACCAGATCAGAACGCCGTCTTTGAGGATGCCGACCGCTCGCCAGTCGCGATCTATCCTCACCGAATAGATCGGTTGCGTATCGTGGACCTTCTTGAAACGAAGCGATGGATGCGATGGATTTGCGGCCCAAAGACGGTAGGTTGACCGCGCTTTCGTTTGGACCGCGGCGGGCGCGGCTTCCAGGAGCACCCGGAACTCGCTGGTGGTCCGGGACTCCACAGCGGTCTCTACAAAGGCTTGGTACGGCCCGCGGCGTGCTCGGCCAATGCCTTTTCAGCAAGTTTCGCCAGCAGATCCTGCGACTTCGCAAAGGAGTCCGACCACCTTCGTTCGGAAGCGAGTTCCTCCAGAAGAATGGCTGCCATGGCATCCTGCTCGGCGGCCGGGAGCCGTGCCACTTCACTCAATGCTTTTTCCAATAGCTGGGTCATCACGTTGTCCAGGAGAAATTCCGCGAATTTTACTCTCTAGTACGGTGTTCCGTCCTTCCTGCTGTATTTGAACTTGCCGTCGGAACCGAACACGGCAACCACGTCGTCGTCCGGGTAGCTCACCGAATCGCCCGCGCTGCGGTCACCGACCTCGAGAAACACGACATCTTTATTCGTGCGGTTCACGAGGTGGTGCGCATCGCCCGTGCCCGCCTTGAACCCGGCGCACATCCCGGGCTTGAGTATTGACTCGCCCGCATCGGTGAGCAGCGTCGCCTCGCCTTCGAGGATGTAGACGAACTCGTCCTGCTTCCCATGCGCATGGCGTAGCGCGGATTGCCCGCCCGGCGCCACCTTGGCGACCATCTCCGGAGGAAAGGGCGGCGAGGTCGGCTTGGCTCGCGGCGGGGCTTCCGAAGCTACAACTGAGACCGGGTGCATGGTCTTCTCCATGTTCAGCCTTCACATCGTTTTGTTTCACGCGGTGCGGTGCTTCTTACGTCCGCACCAATGAAAATGAATAGTGGGGTTCTTGTTCTTTCCACGGGCTTTTCGCAGCGCCCCGATTGTTGCCGCGACTCCTCCACCCGGCGTGACAACCCCGTGGCTCCAATCGATTCCGTCGGGAGGCGCAGGTGGCGTAGCCGCGGCTTTTGCGGCAGCGACTTGCTTCGAGCTAAAGATTTTCAAAATAGCCTTGGATTTGTGAGCGGTCTGCATGGCGGCACGAAATGAGATGAGAGGCGTTTAGAAGCGAAGGCTCATGTGCTTACTCGGGGAGATCTGTGTGGGGGCTAAACGCCCCTGGCTACCCGATTCGACGTCATTGCTCAGAGTGACGGTCCGGTTTCGCGACTTGCGTGCCAGAACGTAATGACTTCGAGTGTTTGTCTTCGGACGCGGTAGTAGAGGAAATACTGCGTTCGTAAGAGGAGAAACCTGCGAACCAACCCGGAGCGAACAGTGTCGACCTTGGTTCCAAGGTCAGGCTGCTGGACGAGAACCTTCAGCGCAGCTTAGATGTCTTGGCGGATCGCCCCTGGAACAGCTTGCCGATTCTCGGCCCACCATTCCGCCGCCTTTTCGATCTCGCGGCGGGCGCGAGCTTTGATCTGATATTCGAGGGCCAAGATCAGCCGAAGCGTTTCAGACTGTCCAGGAACTCCTCACCAGCGCCGCCCTCTTCCAGATCGGCCTCGTCTAGGGCCTCGAACAGTTCGCGTTCAAGGTCCGGCGGCAGACGCACGCTGGCTTTCTCGTCCGGCGTGAGGATCGTGACGACCGTTCCCTCCGGCAAGGAAAGTCCCTCGACGATGATCTTGCCGTCGACGACAGTTCCAGTGGCTACGTGCATGACGTAATCGTACCTGACGGTCGGCTGAATGCCAACTTCATGACGCCGAACTTCATGACGCCGAACTTAAAGTAGAAAGCCTAATAGACGGAGTGTATTCCGTCATTCGTTGCTCATCCAAGTTGATGTCCTTGATAAACAATTGTTTGGCGCTGTCGGGAAAATACGCGTGTCCGGTTGAACGGTATTCGCTGTGTGCGAGGTGTCGGGTTCTTCAGTAGGTCATGCACGCGGCATTGAGGATCCCGGCCGACAGCGATATTGCGCTGAGGACGATCCCCGTGGCGACCTGGCCTTCGGGGATACGGCGGGTGACGTTGATGAGCGTTCTCCGAACGGTGATCCGCAGCCGCCCAGGCCCGCGCTCCCCGCAAGCACCAGCGTAATTGCCGCACTGCGCTTTCTGACGCGTACGCGCATGTTTTCCTCCCCGCTGGAAAGTGTATGCCGGTGGTCCAGAGCGCGCTACCATTGCGCCAGTTACTAGGAGAAAGCCCATGAACGAGAGAGCCCGCCCCGAAGCTGTCGGCACGTCGCTGGAGAATTCGCCGTTGTTCATGCCGTTCTCGATGAACCGCGCGTTCAAGAAGGCGCCGCGGCTGCTGGTGCGCGCCGAGGGCATGTACTACTACACGCCCGAGGGCCGCAAGATCCTCGATGGCACCTCGGGCCTGTGGTGCGTCAATGCCGGCCACTGCCGCAAGCCGATCGTCGAGGCGGTGCAGAAGGCGGTGGCGACGCTCGATTTCGCGCCGCCCTTCCAGATGGGCCATCCGGCGGCGTTCGAGTTCGCCGAGAAACTGGCGCCGCTGCTGCCCAAGGGCGTGACGCGCATCTTTTTCACCAACTCCGGCTCGGAGTCGGTCGATACGGCCCTCAAGCTCGCCATCGCCTATCACCGCCAGCGCGGCGAAGGGCAGCGCATCCGCCTGATCGGCCGCGAAAAGGGCTACCACGGGGTCAACTTCGGCGGCACCGCGGTCGGCGGCATGGTCGGCAACCGCAAGCTGTTCGGCGCGCTGGTAACCGGGGTTGACCACATCCGCCACACGCACGATCCGGTGAAGAACGCGTTCTCGCGCGGCCAGCCGCAGCACGGCGCGGAACTCGCCGAGGATCTCGAACGCCTGTGCCAACTGCACGATCCTTCCACCATCGCGGCGGTGATCGTGGAACCGGTGGCCTGCTCGGCGGGCGTTTATGTGCCGCCAGTCGGTTATCTGCAGAGACTGCGCGAGATCTGCGACAAGCACGGCATCCTGCTGATCTTCGACGAGGTCATCAACGCCTGGGGCCGCCTCGGCAAGCCGTTCGCAGCCGACTACTTCGGCGTCATTCCCGACCTGATCACCACCGCCAAAGGCATCACCAACGGCGCCATTCCGATGGGCGCGGTGATGATGAAGGAAAACCTCTACCAGGCCTTCATGACCGGCCCGGAGAACACGATCGAGATGCCGCACGGCTACACCTACTCGGCGCACCCGATCGCCTGTGCCGCGGGCCTCGGAACGCTCAAGGTCTACGAGGACGAAGGTCTGCTGACGCGCGTCGGCGAACTCGCCAAATACTGGGAAGACGGCGCGCACTCACTGAGGGACTGCCCGAACGTGATCGACATCCGCAACCTCGGCCTGATCGCCGCGATCGAACTCTCGCCACGTGCCGGTGTGGTCGGCGCGCGCGGCATGGACGCGCACTTGAAAGCCTTCGAGAAGGGGACCTACATGCGCGTCACAGGCGACACTATTGCCCTGGCGCCGCCGTTGATCATCCAGAAATCGGAGATCGACCAGCTATTCGGAACAGTACGCGAGGTCTTGAAGACCCTCGCGTAGTTCTCTTCTTATTTGGCTGCGGCTCTCACGACCCCGAGACGCCGGCCGCGGGCCTGCTGCCTCAGGCGCGGCGGGTTGACGAGGTCGCGGATGAAGTTGGGCAGCGCGAACACGCCCTCGTGGGTCTCGCCGTTGTAGAACCTGAGGTCCTGGAGCTTCCTCGCGTCGATCCTGCGGTCGATCTCGTCCGCGGTCAGCGCCTTGGGATCGAGCTTGTCCGAGCACACGGCCATCGCCCATTGCGCGCCGTAGAGCGGGATGTACATGGTGTACGGCCGCACGATGCGGAAGATGCCGTTCAGGCGCTGCGCGAGCTCCGCCACGCGCTCGGGCCGCGCCACCGGGGCGCCGATATGCAGCACCAGCGCGCCGCCGGGAGCGAGCGCGGCGCGGCACTGCTGGAAGAACTCCGCCGAGTACAGCGCTTGCGCCGGCCCCATCGGGTCGTTGAGATCCAGCGCAATCAGGTCGAAGCGCTCGGCGGTCTCGCGGATGAACTTCGTGCCGTCGCCGATCAGCACGCGCAGCTTCGGATTGTCGAAGGCGCCGCGGTGCACCGCGAAGAAGTGTTCCTTCGCGATCTTGACCACGTCCTCGTCGATCTCGCACATCGTGACCTGCTCGACGGAGGGGTGTTTGAGCGCCTCCTCCGAGGAACCGCCGTCGCCGCCGCCCACGATCAGCACCTTTTTCGGCGCTGCCTGCGCGGTGAGCGCGGGGTGGATGAGGTTCTCGTGATAGACGAATTCCTCCCGCTCGGAGGTCATGTTGTAGCCGTCGAGGCGGAAAATCCGGCCGTAGTGCGGCGTGTCGTAGACCTGCAGTTTCTGGAACTTGGTCTGCCACTCGCCGACCTGGCGCGCGGCCTTGATGTAGAAGCCGGTGGAATCGTTCAGCGGTTCCATCAGCAGGTGCTCGCCACGGTCGATTTCATGGCGCGCGACCTCGGCCGGCTCGAAGTGGCCGATGATCTGCTCGAACAGCTGGCGCGCCTTGGCGGAATTGTCGGCGCTGTAGTTGCAGACGTAGACGTCCAGCGTCAGCCCTTTGGTCTCGGGCCAGGTGTGGATCGCGAGGTGCGATTCGGCGAGCACCACCGCGCCGGTGAAGCCGGAGCCCTCGAACTGGTGGAAGCGAGCGTCCATCACCGCGAGGCCGGCGGCCTGCACCATCCCGACACACACTTGCTCGAAGCGTTTGCTGTCGAGCAGCAGTTGCGGATCACAACGACAACCACCCAGATCACCGATCAGATGCAGACCGTTCATGTCCGTGCCCCCCTGAAAAAGAGAAGGCGCAGCCCTGGATTCCTTCCAGTCTGCGCCCTGTCTTGTCCGCCTCTCGGCGGACCTTCCTTGGTTTCGTTCAATTCTTTTCAACGCCCCCGTTTCACGCGAGTTTTGTGCGCTTGCCCGGCGCTTCGTTCACGCCTTGGCGCGCATTTCCTCGACCGCTGCATCGATCAACCTGCGCGCGATGGAGATTCTGCTCGGAAGTTTCGGCAATTGCAATACGCCGAACCACTTCGCGTCCTCGATTTCGCCGGCTTGCGGACGAATTTCTCCGGACACCCAATCGCAGATGAACGCGATCATCAACGAGTTCGGAAACGGCCACGGCTGACTTGCAACGTAGCGGATTCGCGACACTTGCACGCCGACTTCCTCCTCGACTTCGCGCGCCAGGCATTGCTCAAGGGTCTCGCCCGGCTCGACGAAGCCGGCCAGCGCGCTGTACATGCCGGGCGGAAAGTGCGGGCTGCGCCCGAGCAGGATCTCGCCTTCGCGGCGCACCAGTGCCATCACCGCGGGCGAGATTCGCGGATAGACCGCGAGCCGGCACGCCGGGCAGGCGCGCGAGCGTTCCTCGGATTTCGCCTCTGTAGGCGTGCCGCAGCGGCCGCAGTAGCAGTGGCTGCGATCCCAGTCGAGGAGCTGGATGGCGCGCCCGGCCAGCGCAAAGTGCGCGTCTTCCAGCACCGAGAAAAGAGCCCGCAGGCCTTCCCAGGCGAGGCCGGGCGGCGGTGCCGAAGCGTCGGCGGGCGCTTCCGCGGCCCAGCAATCGGTGCCGGCGAGACGCCCTAGATATAGTGTCCGTGCCGGCTCAAACCACAATATATTGTTGTTTTTTTGCAACGGCAAACTTGCCCAACTGGGCTTCGCGGGCACCCTGGGATCATCCGATGGCTCCGGACTGGGCGGTCCAAGCGCGACCAGAAGGCGGTCGCCTTTGAAGACGAACCAATGGGCCTCGCCCGCCTGTTTTGGCGCGGCGACGGATGCTTCAAAGCCCTGCGGGCTGGTGAACGGCATTTCAGTCATGGGCGGATTATAGGAAAGCGCTTGGCTATAATTTGCGCCTTCCTCGAATAAGTTTGCCGATGAATTCGCCAGCACCTGAACGCGAGATGGCCAATGCGCTCCGCGATACCCAGGAACGCGCGATGGCCGCTGCGCTACGCGCGTTGGCGATGGACGCGGTGCAGGCGGCCAATTCGGGCCATCCGGGCATGCCGATGGGCATGGCCGAGATCGCGGTGGCGCTGTGGCATCGCAACCTCTCGCACCATCCCGCCAATCCCGCATGGCCGAACCGCGACCGCTTTGTGCTCTCCAATGGGCACGGTTCGATGCTGCTGTACGCCTTGCTGCACCTCACCGGCTACGACCTGCCGATGGCGGAACTCAAACGCTTCAGGCAGCTGCACTCCAAGACGCCAGGCCATCCGGAATACGGTTGCGCGCCCGGGATCGAGACCACCACCGGGCCGCTCGGCCAGGGCATCTCGAACGCGGTGGGCATGGCGATCGCAGAGAAGCTCCTGGCAGCAGAGTTCAACCGTCCGGGGCACGAGATTGTCGACCATCGTACCTATGCCTTCCTAGGCGACGGCTGCATGATGGAAGGCGTTTCGCACGAATCCTGCGCGTTGGCCGGCACGCTCGGCCTGGGCAAGCTGATCGCGGTCTATGACGACAACGGCATCTCCATCGACTCGGACAAGGGCGACATCAGGCAGTGGTACACCGACGACGTGCGCCGCCGCTTCGAGTCCTACGGTTGGCAGGTAATACACAGCGTCGACGGTCACGATGTCGAAGCGATGGATCGCGCCTTGCGCAAGGCGAAGCGCGAGCGCGGGCGCCCGACGCTGATCTGCGCCCGTACGGTAATCGGCAAGGGCGCGCCCACCAAGGCCAACACGGGCGGCGCGCACGGCGCGCCCTTGGGTGAAAAGGAAATCGCGGCAACGCGCGAGGCGATCGGCTGGCAGCATCCGCCGTTCGAGATTCCGCAGGACGTGCGCCAGGGCTGGAACGCGCGCGAGCGTGGCAAGCGCGCCGAGCGGCGCTGGAAGAGGATCTTTTCAGCCTACGAGAAAGCGAATCCCGAGCTGGCGAAGGAATTCCTGCGGCGGATTGCGGGTGCATTGCCTTCTGATTTTCAGGAAAAAATAAAAAACCTGATAACGGATACAAATCTCAAAGCGGAAACAATTGCAACGCGCAAGGCCTCGCAGAACGCGCTCGAGGTCCTGGTGCCTGCGCTGCCGGAACTGATCGGCGGCTCGGCCGATCTCGCCGGTTCAAACCTGACCATGGTGAAGGGCTCGAAACCCATAGGTAAAACCGATGCGAGCGTCGGCCAAAACACGGGCGGCGGCAACTACCTGTTCTACGGCGTGCGCGAGTTCGGCATGGGCGCGATCATGAACGGACTCGCGCTGCACGGCGGCTTCATTCCCTACGGTGGCACGTTTCTCGTGTTCTCCGACTACATGAGGAATTCGCTGCGCATGGCGGCGCTGATGGGGCTGCGCTCCATTTACGTCTTCACCCACGATTCCCTCGGCCTGGGCGAGGACGGGCCCACGCACCAGCCGATCGAGCATGCATCCTCGCTGCGCCTGATACCGAACCTCGATGTCTGGCGTCCCTGCGACGCGATGGAGACGGCGGTCGCCTGGTCGGCGGCGATTCAACGCAACAACGGGCCGACTGCCTTGCTTCTTTCCCGGCAGAATTTGCCTTTCGAGAAAAGGCAAGATGAAGTTGAAGATCAAATTCAAAAAGGCGGGTATGTCCTGGCCGACGCGCCGGGCGCGAAGGCAATCCTGCTCGCCACCGGCTCCGAAGTGCAGTTGGCGCTCGCGGCGCAAAAGCTGCTCGATTTTCCGGTGCGGGTGGTTTCCATGCCCTCGACCAGCGTGTTCGACCGGCAGGCGGAGAACTACAAAGCGCAAGTGCTGCCCAAAGGTATTCCCCGCATCGCGATCGAAGCGGGCGTGACGGACTTCTGGAGAAAGTACGTTGGCCTGGAGGGCGCCGTGGTCGGTATCGACCGCTTCGGCGAATCGGCGCCGGCGCCCGATCTATTCAAGCACTTCGGCTTCACGCCGGAGAACGTGGTCAAAGCGGTAAGGAGCGTAGTCCCATGACGATCAAGGTAGCCATCAACGGCTTCGGCCGCATCGGCAGGAACATCCTGCGCGCGTTCTACGAGAGTACGACGAAGCACGACCTGCAATTCGTCGCCATCAACGACCTGGGCGACGCGAAGACCAACGCCCACCTGCTGAAGTACGACACCGCGCACGGCCGCTTCAAGGGGACGGTGGCGGTCAGCGGCAATACCATGAAGGTCAATGGCGACGACATCCAGGCGCTCGCTGAGCGCGATCCGTCGAAATTGCCGTGGCAGGCTCTCGGGGTGGACATCGTGCTGGAATGCACGGGTCTGTTCACCAGCAAGGCGAAGGCCGGCGCGCACCTCGCGGCCGGGGCCAAGAAAGTGATCATCTCCGCGCCCGGCGACAAGGACGTGGACCGTACCGTGGTGTTCGGCGTCAACCACCAGTCGCTGAAGGGAAGTGATACGGTGATCTCGAACGCATCGTGCACCACCAATTGCCTCGCGCCGCTGCTGAAGGCGCTCGATGACCGGATCGGCGTGGTCTCCGGCCTGATGACCACGGTGCATTCCTACACCAACGACCAGGTGTTGACGGACGTCTATCACTCGGACCTGCGGCGCGCGCGCTCGGCCAGCATGAACATGATCCCCGCCAAAACCGGCGCCGCAGCCGCGGTCGGCCTGGTGCTGCCGCACTTGAACGGCAAGCTGGACGGCTATGCGATCCGCGTGCCGACGATCAACGTCTCGATCGTCGACCTTACCTTCACTGCGAAGATAGCCACCACCGCCGAGGCAGTGAACCAGGCGCTCAAGCAAGCCTCCGAAACCGATTTGAAAGGCATCCTGGAGTACTGCACCGAGCCGTTGGTGTCCTCGGACTTCAACCACCACCCGGCCAGTTCGGTGGTCGATTCCTTGCTCACCAAGGTCTCCGGCGGCACGCTGGTGAAGGTCGCGAGCTGGTACGACAACGAGTGGGGCTTCTCCAACCGCATGCTGGACGTCACGGTCGCGCTGCACCAGGCAAAGTAATGAAGCGTTCAGGATGAGATTCAAGCGGCTCGCCGACCAGGAGCTGCGCGGCAAGCGGGTCTTCATCCGCGCCGACCTGAACGTGCCGCAGGACGGGGCCGGCAACATCACCGATGACACGCGCATCCGGGCCTCCGTCCCGGGAATCCGGCTCGCGCTCGACAAGGGCGCAGCGGTGATGGTGACTTCGCATCTGGGAAGGCCCAAAGAGGGTGTTTTCGACAAGAAGGATTCGCTCGCGCCCGTCGGCAAGCGTTTGGGAGAACTCCTCGGCTGTGAAATTGAATTGATTCAAAACTGGACCGATCGCGTCAACGTCAGCCCCGGAAAAGTCGTCCTGCTCGAGAACTGCCGCTTCAATCTCGGCGAGAAGGCGGACGACGAGGCGCTCGCGCGAAAGGTGGCCGCGCTCTGCGACGTCTACGTCAACGACGCTTTCGGCACCGCGCACCGCGCCGAAGCAACGACACACGGGGTTGCCCGATTCGCGAAGATCGCCTGCGCCGGCCCGCTGATGGCCGCGGAACTTGATGCGCTGGGGCAGGCGCTGTCCTCGCCGAAGCGACCGCTGATCGCAATCGTGGCCGGTTCGAAGGTATCGACCAAGTTGCCGCTGCTTCTGGCGCTCGCCAGGCAGGTGGACCGGCTGATCGTGGGCGGCGGCATCCTGAATACGTTTCTTCTCGCCAAGGGCTACCCGGTCGGAAAGTCGCTGGCCGAAGCGGGTTTGGTCGAAGAGGCGAAGAAAATTATGGCCGCGATCGCGGTGCCGCTGCCTGAGGACGTGGTTGTCGCGGGCGAGATGTCGGCGCGCGCGCGGGAGCACGTCACGGATGTGCGCGGCGTCGCCGCCGACGACATGATCCTCGACATCGGCCCGAAAAGCGCTGCGATACTCGCGCGCATGCTCAGTGAGGCTGGAACGATCGTGTGGAACGGACCGGTCGGGGTGTTCGAGATCGATCAGTTCGCCAGGGGCACGGAAACGATCGCGCGTGCGATTGCCGGATCCAAAGCCTTTTCCATTGCAGGCGGTGGCGATACCATCGCCGCGATCCACAAGTTCGGCGTCACCGGCGGCATCGATTACATCTCCACCGCGGGCGGCGCCTTCCTCGAGTTTCTCGAAGGCAAGACCCTGCCCGCAGTGGCGGCGCTCGAGGAAAGGGCTTAGGCTAGAGGCATGCTCCGCAGCACCAAGATCGTCGCCACCCTCGGACCTGCTTCTTCCGACCCCGCCGTGCTCGAACGCATGGTGCGCGCTGGCGTGGACGTGGTGCGGCTCAATTTTTCGCATGGCACCGCGGACGATCACCTCGCGCGCGCCACGCTGGTGAAGGAAATCAGCCGCAAGACCGGGCGTACGGTGGCGATCATGTGCGACCTGCAGGGGCCGAAGATCCGCGTCGGCAAGTTCAAAGACGGCAAGGTCATGCTGCAGAAGGGGCAGGTGTTCGTGCTCGACGCCGCGTGCGACTTGGGAGACGGCAGCCGCGCGGGCCTGGACTACAAGGAACTGCCGCGCGATGTCGGCGCGGGCTCGGTGCTGCTGCTGGACGACGGCAAGATCGTGCTCGATGTGACCGAGGTGCGCGGCGAAGAGGTGCACACCAAGGTGCGCCACGGCGGCGTGCTCTCGAACAACAAGGGCATCAACCGGCAGGGCGGCGGGCTGACCGCGGCCGCGCTCACGCCCAAGGACATCGACGACATTCGCACCGCGGCGAAGATCAACGCCGACTACCTGGCGGTATCGTTTCCGAAGACCGGCGCCGACATGTACATGGCGCGGGAGTTGCTGCGTGCGTCCGGCGGCAAGGCCTTCCTGATCGCCAAGATCGAGCGCGCCGAGGCGGTGACGCCGGCGGCGCTGGTGGACATCATGAACGCCTGCGACGGCATCATGGTGGCGCGCGGCGACTTGGCGGTCGAGGTGGGCGATGCTGCGGTACCGGCGCTGCAAAAGCGCATGATTCGCCTCGCGCGCGAGCACAACAAGCTCACCATCACCGCCACGCAGATGATGGAATCGATGATCGAGAGTCCGGTGCCTACCCGCGCGGAAGTGTCGGATGTCGCCAACGCGGTGCTCGATGGCACCGACGCGGTGATGCTCTCGGCCGAGTCGGCGAGCGGCAAGTACCCGGTGGAGGCGATTGAGGCGATGCACCGCATCTGCGTGCAGGCCGAGCAGTCGCAGCCGTTGAGCCTCGATCAGGATTTCCTCAACCGGGTATTCACGCGCGTCGATCAGTCGATCGCGATGGCGGGCCTGTTTACCGCCTTCCACCTCAAGGTGAAGGCGATCGCCACGCTCACCGAATCGGGCTCGACCGCGCTGTGGATGAGCCGCCTCAATTGCGGCGTGCCGATTTACGCGCTCACCGCGCAGACCGCGACGCGCTACCGCTGCGCGCTGTACCGCGATGTCTATCCGCTGATGGTGAAGTACGTCGGCAAGGACCGCGAGGAACTGCTCGCCGAGGCCGAAAAGGTGCTGGTCGAGAACGGCGTGGTCAAGGACGGCGACCTCATCGTGCTCACCATCGGCGAGCCGATCGGCAAGTCCGGCGGCACCAATACCATGAAGATCGTCAAGGTTGGAGAGCACCGCAAGGCCTGAGCGCATTGCGGGCAACGTTCCGCTGAAAATCCAGCGCGACCCCGAGAGGAACCGGCAGCGCATCCTGCGCGCGCTGCGCCACCAGGCCGAGCGCCTGAAGCACATGATTTCGCTGGTGCTGGGATATCTCAGGAAACAGCGATGCGCATCGCAAAGCTAAGGAGCGCGACATGAGGATCGCGCTTTGCAACGAAGTCATCGCGCCGATGCCGTTCCCGAAGCAGTGCGAGTACGCCGCCAAGCTTGGCTACGACGGCCTCGAGATCGCGCCCTATACCCTTTCGGACGAGCCGCACCGCCTGGGCGCGGCGCAGCTCGCCGCCGCGCGCGCCGCCGCCGCGGACGCCGGCATCGCCGTCACCGGGCTGCATTGGCTTTTGCTGAAGCCCTCCGGTCTTTCAATAAGTTCCAAGGATGAAAACATCAGAAAGAAAACCGTGGATGTGATGCTCGCGCTCATCGACCAGTGCGCCGAGCTCGGCGGCCGTTACCTCGTCCACGGCTCGCCGCAGCAGCGGCGTATCGAGTCGGGCGACACGCACGCGGCGGCAATGGCGCGTGCGCAGGAATCCTTCGCCGCAATTGCCGAGCGCGCGCAAAAAGCGGGCGTGATCTACTGCATCGAACCGCTTTCGTCCGATCAGACGCCATTGATCAACACGCTCGAAGAGGCCGCCGCGATGGTCACGGCGATCGGCAACCGCAGCGTGCGCAGCATGCTCGATTGCAGCTCGGCCGGCCGTATGGAAACCGCACCGCTGCCAGCGCTGGTGGACACCTGGCTGCCCAAGGGCATGATCGCGCACGTGCAGGTCAACGACCGCAACCGGCGCGGCCCCGGCCAGGGCGAGCAGCGCTTCGCCCCGCTGCTCGCCGCGCTGGTGCGCCATGGCTATGCCGGCGACATCGCCGTCGAGCCCTTCGACTACGTGCCCGACGGGCCCGGCGCCGCCGCGCGCGCCATCGGCTATATCAAGGGCATTCTCGAAGCGTTGCAGGAGCGTTAGCAGGGTGTTGAACAGCACCAGCACCGGCATGATGGTGCGCATGAGGAGATCGTTCCAGACAATCGCCACCGCGAGGATCACGCCGAGCACGGCCGAGAGCACGAACGCGCCCAGTACGACGTAGAGCGTGGTGAGAAAGTTCGCGCTCCACTGGTAGTTCGACTTCGACAGCGTCTGGAGCGCTGCTCAGGGCGAGGGCAGGATGTACTCCTTCACTTGCCAGAAATCGACCGCCAGCTGCCAGGCGAACAGGAGGCCCAGCATTACCAGCGCGCTTGGCACGTAGTACCACGCCGCCTGCAGCCAGCGCCGTTCAGGACGGCGCTCGCGCCGTTGTTGACTCGCCATCGCTGCTCCGCCGAAAATCCATGCCAACGCTTGAGTTACGATCGATCCACTTCAAACGTGTCGGACACTACTGATGAGGAGTATGAAATGACGAGACTGTTGTTCGCGCTGTTCCTGTCCTTTTTCATCCCAGCCGCCGCGGGACAGACTTTCCCGGCGCGTCCGGTCACGCTTCTGGTGACCTTCCCCGCAGGCGGGCCGACCGACATCGCCGGCCGCGCGCTCGCGGAGGCGACCTCGAAGTATCTCGGCCAGCCGGTGGTGGTCGAGAACCGGCCCGGCGCCACCGGCACGCTGGGCGCCGCGGCGCTGGTGAACGCCAAGCCCGACGGCTACACGGTGAGCATGATCCCGATCACGGTGCTGCGCCTGCCGCACATGGAAAACGTCGCTTTCGACCCGATGAAGGACATCCGCTACGTGATGGGCGTCTCGGGTTACGTATTCGCGGTCATCGTCCGCGCCGACGCACCCTGGAAGACCATGGCGGATCTCGTGGCCGCCGCAAAGGCGAGCCCGGAAAAAATCAGCTACGGCTCGCACGGCATCGGCGGCTCGGTGCATCTGGCGACGGAGGAGCTGTCTGCCGCGCAGGGCGTGAAGTTCAACCACATCCCGTTCAAGGGGAGCGCCGACATGCTGACCGCGATGCTGGGCGGTCACCTCGACGTCGCGGTGGACTCCACGGGCGCGGTGCCGCACGTGGCGGCCGGCAAGGCGCGCGTGCTGGCGGTCCTGACGGAGAAGCGCACCCCGGTCTGGCCCGACGTGCCGACGCTCACGGAGCTCGGCTACGGGATCGTCTCCACGAGTCCCTACGGCATCGGGGTCCCGGCGGCGACGCCTCCCGCGGTAGTGAAGGCGCTGCACGACGCCTTCAGGAAAGGACTGGAGGACCCGATCCACACCCAGACGCTGGCGAAGTACAACCAGCCCGTCTGGTACCTGTCGACAGAGGACTACACGAAATGGGCGCGCGAGCAGTACGAGAAGGAGCGCAAGATCATCAACAGCCTCGGATTGGCGAAAAAGAAGTGAGAACCAAACGCATCGGCATCATCATGCACGGCGTCACCGGGCGCATGGGCATGAATCAGCACCTGATTCGCTCGATCCTCGAGATCCGCAAACAGGGCGGTGTCGTGCTGAAGGACGGCACGCGCCTGATGCCGGACCCGATCCTGATCGGGCGCAACGCGGAGAAGATCGCGGCGTTGGCGAAGCAGCATGGCGTCGCGCGCTGGGGCGTGGATCTGAAGAAAGCCCTGGCATCGAAGGAAGACAGCGTTTTCTTCGATGCCGCGTCGACACAACTGCGGCCGAAGCTGCTCAAGCAGGCGATCGAGGCCGGCAAGCACGTTTACTGCGAGAAGCCGGTCTCGACCACGCTCGCCGAGGCCGTGGACCTGTACCAGGCGGCGAAGAAGGCGAAGGTCAAGCACGGCGTGGTGCAGGACAAGCTCTGGCTGCCGGGGATGCTGAAGCTGGCCAAACTGCGCGACGAGGACTTCTTCGGCAAGATCCTGTCGGTGCGCGGCGAATTCGGCTACTGGGTGTTCGAGGGCGACCCGCAGTCAGGCCAGCCGCCCGCGCAGCGCCCGTCCTGGAACTACCGCAAGCAGGACGGCGGGGGGATCATCCTCGACATGCTGTGCCACTGGCGCTACGTGCTGGACAACCTGTTCGGCGAAGTGAAGGCGGTCTCCTGCCTGGGCGCGACGCACATTCCGTTCCGCTGGGACGAAGGCGGCAGGAAGTACAAGGCGACCGCGGACGACGCGGCCTATGCCACCTTCAGGCTGGCCGGCGGCGCCATCGCGCATTTCAATTCCTCCTGGACGGTGCGCGTGCGGCGCGACGATCTGCTCACGCTGCAGGTGGACGGCACG